>JBMFPH010000145.1:0-8296 GCA_049969215.1 Anaerolineae bacterium | reverse complement strand
CTTCAGCGAACCCATCCTGCTGTGGAGTCACACCATCTTCTCGGAGAACGGCGTCGGGCTGACACTGGGCGCCTTGCCGGCAGCCGGTGTGCTGCGCGAGACCCTGGAGGAAATGGAGGCGCGTTTCACTTTTGTCTATGGCATGCCCGAAGAGCCGACCCTGATGGAAAGCATTCGCACGTTTGCCCGTGTCGCCGCTGCCAAGCGCAAGCTGGCCGAAGCGCGCATCGGCTTATTGGGCTTTGCCTCGATGGGGATGTACACCGGCACCATCGATCATACCCAGCTGCGCCGCCAGGTTGGCCCGGAGATCGACCATCTCGACCAATACGAAGTGGTGGTGCGCTACGAGAAGATCGGCGATCAAGAGGTGGAGGGGTGGCTCAAAGAGGCGGAGCGCTGGCAGCTGGGCGAGGGGGTCTCGCCGGACGATCTGCGCAAGGCATTCCGCATGGCGCTGGCCATCGAGCAAATTGCCCGCGAACGCGATTGGGATGCGCTCACCATCAAGTGCCAATATGAGCTGTCGCGCACGTTTGGCCTGGCTCCTTGTGTGCCTCTTTCCATATTAGGTGACCGCAATGTGGTCAGCTGTGAGGGTGACTTGCCGCTGGTGGTCTCGCAGCTCATTCTGCATTATCTCACCGGCGAACCGACCAGCTATGGCGACTTGCACAATGTGACGGCGACACACATTCTGCTGGGCGCGTGTGGCTTTGCGCCGCTCTGCTATGCCGCCGCTGCGCCCGTCATCAACAAGCACACCGCGCTCTACGAGGGGCTGCTGAACAGCTCACCCTACAAGCCCGGGCGTGTGACCCTGCTCCGTTTGGGTGCGCGGCGCGGACGCTTCAAACTCCACGTTGCCGCCGGGGATGCCGAGCTGCCACCGCCATTCCATGAAGTGGGCTGCCCCACTTATCCCTTTGTGAACGTCGCGTTGGACGGCAACGTCGCCGACTTTATGCAACATGTGCCGAGCCAGCACTATGCGATCGCGTACGGCGACGTGCGTGAGGAGGTCGCCCTCCTGTGTCGCTTGCTCGACATCGAGCTCATCCGCGACTGAGGCATTCCCAAATGAGTTCCCAATGCGGATGCCAGGAGTTCTTGGAGTGGGGTGTGCTAGCCGCATCCCCACAGCGTTGGGCGGTGCGTCAGTTCCAGAACGCCGCGGGATAAACCTTGCGGCTGATGGCGCAGGACAGCTTCACCGACTGAGTTGAGTGGCAGCCCAAACAGCTCATCAGGACTTAAGATATCAGCCCAGAGCCTCAGCCCTGGGTGCAGCTTCCAGAATTGAACTCTAATCCTATTACAAAAGGAGAGAATGCGATGTCATCGACGTATTGGGCCGATATCCCGGTCAATAGCGTACCTATCATCAAGGTGCCCCCGCCAGGGCCCAAGTCACGCGAATATCACGCCCGCGCCTCCAAATATATGAAAGGCTACTCCTCGCAGGTGCGTCTGTTCCCGGTTGTCTTCGAAAAGGGCCATGGCGTGACCCTGACGGACGTGGATGGCAACACCTACATTGACTTCTCCTCCGGCATCTACGTCACCGGGTTGGGGCACTGCCATCCCAAGGTCACTGAGGCGGTGCAGAAATATGCCGCGACGCTAATGAACGCCCACGATTTTACCACCCCCATCCGCATGCAGCTGTTGGAGAAAATCGCCGAAATCACGATGGGGGAAGGGGATCGCAGGTTAAACGGCGTGCAATTTTACGACAGCGGTACTGCAGCCGTGGAGGCTGGATTGCGCATGTGTCGCGCGGCAACCGGCAAGTTCGAGTTCATTTCGTTCCATATGGACTTCCACGGCAAGACGATGGGGGCGGTGGGCTGCGGACGGTTGGATCCCAGCCAGGGCCTGCGCGCTCCGGGCTTTTTCCTGGTGCCGCGTGGCAATTGCTACCGCTGTGCGTTCAAGATGACCTATCCGGACTGCGGCATCTACTGTGTCGATTACATTCGCACAGTGATCAGGGAAGAGACGGCCGGTCGCGTTGCCGCCATTGTGCTGGAACCCATCCAGGGCTGGGCCGGATCGGTGGTGCCGCCGGACGGATGGATCCAAAAGATCCGTGCGCTGTGCGACGAATATGACATCCTGCTGATGGCCGACGAAGTGCTGACATGCATGGGGCGCACCGGCAAGATGTTCGCCATGGAGAACTGGAACACGGTGCCGGATGTGATGACGCTCGGCAAAGGTTTCGGAAACGGCTTCCCCGTCACAGCGATGCTGGTCAGCGAACGCTACAAGGACAAAGTTGAGACCATCAGTGCCTCTACTTCCTATGGCGGTAATCCGATGGCGTGCGCTGCGGCCCTCGCCTCGATTCAAGTGATCGAAGAAGAAAACATCTGCGAGCGCGCCACCCATTTGGGCAATCTCCTGCTCAAACGCATGCGCGAGATGCAGGAGCGCCATCCCATCATCGGGGATGTCCGCGGCGTCGGGTGCCTGCTTGGCATCGAGTTGGTCAAGGACAAGGCGACCAAGGAGCCGTTTGAGGAAGCAGGACGCATGGTCTATCAGAAAGCATTCTCAAAGGGTGTGGCGTGGATCCCTGCATGGCATATCTTGCGCATGTCCCCACCAATGATCATGCAGGATGAGATCGCGCTCAAGGCAATGGACATTATTGAGGAAAGCATCTACGAGACGGAGAAAGAGTTGGGGTATTTCTGAGATGGCCAAGAGGATCATCCGTTTCGGTGTGATCGGCTGCGGCCTGATGGGGCGTGAGTTCGCCAGCGCTGTTGGGCGCTGGTGCCATCTGCTCGACCTCGATTTTGAGCCGCAGATTGTGGCGGCATGTGACACCAATCCCGCTGCGGCACAGTGGTTCCATGACAACCTACCCTCGGTGCGTCTGGTCACAGCGGATTACCGGGATCTGCTGAACGAGACACAGGTTGAGGCCATTTACTGCGCGGTGCCCCACAACCTGCATGCCCAGCTCTACATCGACATCATCGAAGCGGGCAAGCATCTGATGGGGGAGAAGCCGTTCGGGATCGACCTGCAAGCCAACCAGGCGATCTTGGAGGCTGTCGCACGCCATCCTGAGGTGCTGGTGCGCTGCTCGTCCGAGTTCCCCTTCCATCCCGGCGCCTATCGCATCGGCCAGTGGATGCGCGAGGGGCGTTTCGGCAGAATCATCGAGGTGGAGGCTGGCTTCTGGCACAGTAGTGACCTCAACCCACACAAGCCCATCAACTGGAAGCGTCGTTGCGAGACCAATGGGGAGTACGGTTGCATGGGTGACCTGGGCATGCATGTGGTACATATGCCGCTGCGTTTTGGATGGAAGCCGCGCAATGTGCGGGCTCTGCTCGCCAAAATCGTCAAAGAGCGGCCCGACCGGAGCGGGGCTATGGTGCCGTGTGAGACGTGGGATAACGCTGTCTTGGCCTGTGAAGCGAGCGTGGACGGCCATGAATTCCCTATGCTGCTCTCAATGAAGCGTATTGCGCCCGGACACGCGAACACGTGGTTTATCCGCATTGCCGGCACAGCGTTGTCGGCTGAATTCAGCACGCGCAATCCCAAACAGCTAGTCTGGCTGCCCTACATACCGGGAGGTGATCAGGTCTGGCAGGTGGCCGATGTTCCCTACCAGTCTGCCTATCCCGCTATCACCGGGAGCATCTTCGAGTTTGGCTTCTCCGATTCGATCCTGCAGATGTGGGCTGCCTTTTGCGATGAGCTGGTGAACGGTCAAGGTATGCGGCAGCCTTTCTGCTGTGCCACTCCCGAAGAGACGGCAGAAAGTCACCGTCTTTTCACTGCAGCTCTTGAGTCGCACCGCAGTGGGCAGGTGGTCACGATTGCATAATCTTGGGGTGGAAGCCTTTCTGATGCCCCTGGAGTGACCGCCAAAAGAATCAGAGCCCATGGGATTGAATCATTCTCCCATGGGCTCTGATCTGCTATTCGCCCTGCTTGCTTATTTGCGCTACCGGGGCGGCGCCATCATATCGAGGCCCAGCCCCAATCCCAGCTTCGGAGGTTTCTCCTTCTGATCCTCTTTGCCGAATTGGATGCGTTCCTCGTTATCCGTGATTACCTCCACTGCCAGGCCAAGCGATTGCAGTTCCTTGACCAGGACACGGAACCCCTCGGGGATACCTGGTTCCTCGATGGGTTCGCCCTTCACAATCGCTTCATAAGTGTTCACCCGACCTGTCACGTCGTCACTCTTGACGGTGAGCATCTCCTGCAGCGTGTACGCCGCGCCGTATGCTTCGAGCGCCCACACTTCCATCTCGCCGAAGCGCTGGCCACCGAACTGCGCCTTACCACCCAACGGTTGTTGCGTCACCAGGGAGTAGGGACCGGTGGAGCGTGCGTGCACCTTGTCTTCGACCAGGTGTGCCAGCTTCAGCATCGTAATGACTCCCACTGTGACCGGCTGATCGAACGGTTCCCCCGTCTTGCCGTCATAGAGGATCACCTTGCCGGTTGTGGGCATCGGGACGTCGGCTGCTCGCATGCACGCGATGGCCAGTTGATCGACCTCCTCGGCGCTCATGCGGTCGATATCCGCTTTGACGAGCTCCTGGGGCAGCCGGGCGTAGCGCGGATCGGGGTTGCGCTCACGCTCTTCGCGCAAGAAATGCAGCCATTCGCGCAAACAGGCAACGCGTACTGCCTCGCGGGCTTGCACCCCTAATGCTTCGGCACGTCGGGCGCCCTCAAAGGCCAGCAAGAAGTCTGGATCATACCCTCGCTCACACAGCCACTCGCGCAGCACGGCACGCCGGGCATAGATTTGATCCATCGCCAACCGCTCTGGATCATATCCCTGCTCACCGAGCCATCGCACCAGATAGAGTGCGATCACCTCGTTCTCATCTTCCACATCCTCAGGCGAGATCTCATCTTGTGAGAGGAACCAGCTCCAGGCACGTTCGGTCACAATACGCCACGCATGGTCAATGAGCCACGCACGGGCCAGCTCTGCAGCAATCTCATCCTCGCGTGCACCGTCAAAGACGGAAGAGATCGCCTGGAACCCCAGACGCGATGCCGCCCAACCCAGGTGGGTTTCCAGAATCTGACCGATATTCATGCGCGCCGGAACACCCAAAGGGTTCAAGATGATCTCGATTGGGGTGCCATCCGCCATAAAGGGCATGTCTTCGACAGGCACTACCTTGGAGATGACCCCCTTATTACCGTGCCGACCGGCCATCTTGTCGCCTTCAGTGATTTTACGCCGTTGGGCGACCATCACGCGCACCATCTTATCCACGCCAGCCGGCAGATCCCGGTGTTCCTCGCGGCTGAACTCGCGCACATCCACCACGATGCCCTTCTCACCATGGGGAAGGCGCAAGCTGGAATCTTTCACTTCACGCGCCTTTTCACCGAAAATAGCACGCAGAAGCTTTTCTTCCGGGGTCAGTTCAGTCTCACCCTTCGGGGTGATCTTGCCTACCAAGATATCCCCCGGACGCACTTCAGCTCCAATGCGCACAATGCCGCCTTCATCGAGATCTTTCAGCGCATCCTCACCCACATTGGGTATATCACGTGTGATCTCCTCCGGCCCCAGCTTGGTATCACGCGCCTCGACTTCGTGTTTCTCAATATGGATCGAAGAGAACTTGTCGCGGCGCACCAGATCCTGGCTGATCAGGATGGCATCTTCGTAATTACCCCCTTCCCAACTGAGGAAGGCACACAGAACATTCTGACCCAACGCCAGCTCTCCATAATCTGTGGAGCTCGAGTCGGCCAGAACATCCCCCTTGCGCACATGATCGCCTTTATGCACTATCGGCCGCTGATCGATGCAAGTGGACTGGTTGGAGCGATTGAACTTGCGCAATGTGTATACATCCAACCCGCCGTTATCCCGCCGTACCACGATGCGGTCACCCGTCACACTGATGACCTCGCCGTCCCCTCGTGCCAAGACCACCTGTCCCGAGTCGACAGCTGCCTGAAATTCCATGCCGGTGCTCACAACAGGCGCTTCCGGTCGTACCAGCGGCACCGCCTGACGCTGCATGTTCGAACCCATCAACGCACGGTTGGCATCGTCGTGCTCCAGGAAGGGGATCAGCGCCGCACTGATCCCTACGATTTGTTTGGGTGATACGTCCATATAATCCACGCGCTCGGGACTTTCGAGGAAGAAGCTTTGATGTCGCCGCACGCTGACGCGTGGCTCGACGAAATGTCCTTTTTCATCCAGTTTGGCGTTGGCCTGCGCAATGGTGTAACGATCCTCTTCATCGGCCGACATGTACACGATTTCATTGGTCACCACGGGTTTGATCTTGACCGTTTCCTCCGTGGGCAGCTGACCAATGCGGATCGCCAGCTCTTCGTCAATCTGCGTTCCCTTCTCCGCGATTACTTCCCCCGTTCGTGGATCTACCACCGTCTCGCGTAGCACCTTACCCACCAGCTTATCCGTATCCTGACACGACAACTCATTGATCACCTTGCGGTAAGGCGTCTCAATGAAACCGTACTCGTTGACGCGTCCAAAGGTGGCCAGGCGTCCGATAAGACCGATGTTGGGCCCTTCAGGAGTCTCGATGGGGCAGATGCGCCCGTAGTGGCTGTGATGGACGTCGCGTACATCGAAACCAGCTCTCTCGCGACGCAAACCGCCCGGCCCCAGAGCACTGAGTGTGCGCTTATGGGTGAGTTCGGCCAGCGGGTTCGTCTGATCCATGAATTGCGAAAGCTGACTGCCGCCGAAAAACTCACGCGTGGCAGCCACCACCGGGCGAATATTGATCAGCGCCGTGGCTGTGACCTGCTCGGGGTCGCGGATCGACATGCGTTCCCGAATAACACGTTCCATACGTAGCAGGCCGATGCGCAGCTGGTTCTGGATCAGCTCGCCCACCGTTTTCACACGACGGTTACCCAGATGATCGATGTCGTCCGGTGATTCATTACCGTTGTTGACCAAGATCATATGGGCCACGACTTTCACCAAATCGTTCGGGGTCAACGTACGTTGATTGAGTGATTCGTGAAGGCCCAGGCGGCGGGAGAGGTGATACCAGGTCACCTTACCCAACGGTCGCGCCGCGAGATAAGTTTCCACATCCTCGAGTGTCGCCGACTCCTGATGGCACAGTCGCCGGTAGAGTTGCACCAAAGCCTCGTCAACGGGCAGATTCCTGATACTTTGTACCAGTGCAACCGCCTCAGCACGATCCATATCGGTTTCGGAGACCTCAAACAGGTCCAGCAGATCACCCAGCACACCCCCTACCTCTTCGCTGGTATAGGGATCGAGCCGGCGATTGAGCTTGTACCGCCCCACCTTGCCCAGGTCGTAACGTCTGGGCGAGAAGAACAGCGAATTGAGAAACGCTTTTGCGTTGTCAAGGGTTGGTGGATCACCCGGACGCAGCTTCTTGTAAAACTCCAGCAGCGCTTCGTCCATCGACTTCGTCGGGTCGCGCTCAATGGTCGCTTCGATATAGTGATAGTCGGAGTGAACATCCTCCATCTCGAATAGCCGATAAAGCTCTTCATCGGTGCCATATCCCGCCGCGCGCAGCAGCACGGTGACCGGCAGCTTCCGCTTGCGATCCACCTTGACCGAAATGACATTCCGCTTGGACGTCTCGAACTCCAACCACGCCCCTCGATTGGGGATGAGCTTAGCAAAGCACAAGGCGCGACCGGTTACCCGATCCTCTTCCACCGTAAAGTATGCACCCGGTGAGCGGATCAGCTGGGAGACTACGACCCGTTCAGCACCGTTGATCACAAAGGTGCCGTTGTCCGTCATCAGGGGAAAGTCTCCCATAAACACGTCCTGATCGCTGATTTCTCCGGTCTCTTTGTTGATCAGCCGGACCTTTACCCACAAAGGACTGGCGAACGTCATATCCCGTTCGCGGCATTCCTTTTCGGAGTACTTTGGCTCGTCAAAGCGATAATCGAGAAAGTGCAGCTCCAGGTTTTTGTTGAAACTGACGATAGGCGAGATTTCCTGGAACAGCTCCCTGAGCCCTTCTTCGCAGAACCAGCGGAACGATTCAATTTGCACCTCGATCAGGCGCGGCAGTTCCACCACATCCGGAATACGGGCATAGCTTTTAGACGGTCTCATATATGCCATAGGTTTTCCACTCCTCACCTACGCGATACTGGATCTCACCATACATTCCAAACCATGCGGAGCAACAATTGGCAAAGCTGAATGAAACTAGAAAGACCTCACATTGACCAGTTCAGGTTTCAAGTTTGTAAAAAACCCTCATCGCCATTGCAGAGAAGATCAAGACGGACATGCGAG
>JBMFPH010000144.1:0-8320 GCA_049969215.1 Anaerolineae bacterium | reverse complement strand
AACTGGCCGACGCTTTGCCGGATGCCGTCTTCGAGACCAATGAGCAAGGAATGCTCACCTTCTTGAATCGTTGCGGCCGCAAGACATTCGGGTACACTTCTGCTGACCTGGCACGAGGAATTCACATCCTCAAATTGTTGGCGCCTGGAGAGCGACATCGTGCATGGCATGAATTGCAGGCCGCCGTTGCGTCAGGCAATGCGAATGGTGAATTTGTCGGAATGCGCAAGGATGGCAGCACGTTCCCGGCATTGGTGCATTCGATCTCGGTCGTATCCGATAAGAATGTAACCGGTTACCGTGGCATCGTGGTGGACATCACAAGCCGCAAGCAGATGGAAGAAGAGCTGCAACGCTCGCTGCGTGAAAAGGAAACGCTCCTGAAGGAAATTCACCACCGTGTCAAGAACAACTTACAGACGGTTTCGAGCCTCCTGTACCTTCAGGCGGAGGTGGTCAGGGACGAGCAGGTGCGTCGTGCCCTGGAGGAAAGTCAACAGCGTGTCAGGTCGCTGGCATTGCTTCATGAGCAGTTGTATCGTTCGCACTCGCTGGCTGTGGTGAACTTCGGCCAATATGTGGAAAGCCTGGTCTACCAGCTGCGTGATGCGTATCACATCCATTCGGATGCCGTCAAGATCGTGCACTGTATAGAGGACGTGCCATTAGGTTTCGACGCAGCTATTCCCTGTAGCTTGATCGTCAACGAGCTGGTATCCAACGCTTTTAAGCACGCATTCCCTCGAAGAGGTGGAACTCCTGTCAGCGCGCGCGGTGTTCCAGAGGTGCGCATTGAGCTTTGCTGTCACAAGCCGGGGGAGTGTCGCCTCGTGGTGGGCGATAATGGCGTAGGGCTACCGGAGGACTTTAGCGTGGAGACGGTCACCTCGTTGGGACTGCGCATTGTCAACTTGTTGACGCGGCAACTCCACGGCACGCTCCACGTAGAGCGCGATGGTGGCACGACTGTCATCATCACGTTTCCGATGGGGCGGTGAACCCATTCTTAGCACATCTTAGCATATGGAGGATAATAGTGCGTGTAGCGATCATCGGTTTCGGGGTCGTGGGACAGGGCTTGGTGGAGATTCTGCGGGACAAAGGGGAAACGCTACGGCAGCGGGATGGTCTGGACGTCCAGGTCGTCGCCGTATGCGATACTGCTAAAGGGGCCGTGTATCATCCCCGAGGGCTGGATGCGCCGCTGCTGCTGCAAGCGGTGCAATCTACCGGTTCATTGGAGAGCTACCCCGGCGGTACTGGTCTGGTGCGTGGGCTGGATAGTGTGAGCACCATCCAAGATACCGGCGCAGATGTGATCGTGGAGGCGACGTGGACCAATCTGGAGACCGGTGAGCCGGCCATCACCCATATTCGCACTGCCTTTCAGGCCGGCAAACATGTGGTGACCAGCAACAAGGGGCCCGTGGCGCTGGCTTATAAGGAGTTGAAAGCGTTAGCTGATGCCAACGGCCTCCTGTGGGGAATTGAGGGGACGGTTATGTCGGGCACGCCGGCGTTGCGCCTGGGCACCACGGCGCTGGCTGGCTGCACTATTCGAGCGATTCAGGGTATCCTGAACGGCACCACCAACTTTATTCTCACCCGCATGGAGGGTGGCGCCTCGTATGCCGAAGCACTTGCCGAAGCACAACGGCTGGGTTATGCCGAGGCGAACCCCACCGCGGACGTGGAAGGGTACGATGCCCTTGGCAAATTGCTCATCCTGGCTGCGGTGGTGTTCGATCATCCCATCACGGCGCAGCAGGTCAGCCGTCAGGGCATCACCCACCTGACCCCACGGGACATTCAACATGCCCAAGTGCAGGGGAAGCGCTGGAAGCTGATCGCCGAGCTGCAACGCACCGATGATGGCGTACACGCGCGCGTGGCGCCCCAGATGGTCGATCTCTCTCATCCGCTGGCCGGGGTCAGCGGAGCCACCAATGCTATCACCTATGTTACCGACCTGCTCGGCGAGGTGACATTGGTAGGCCCAGGAGCAGGCCGTCGTGAGACCGGCTTTGCGCTCCTGTCCGACCTGCTGGAGATTCACCGCGCTTTAGCCTGACGCCAGCTCGCCGCACACAAAGCGACGTGCCGTCTCGGCGAGTATTGCGGTGCCAACAGGTAGCGCCGCTTCGTCGAGATCGAACGTGGCGGAGTGGATGTGGCGCGGTGGTCCACCAGGCGTGCGGATGCCGAGCCGCATGATCGCGCCCTTAGCGACCTGCGTCATATAACCGAAATCCTCAGCACCCATCGATTTCTGTTCCGAGCCCACGTTTTCAGGGCCCAGAAGGTCACGTGCCACCTGGCGTAGCCAGCCGGCAACATCGGGATGGTTGTAGGTGGGAGGATATCCGCGTCGGACGGTCAACCGATAGTCGCCACCCAGTCCGCGCACTAGGCCAAAAGCTGCTTCTACCTCGTGGGCGAGTTGGTCACGCACACCCTCGTCGAAGCTGCGGATGGTGCCCTCCAGATAAGCCTCTTCAGGGATCACATTGTTCGCCGTGCCTGCCTGCACGATGCCCACGCTGACCACACACGGCTGCAGAGGTGGAATCCGCCGCGAGGGGATTGCGTACAGCGCATCGAGCACGAAAGAGGTCATCCAGATTGGGTCGCGGGTTTGCTGGGGGTAAGCACCGTGTCCGCCATGCCCAATCACGTGCGCCTTGAAAGTGTCCACCGCAGCGTTGACGTAGCCGTCCCCCACGTTGATAGTGCCCGCGTACAAGGCACCGTCCACGTGCTGGGCAATGACCGCCTGCACGCCCTCTAAGGCACCCTCGGCGATCATCCGTTGTGCTCCGCTCAACCCCTCTTCGTCCTCTGTCTCTTCGGAGGGCTGGAACAGGAGGCGCACTTCGCCGGGCAGATCCAGCGGGCGCAATAGCAATGCCACTCCCAACACCATCGCCACGTGCGCGTCGTGGCCACAGGCGTGCATGCGCCCTGCCACCCGCGAAGCATATTCTACCCGATTCTCCTCCTGGATGGGCAGCGCGTCCATGTCGGCGCGCACCGCAATGACCGGGCCGTTTCCTTTGCCTAGATAACCGACCACGCCGGTGCGTCCCACCCCGGTACGCACGCGAATGCCCATATCCTGCAGGGTGCGTGCCACAAAGGCAGCGGTCTCGTGTTCCTCGAAACTCAGCTCGGGATGCTGATGAATGGTACGACGCCACGCGATAAGTTGGTCTTTGATGGCCTGTGCCTTCTGTAGCATAACGGTTTCCCCTGTATCACTGTGTTGGACAAGGATTCAGAGCGGTTGCTTCAACACGTTGTCGAATGCCTTTCAGCATACATCTCTCCATTATGAAGAAGACGGGGTCCAAGATGCCCTCCCATATTACCCGGTTGAGCCCATGTGGGGGGTAATCCATACGGTAACGCGCGATCAGCCGCGTGGTGCCCTCCGGCTGTTCTGCGAGGAAAAACGTCCAGCTGGTGCGCATCTCGGCAGCCGACGGTGCTGCATCACCTCGTAACACGAGAGCTTGTCGTGGATGTATGGCCGCTACCTCAAAAAACGGTGCCTCACTCCCCTTGGGGGCGAGGTAGATTGTGTCTTGTACTTCCAGGTGCTGAAACTCGTCGACAATGTGATCGGCGTTATGAATGTTACAACCCACCAGATTCTCCAGGCGGGAATAACTGTAAAATCCGCCGCGACCCTGTCCGATTTGCACTAACCAGGGCCATATGTCTGCAGCGGGTGCATGGATGGTGATGGCGCGCGTGGTGACAAACCGGGGATGCGGCACCAGCTCATCGCCCGGAAGGGCGCGCTGCACTTCGGCGTTTAAGGCTCCCCAGCGGCGGTACCACCAGCGCAGAAGAGGACCGAACACAACAAGAAAACCTATTGCCAGCGCAGCCAGAATCTCTGCGTGCAATGGAGGATCGAAGCAGGTTGTATGGGTCAAAGGTTTCGCCACTTTCTTGGGACCGGTTTGTCAATCCCGCACCGAGATCGTCCTCACCTTACCGCCGCCATCGCCTCCCAGGGCGCGAATTTTCTCCAAAAGTGGCTTGAGCACGATCTCGGGCACCATATCGCTCACATCTCCGCCCGCAAAGGCGACCTCTTTCACCACGCTGGAGCTCAGGAAGAGATACTTCTGGCTGGCCATCAGGCAGACCGTGTCAACTCCGGGGTTGAGATTGCGATTGGTGAGGGCCAGCTGCAGCTCCCACTCGAAATCGGAGACGGCTCGCAGCCCGCGCACGATCACCGTGGCGTTTTGTTGGCGGGCAAATTCAACCGTCAGCCCGGCATAGCGTTCCACGCGCACATTAGGGATGCTGGCCAACACGTCGCGCGTCATCTGATAACGCTCTTCAGGTGAGAAGAGCAAATTCTTGAGTGGGCGGTCATAGACGCCCACGACCAACTCGTCAAAGAGGCCAGCAGCGCGGGTCGCGATATCCACATGGCCCATTGTGATCGGATCAAAGGTAGCAGGGTATATGGCTCGTATCATTTTCGTCAACTCAGATCGGTTGGCTTGCGCCAGAATTGTTGGACTTTCTGTGCGAGCAGCTGGTGTTCGGGCTGGCTCAGGTCCGGATCGCAACGGAAGATATCCTGTGCTTCCTCGCGCGCCAGCTGCAGCAGGGGCATATCGCTCAGCTGGGCAACACGGATGTCGGGCAGCCCGCTCTGCCGGGTGCCGAAGAACTCGCCCGGTCCGCGCAGCTTCAGGTCCTCTTCGGCGAGGCGGAAGCCATCGTGGGTCTCGCTGACGATGCGCAGACGCGCTTCTGCCTCCGGCGTGGTGGCGTCGGCCAGCAACAGGCAATAGCTGGGGTGCTCGCCACGCCCCACCCGCCCGCGAAACTGGTGCAGCTGGGCCAACCCAAAGCGGTTGGCACCCTCAACCAGCATCACTGTCGCATTGGGAACGTCGATTCCCACTTCCACAACTGCGGTGGAGACCAAAATGTGCAACTCGCCATTCCGGAAACGGGTCATGACCGCTTCCTTTTCTTCGGCGCTCATTCGGCCGTGGAGAAGCCCCAGCTTCAGGTCGGGAAATACCTCGTTGGACAGGCGAGCATACTCTTCAACGGCGGATTTGGCTTCGATCTTGTCCGATTCTTCCACCAGGGGGCAGATGATGAAAGCTTGGCGTCCCTGTTCCACCTGCGAGCGGATGAAGGAGTAGGCGCGTTCGCGTTCTAAGGGGGAAAGCCAATACGTTTTGATCTGCTGTCGCCCGGGTGGCATCTCGTCGATCACCGACAGGTCGAGGTCACCGTACAATGTGAGCGCGAGTGAGCGCGGGATGGGTGTGGCGCTCATCACCAGCATATGGGGATTGTATCCCTTGTCACGCAGGGCAGTACGTTGCTGGACACCAAAGCGGTGCTGCTCGTCGATCACCACCAGGCGCAGATCGTGGAAGTCCACCGTCTCCTGGATCAGAGCGTGGGTACCGACCACCAACTTGGCGCGACCGCTGGCGATATCGGCGTAGGTCGTCTCACGCTCCGCAGCTGGGGTGCTGCCGGTCAGCAGGCGAACGGAAAGGTCGAGATTGCTCTGCACGGCAGCGAATGGCTCCAACAGGCGGGTGATAGTGCGATAATGTTGCTCGGCCAGGATCTCGGTGGGCGCCATCATGGCGCTTTGGCCTCCATTCGCTGCGGTCACCACCATTGCCGCCAGCGCCACCACCGTCTTGCCCGACCCCACGTCGCCTTGAAGCAATCGGTTCATCGGTACCGCTTGCTCCAGGTCGGCCATGATCTCCTCCAGCACCCGACGCTGTGCACTTGTCAGTCCAAATGGCAACGCCGCGACGAATTTCTCCAGCAAGTTCCGGTCCACATGCACCGGACGAGCGGGCTCTGAGCGCCAGCGGTGACGCTGGCGGAGCACACCCAGCTGAATGAAGAGCAGCTCGTCGAAAGCCAACCGTCGCCGCGCCTGCTCGAGTGCCTCGGGATTGTCGGGGAAATGGATCTGACGTAGTGCTTCCCCCAGAGCGGGCATGCCCAGCCGTTCACGCCGTGCGGTGGGCAGATAATCGGGCAAGCTCGGAGTAGCACTCCGCACCAGCCGGTCGAGGACGTCGCGCATCCACTTCTGGGTGAGCCCTTCGGTGAGCGGATAGACCGGCACCAACCGCCCGGTGTGAATTTGTCGCCGGTCTACTTCCTCCCATTCGGGATGTTGGAACACCAGACGTCCCAGGTACTGGTCAACCCTTCCGCTTACCACAATGGGGGTGCCAGGGGGCAGCTTGTCCACCAGCCAGGGTTGGTTGAACCAGGTGATTTCCACCACACCGGTGCGGTCGGAGAGAATGCAGCTCACAATGCGTTTGCCACTGCGGGTATCGCGCATTTGGCAGCTTTGCACCACGCCCAAGATGGTGACTTCTTCCCCGTAGCGTAGCTGACTGATGGTTTTGAGGGTACGATAATCAATATAACGGCGTGGAAAGTGGGTGAGCAGGTCGCCCACTGTGCGAATGCCCAGGCGTGCCAGCCTCTCGGCCATACCCTTCTTGATGCCTGGGAGACGTTCCACGGATTCGTCCAGGCCGCCGAATGGGGAGGCGACGCGGCGGGCAGTGCGCGCACGGGGGCGTTGAGGCGGTGGAGCGGGTTCTGCTTTCTCCGCCACCGAGACATTGGGAGAGAGTACAGGCGCAGTGAGGGTGCTCCGCCGCGCGGCGATTTTGTCCAGGATGGCGTTGAGAAAGGAGGCACGTTCGGACACTTCAAGCTCGGGATAGCGACGCAACAACGTTGCGATCTCCTGGATGAGCTGCTGCTCTTCCGGATCGGTAACCTGTGCGATGGCCTGAGGCGCCCATGTATCAGCGAGCTTCTCCAGACCACCGATTACCAGACGATTGTCACAACCGCGCTGTTTCTCCTGGCTGAGAACCTTGTACAGGGTTTCAAAGGGGGACGACATCGATCTATATGCCTCATAGCCGCTCGTAGCGGACCGCTCTTCATCTTAGCATGATGGCAGAGGTGTGTCAATCTACCCACTCTCCGGGGTGCATTTCAATTTGGGGCAAAATGAAATACAACCGCTCTCCGATCTCAGAAGGGTCCGACAGGTTGTGGGTCTATGAGCGAAGTTTGTTGGTTTCAGCGGGCATGGTTTAAAATTTGAGAGGTTAAAATTGAGGGCATTTACGCCCATTGCGGCGCGTCACACTGTTCGTCAAAGGATTGGATCGCTATGGATACGACTGGCATCATCGGGGTGCTCACCATTGTTGCTCAGCTCATTTTCTTGGAGGGCATCCTGTCGATTGACAATGCGGCTGTGTTGGGTGCGATGGTCTCGGTATTGCCTGACGACCAGCCCGTCCCTTATCCTGCCTGGCTGCGGTTCTTGCGCGCACCCACCTCGCGGTTGCTCGGTATGCAACAATCTGCCGCGCTCAAGGTAGGGTTGCTGGGAGCTTATGCTGGACGCGGGTTGATGTTGGCACTGGCCAGCTGGGTGATCCACAACCCCTTCTTGAAGGTTCTGGGTGCTGCTTATCTGGTGCGGTTGGCCTTTGAGCATCTCGGAGAGCGTGGAGATGAAAACGGAGAAAGTGGTCATGCATCCATGCGGCGCGTCGCTGCCACTTTTTGGCTGGTTGTGCTCAACGTCGAGCTGGCTGACCTGGCGTTTAGCTTGGACAACGTGGTAGCGGCGGTGGCGCTTTCCAACCAGTTCTGGGTGGTGATGTTGGGGGTAGCGCTGGGCATTCTCACGATGCGCTTTGCTGCTGGCGTCTTCACCTGGCTGATCAAGCGCGAGCCGATCCTGGCGACAGCAGCCTACCTGGTGGTCTTCAACATTGGCGTGGAGTTGTTGCTGGATGAGTTTTTGGGTGTCCATTTCGAGTCGTGGCAGAAGTTCGCTATCTCGGCAGCCACATTGGTGCTATGTGTGGTGTACGCGCGTGTGCCGTTCCTGCGCAGATCAGCACCGTTGTGGCACTGGTTTGCCCGCGGCATGGGCATCTTGAACACCTTGATCGTCTGGATACTGCAACCGATTTGGCTGCCCCTGCGGTTGCTCGCACGCCAGGTAGCTGGCGCTCTGAACTCACAGCGCGCTCAACATTCGCGACACCATTCCGCCGTGTTCGGCAGCGACCCGAGCAACCCTTCCTCATCCTGAAATGATATGCCTTCTTCCCCGATGAAGTCGGCATCTTCTGTGCCGTGGTGGCGCAAGGTGGCTATCTTCCTTCTGCTGAGCCATCGGCAACCAGCGCAACGTTACTGGGAAGTGGACGCACTCCGCGGCCTGGCCATCCTGCTGATGGTGAGCTATCAC
>JBMFPH010000143.1:7726-8412 GCA_049969215.1 Anaerolineae bacterium | reverse complement strand
CATTCGCTATACGTGTTATAAGGGGCGAAGTCGCGTAACACTGTCAACGTTCCGCTGAGTACATCGTAAACACCCACTTGATCGGCCCGAGCATAGGCAAATGTCTTTCCGTCCGGAGACCAGGCAAACCTGCTACCCCACCAACTATAGGCACCGCCAGTATTGGCTGTGATCACTTGAGTAGCGCGGGTAATGGCACGCACATCTGCCTTGCCGATCCACAGATCATTATTCGCACGCCAGCCAGGGGGACTGGTAGTGCGCTCTGCCGTGCTGTAGGCGATTTGCTTCCCATCCGGAGACCACTGAGCATAGAGCACTCCACGCACTGGCAGTGAAATGGGCGATTCTCCCACGATGGTGGTTTTAACCATCCACAATTGATTCAGTGGGGTCTCGATGTTACCCTCTAAGCGTCGTGTGTAGAGCAGCCAACGACCATCCGGCGAGAGTTCAAACACACGTCCGTCCAGATCTCCTTCCGTGGTGAGAGGTCGGCGCGCTGCGCTATTTCCCCGCATCACCCAAGCATTGCCAGCAGCCAAATAAGCGATCGTGCCTTCCAGGGGCAGTGTGCGCAGGCTGTGCGTCGCTCCCACTGCCACGATCTCATCCTGAGGGGGTTTGACTCGCACCTGGCTGATGCGGATGCGCTCAACTGGCTTACCGTCCTCCAACACTACACG
>JBMFPH010000143.1:0-7716 GCA_049969215.1 Anaerolineae bacterium | reverse complement strand
GGTGACCTCATCTTCACCGTTTATCCCCAACTGGATGAGTCGCGTCTCACCGGTAGGCAGTGCCTCATTGGCGATCACCTTGCGCGTGTAAGGCACCGTAACCCGCTCGGTTTCATAGCGCTCCTCCACACGCGTAACAGCGATCACCATACCAGATGTCACTTCGACGTATAAATCGGGCTGTACCCGGTCTAACGCCCCCAGCGTGATGCCAGCTGTTGCTAACGCATCACGCACCGTGCCGCCCGTAAGGACGACCTGCTGACGATTGCCATCCGCTTGAACGATCACCGGTATGGACGATCTCTGGCAACCGATCAGAATCGTCAGGAGTGCAAGAGGAATGAAGACCAACCAGAGGGCAAATCGTTTCATCATTCTTATGCTAGCATTAGCGTCCTGGATGTCAAGTCGCATCACACGGTCCAGTTGCTCATCTTGCCACGCCGTGTTAACATCTGACCCAAGTCCTATCCCTCGCACCGAGCATGCAGGAGCAACCTTGTGAAATCGCTCATCGCTGCCATCGATCAGGGAACCACCAGCACACGCTGCGTAATTTTTGATCAAAACGGCCAGCTGTGTGCCATAGCACAACAGGAGCACCGTCAGCTTTACCCATACCCCGGTTGGGTCGAACACGACCCAATGGAAATCTGGCAAGCTACTCAGTGGGTGATTCGCAGGGCACTTGCTGTAGCCCATGTACCTCCCAGTGCATTGGCTGCAGTGGGTATCACCAATCAGCGTGAGACCACCGTGGTATGGAATCGCCACACCGGAGAACCCTATTATCCCGCAATCGTATGGCAGGACACGCGCACGCGCGAAATCTGTCAGAGGCTAGCGAAAGAGGGGGTGCAAGATCATCTGCGCGCCATAACCGGTCTGCCAACCACGACTTATTTTTCTGCACCCAAACTGCATTGGTTGCTGGAACGTGTGCCCGATTTGCGTTCAGAAGCGCAGGACGGTGATGCCCTTTTTGGCACGATTGACAGCTGGCTGGTATGGTGGCTCAGTGGCGGCCCGCATGGTGGTGTGCATATCACCGACGTGACCAACGCCAGCCGTACCATGCTCATGAACCTGCACACGCTTGATTGGGACGAGGAGCTGCTGAGTCTATTCGACATCCCAAGACAGATGTTGCCATGCATCACACCCTCGGCTAATCCCGAGACAGGTGCCTACACGGTGCGCGAAGGCCCCTTTGGCGCCGCACTGCCCGTGTGCGGCATCTTAGGCGATCAGCAAGCCGCCTTGGTTGGCCAGGTGTGCTTCGGAGCCGGCGAAGCCAAAAACACTTATGGTACCGGCTGTTTTATGCTGCTCAATACAGGACATATTGCGGTACCTTCCTCCAGCGGATTGCTCACTACGGTAGCATATCGCTTTGGCGATCAGCCGGTTATATATGCTTTGGAGGGCTCCATTGCCATTGCTGGAGCATTGGTACAATGGCTGCGCGACAACTTGGGCATCATTTCCGACTCTGCCGAGGTGGAGACCCTGGCGCGCACGGTAGAGGACAATGGCGATGTCTATTTTGTGCCAGCATTCTCGGGGCTATTTGCGCCTCACTGGCGTACGGATGCGCGCGGAATCATTATCGGCTTAACTCGTCACACCCACAAAGCTCATTTGGCGCGCGCTGCGCTTGAGGCAACCGCCTTTCAGACGCGCGAGGTTCTGGAAGCGATGCAACGTGACACCGGCATAACCATCCAGGCCCTCAAGGTTGACGGCGGCATGGTTTCAAATGCACTGTTGATGCAGTTCCAGGCAGACATCTTGGGTGTTCCGGTGGTGCGTCCGCGGATCAGTGAGACCACCGCTTTAGGTGCCGCCTATGCAGCTGGCCTGGCAGCAGGACTATGGAGCTCGACGGATGCTCTGGGTGCCCAATGGACCCCTGACCAGACCTGGCAGCCCAATATGGATGCTGCGCAACGTGAACATCTCTATCGGCGTTGGCTACAGGCGGTCACACGATCCATGGGGTGGCTTGAATGAGAAGCTTTGCGGAGGAACATAGCATTTTATGATCGAGACTCATCGGGTTCACATCGCCAGTGCCCAATACACCCGCCTAGGAAGGCAGGAATGTGAGCATATCCATGCCGCCAGTTTGGAGATTCTCGATCGGGTAGGGGTGGACGTGCATGATACAGACGCCCGCGAGCTACTGCGACATGGTGGCGCTAGCGTGGACGGCATCCGAGTGCGCCTATCGGAAGCCATGGTACAGCGTGCATTGAACACTGCGCCCCATCAGATGCGCCTGTGTGATCGCAATGGTCATGTGGTAATGCGCGCTGGTGGATATCGTTCTTATTTCGGTGGTGGCTCCGATTGTCTCTACGTGCTTGACCATCGCACCGGAACGCGCCGCAAAGCTGTGCTTCAAGATGTCGTCAACGCAACCATCGTGCAAGACGCGTTGTCCGAGATAGATTTCGTCATGTCCATGTTCCTGCCCTCAGACGTGGACGGACGCATCTACGACCGTTACCAGATGAAGGTGATGCTCAATTACACCACCAAGCCCATCGTGTTCGTGACGCCTGATCTTGCCGGTTGTACGGCAGCAGTGGAGATGTGCGAGATTGTGGCAGGCGGTCGCGAAGCGTTTCAGGAGCATCCGTTTGCAGCGTGCTACATCAACTTGACCTCGGGTCTGATCGCCAACGCTGAATCACTGCAGAAATCCATGTATTTGGCGAAGCGCGGTCTGCCTCAGATGTACATCCCGCTCAATGCAGGGGGTGTCAATTCACCGGTTACCACCGCCGGTTGTATGGCAGCGATGAACGCCGGCACCCTGCTAGGCATTGTGTTGACCCAGTTGGTGCGTGAAGGTGCGCCAGTAGCCGTGGCTGGCTGGAACGGCGGCCCTTACAATCTGCAGACGATGGTGGGCAACTACGTCCTGGCCGAGGAACAGGGTGTCGCAACTTCTATGGGAAAATTTTACAACTTGCCCGTTTTCGGGCTGGGCGGCGCAACGGATTCGAAGGTGCTCGATCAGCAATGCGGATTTGAGGTCACGGTTAGCCTGATGACAGCGTTGCTTCACGGTGCCAACATTGTCCACGATCTGGGCTTTATGGACGCCGGGATGCAGGGGTCTTTAGCGTTGATGGTGGTCGCCAATGATATATTGGGGTTTCTGCGCGCCGCCACAAAGGGTGTGCAAGTGGATGATGAAACGCTGGCCCTGGACGTGATTGAGGAGCTAGGCCCCACCGGAAATTACCTTGAACATCCCCATACCCTACGCCACTTTCGCGAAGCGTACTATTCACAGCTGGCCGATAAAAACGTCTACGCTGTATGGGCTTCTCATGGGGCAACCTCTATGGAAGCACGGGCCGCGCAACGAGTGGAGGCTATCCTGGCTGAGCATCATCCCTCTCCTCTGCCTGAGGACATACAACAGGCGCTATGCAAAGTGGTTTTGCGCGAAGAGCAACTATTGAGAGGCAATTGAAACCCTCGTGTTTTCTTCTCTATGTATATCTCGACCTATTTGGCATTTTGCTTCTGTCCTCCACTTTTTCGCCCATCAATTTCTTGTCCTAAGGAGTATATCGGATGAACGGGGATCATAACACATCACCGCGACGCCATGTTGAAAATCGTCAAGCAGACGGACGCTATCTGCATCGTCACATGGAGACACAATGCATCCATGCCGGGGAGCGGTGGGAAAAGTATAACTTTTGGAGCTCCAGCACACCCATCTACAACGCCACTACTTTCCTCTATGACAGTTATGCCCAGCTGGAAGACCGCCTCTTCTATCGAGAGCCAGGCTACGTCTATTCGCGTGAGGGCTCACCGACAAGCACCGCTTTAGAACGTGCTATCTCGACTCTCGAAAGCTCTGAGACAACCCATGTATGTGCCTCGGGTATGGCAGCCAGCCATCTGGCACTGCTTGCTGCCGGCGCCGGTGCGAAAGGTGGCATCCTTTGCTCCAGCGACGTGTATGGCAGTGTGTACACCATGGTGGAAAATATATTCCCTCACTTGGGCGCACCAACGGCCTTTGCCGATTTCACCGACCTCAACCGGCTGGAGGATGCAATGCGTGCGTTCAGGCCACGGGTGGTTTATTTCGAAGTGATGACCAATCCATTGACCAAAGTTATCGACGCGCCCGCTGTGATAGAGATAGCCCACTGTTATGGAGCGCGTGTGGTGGTGGACAACACGTTTACGACTCCCTATCTAATGAAACCTTTCCAGCTGGGTGCCGACTTTGTGGTGCACAGTGTCAGTAAATTCCTTTCCGGGCATGGGGATGTTTTGGCCGGATCTGTGAGTTGTGGCAAAGACGACTTCGACACACTCCACTCATTGCTGGCGCAAGTGGGTTGTCCTTTAGGCCCTAATGAAGCTTGGCTAGCATTACGAGGTCTCAAAACATTCGCACTTCGTATGGAGCGCCACTGCGCCAATGCCCAAGAAATTGCGCACTTTTTAGCTGCACACCCACTGGTGGAACGAGTACGCTATGCGGGCTTGCCCGATCATCCCCAACATGCTATCGCTCAGCGCATTTTCGCGCCCGGACGATATGGTGCGATGCTGAGCTTCGATATCGTCAATTGCGACCAAGCACGCGCGGTGCGCTTTCTCGATGCGTTGCGCGTTGTTCTGCCCGCCACCACATTGGGAGATTGTTACTCGCTCATTGTCAATCCAGCTACCAGCACCCACCGCTGGTTGGGGACAGAGCGGCTGACGGCATTGGGCATCTTCCCGGGCACATTCCGCATGTCGGTGGGACTGGAACACGTTGCCGATCTACAAGACGATCTTGATCAAGCGCTGCGCGCCTGCCAGTAAGAAAGTCGGGATATGTGGTGAGGCAAATAACCAACCCCAGACGAGATCATTGGGATAATGATCCCGACGCGCGCAAGTTTGCTATCAGCCCCAGCACAGCTTCCAAGTCGCGTAGCGCACGCCGCGCCAATGCAATGTAACGCTCACGCTTGCGTCTTGGTGGACGTTCCAGTGGAGGCAAAAGGCCGAAGTTGGCCTTCATCGGTTGAAAGTGCTTGGGGTCTGCGTGAGTCAGGTAATGCAACAGAGCACCCGTCATGGTGGTATTCGGAAAATCCAGTGGGGGTAACTCGCGCAAATAGCATACGGCATTCAGTCCGGCCACCAAGCCGGTCAGTGCACTGCCTACGTACCCCTCGCTGCCAGTGATCTGTCCCGCCAGCCACACAGGTGCGCTGCGCTCTGGCGGAAGTGTACGTACGCGCAGTGAGTTATCCAGCACACGTGGCGCGTTGATAAAGGTATTGCGATGCATCTGTCCGAAGCGTACGAACTCTACCCGTTCCAGTCCCGGGATCAGCCGAAAGACGCGCTCCTGCTCTGGCCAACGCAGATTGGTTTGAAAACCCACCATGTTATACAAGCTCGCAGCCAGATTGTCCTGGCGCAGCTGTACTACAGCGAAGGGTTGGCGCCCCGTGCGTGGATCGGTCAACCCCGTTGGCCGCAATGGGCCATATCGCAGAGCATCGCGTCCCCGCGCAGCCAGCACTTCTACCGGCAAGCACGCTTCAAAGAAACGCGCCTCAGATTGTTCGAAATCGCGCAGAGGAATGCGTTCTGCGGAAAGCAAGGCCTCCAGGAAGCGATCGTACTCTGTTTCCGTCATGGGGCAGTTGATATAATCACCCTCCTCGTGCTCACCGCGCCCGTAGCGGCTGGCACGAAAAGCGACGCGCATGTTGATCGATTCCGCGGTAACGATGGGCGCCATAGCATCAAAGAAGTGCAAGTTCTGCTCGCCGGTGAGCTGCACAAGCGAGCGCGCCAATGCATCCGTGGTGAGAGGTCCGGTGGCAATAATGACAGGCACGTCCGGAATCGACGTTGCTTCGGCACGCTGCACACAAATGTACGGATGCGTTGTAATGCATTCAGTAACTGCCGCTGCGAAGCGCTCACGATCAACCGCCAATGCTCCCCCCGCCGGCAACGCGGTACGTTCCGCCTGGGCGATGATCAGTGACCCCATACGGCGCATCTCTTCCTTAAGTAGACCCAGCGCACGATCAATTGTCCGCGCGCCCAGCGAATTGGAACATACCAGCTCGGCCAGCTGGTCGGTAACGTGTGCTGGCGTGCGTCTCAGAGGGCGCATTTCGATCAGGGTAACTCGAATGCCACAGCAAGCTGCCTGCCAAGCTGCCTCGCAACCCGCCAAACCTCCACCGATGATTGTCAATTCGTACCGCATAACACGCTCTCGTACGCAGCGCCTTGAGTCTCCTTATCGCTTAGCTATTGTAGCACAAACCGAGAGATAAGAATTTGTCCTGCCTGGCGGTTTAACGTGACCCAAGCTTGTTGGCTTTCCCCATATTCCGGGTTATACTACTCTTAGACTCCCTCCCGTCAACACACCATTGGATTTTGGAAGGAAACAAACAGATGGTGCTGGGGGCTTGGATTGCCATCGGTGTGCTCAACTTCGGCCTGGGCACGGTGGGCATATGGTATCTTGTGATGTACACTCACCCCACCGAGTTAATGCAAATACTGTTCCTGACATTGTTGGCCATTACCCTGATGGGGCTTACACTGCTCATCGCCGGTGTTCTAAACCATCGCTTTGCGCGTCCAGGCTGGTTACACAAGGACCCATTGCGCCTGTTGCGCGAGGGTGTGAGTGTGGCGCTGTTCGGTGTCTTATGCGGCTGGCTGCAGAAAGAAGGGTCTCTCAGCGTGACTCTGGCGTTAATTATCGGCGGTGTGTTGATGTTGACCGAAACGTTCTTTCTGACGCGCGGTAGAGAGTAAACAGAAGATGAGCACGGACGAGCTGCGAAAACTCCCCGCCGTATCCCGCTTGCTTGAAATGCCTGAAGCGAAAGAATTAATCGCACAACATGGCCATGAGCGGGTGGCCGAAGCACTGCGTATGGCACTGCAAGCGGCGCGGCAAGCAATCCGTTCTGGAGATGTTACCCCATCATACGATGCACTTTTAGCTGATGCAGCTCAGCGGTTGCTAACTGTGCTGACCCCCAGTTTGACACCTGTCATCAACGCCAGCGGGGTGATCATTCACACAAATCTGGGGCGTGCTCCCCTCTCCGAGCGTGCGCGTCGCGCGGCAGCTCTTGTCGCTGCTGGTTACTGCAACCTGGAATATGATTTGGCAGAGGGCGAACGTGGGTCGCGCTACGTCCATGCTACACGCCTGTTAAAGCAGCTCACCGGGGCCGAGGATGCCATCGTGGTCAATAATAACGCGGCAGCCATTCTGCTGGTATTGAGCGCACTGGCATGTGACCGCGAGGTATTGATCAGCCGCAGCCAGCTGGTCGAAATCGGTGGTGGCTTCCGTATCCCCGAGGTGATGCGTCAGAGCGGCGCCCGTTTGGTCGAAGTTGGCACCACTAACCGTACGTACGTGCGCGATTATGCAGAGGCGTTGCACCCTGTCAACACAGCGCTTATCCTGCGCGTGCACCATAGCAATTTCATATTGAGTGGATTTGTCCACGAACCGACCCTGAAAGAGTTGGTAGCACTGGGTGAAGAACATGGGATACCGGTGATGGATGACTTGGGCAGTGGAAGCTTGCTGGACACACAACCATTTGGCCTGGCACACGAGCCCACCATCCAAGAGAGCATTGCTGCCGGCGCAGCGCTGGTCACTGCCAGCGGAGACAA
>JBMFPH010000142.1:0-8443 GCA_049969215.1 Anaerolineae bacterium | reverse complement strand
GCCGCGGGTGTGCCACGTCCAGCCAGATATGGCAAGAAGGTGACCCCAGCACTACCGCGCGGAACCTCTGCGGCCTGTGCCAGCAATGTATCGTAGATCATCGGATCTCGGGGCAGGCCAAATTGGTCAAAGAGCCACTGTAGGCTGCCAGCCCCGCTGTACGTGATGCCCCCACCGACCCACAGCCCGGCCACATACGGCCACGTGAACAAGTGCCGCTGTAGGAGATCATCGGGAGAGATGCGCTCTTCCAGCACCAGCCGCGCTACGCCGTTAGTGGCCAACGTGATCACACTGTCCCCCGGATACACTGCACCACTGCCCAGCGTAGCCGCCGCACCGTCGTTGAGGCCAGCGAACACGGGTATGCCGGGCCGCAATCCCACCTGCCGGGCCAAGTCTTTGCGCAGGCCGCCTGGCGACTCGGTGGAGGCCACCACGCGCGGCAACCGCTCCATTGGCCAGCCAATGAACCCAAAAACAGGGGCGTACCATTCCACGCCGCCCGCCACACTGGAAGGTTCCGTCACTACCTGATCGGTGAGCCAGTAGAGCAGATAATCCTTAATGCCCATGGCCCACACCGCATGGGCTACCAAGTCGGGCATCTCCTCAATGGCCCACAGAAGTTTCGCGGGGAAGCCCATCAACGGTGGCGCCGGGCCGATCCATCCTGTGCCCACTTCCTTGACCAAGCGCTGACCCTGCAAAAGGCTGCGTTCATCCTGCCATGTTGGACACCGAGCGAGCGGATTGCCTTCTGCATCGAGCATCACCAGCCCCGGCCCAAAACTCGATACTGCTAGCCCAGCTACTTCTTCAACGCGGGGGCCAAGGTGATCAGCTACCTCCTGCAAACCTTGTCTCAGCGCGGCGATCCAATCGCGTGGGTCCTGTTCATACCAGCCAGGGCGTGGGTGATAGGTAGGATAAGAATGCACGGCTTCAGCCTGCAACTGGCCTTGTAGGTCGTAGCAAGCCACCTTACCATTAGTGGTACCCAAGTCTATGCCAATCAGTAGCGGATCAGCCATCCTGTCCGTCTGCGTCCCTTGCAATCTCTTGCGCTCTGATAGCCATCAGCACGCGTTCCGGTGTGGCGGGAAGCTCGGTGACACGTACTCCCACCGCATCGTGGATAGCATTGATGACCGCCGGAGCGACCGGCACCAACACTAGCTCGGCCATGCCCTTGGCTCCCAAGTCGCCCACCGGTACCGGTTGGTCCACAAAGGCAGAGCTGATCTCCAGGGGTACATCGTAAACGGTAGGGATCAGGTAAGTTGCAAAGCTATCGGTCTGTGGCCAACCCTTGTGCTGTTTGAACTCCTCACTCAAAGTGAAGCCCAGCGCCATGGCGGCCCCGCCCTCTACCTGCATCTCCGCGCCCATACGCCGCACGATCCTGCCCGCGTCCACAAAAGCGGCCAGGCGCAGCACCTCCACCTCACCAGTCTCGGTGTCCACTTCTACCTCTGCTATGTAGGTGGCATAGCCGAAATCATTCACGCCGTAACCTTGGCCTCGCTCGTCGAGCGGTTCGGTAGGTGGAGCGACGAAGCGACCCGTCACAGCCAGCGGAAGTCCTATTCGTCGGCACTCCTTGACCACATCGGCCAAGGTAACAGCCGACCCTCCCCTTCCGAAAAACTTTCCTTCCCGAATCACCACCTCACTCGGCGGTGTATCCAGCATCTCGGACGCTGCTACCTTAAGCACCTCGGCCAGCCTTTGGGCAGCGAGCAATGTCGCGTTGCCAGTGATGGCCGTGTGACGCGAGGCCCCTGTTGCACCGCCATCGGGTGTGACAGCCGTATCGGGGGCGACGAACTCGATCTGCCCGGAGGGCACACCACCGAATACCTCTGAAAGGATGGCTGCCAACGTCTCCGGAACGCCCTGCCCCAAGTCGGCGGCAGCCACACCCACCCGATAGCGCAGATCGTCGGTCAGCTCTAGATTGACGGTAGAGATATCCGGATGCCCGAAGTGGTAATTGACGCCCTGCCAACCCGAGGCAAAGCCGATGCCGCGCTTCTTCATACTAATCTTCTCCTCCGAGATCCAAGCCTGCGTATCGAGCTGCCGCTGCAATCGTCTCTCGCAGGCGGCATCCAGGCGGCACAGGCCGCCCGGTGATGGTTTCGTCACCGTCACGCAAGGCATTGAGCCAGCGCAACCTAAGGGGATGCATTCCCAGTCGCTCTGCCAAGATATCCATCTGCGATTCCATTGCGAACTCCACACCGGGCGTGCCCCAAGCTCGCATAGCTCCAGCCACAATGTTGTTAGTATATACCAACCGCCCCCGCACATAGGCATGGGGCATTCGGTATGGACCAGTGGCATGCAGGCAAACGAAGCGCAGCATCCCCTCTCCCCAGTGAGCGTACGCTCCGGTGTCCGACACGATATCCACGATAGCTGCTACCAGCCTCCCGTCTGCTTGGGCCCCCAAACAATGGTGCACGAGATAGGGGTGGTACTTGGAGTGCCCCCGTATAGACTCACGGCGACTAAGGTGGAAGCGCACGGGCCGTCCTGTCCGCCAGGCCAACAGAGCGGCCCAGGTAGGGATAATGTTATCGTCCTTGCCGCCGAACGAACCACCCGGTGGCACCAGAACGACGCGAAAGCGCGTCGGCGACCAGCCGAAGGCTCGCGCCAGCACGGTCCGCTCGCCATAGATGTTGTGGCAACCTAGCCAGACAGTGATCGTGCCGTCCTCGCTGGGCGCAGCCACCACAGCCTCGGTCTCCAAGAAAGCGTGCTCCACCCAGGGGAATCGGTATGAGTTCTCAACAATCACGTCAGCCTGAGCCATAGCAGCTTCGGCATCGCCGTGCACGATCTGAAAGTCTGCCAGAAGATTACCACGCGGATGGACTGATGGTGCACCCGGCCTGAGCGCCTCCTCAGGGTCAAACACTGCTGGTAGGGGCGTGAGGTCCAACTCAATAGCCTCCAGCGCCTCCTGGGCTGCCTCCTCCGTTTCAGCAGCCACAATTGCCAGTGCATCCATGACCGTGCGAGCGCGATCGGCCGCAAGAATGGGCTGATCCTTAACGGTCTTGCCGACGATGTTGTCGCCGGGGATGTCGCGCGCCGTCAACACGGCATGGACGCCCGGCACCGCCAGAGCAGGGCGCACATCAATGTGGTTGATCTGACAGTGCGCATAGGGACTGCGCAACGCCCTACCAACCAGCATCCCTGGTAGCTTCAAATCGCTAGGGAAGAGCATCTGGCCACAGGCCTTTGCCAAATGGGAGCGTAGCGGTGTCTCGCCTTGCGGCCCGACCCACGACCCCACCTGGCTATAACCCCATAACTCCATGAGGACCTCCTACGAGGTTATACACCCTCTACCCACGCACAGCTCCAACCCCCAGACCGGAAACGATATGACGCTGAATGTAGAGGAAAACCGCTAGCAAGGGAAGGCTGGCCAGCATACCGGTAGCCAACAGGCCAGTGAAGTCCACATTGTATTGCCCGATGTTTGCCGCAATGGCAACTGTGATCAGCCGCTTTTGGGGCGAACGGATGAACGACATAGCGAAGAGGTACTCATTCCAACTTAGCAGGAAGACGAACGCCCCCGTTGCTGCCAGCCCTGGGGCTAACAAGGGAGAAACCACGCGCACAATCGCTCCCACCCGTGTTGCCTCGTCCAGCCAAGCTGCTTCTTCCACCTCCCTTGGCACTGCTTCGATCATCGCACGCAGGTTCCACACGGCAAATGGAAGGTTAAGCAGACTATTGGCTAGAATCAGTGGGATAAAGGTGTCGTAGACCTTCAAGAACCCTGCTATCTGAAACAGCGTAATCGCCAACAGCACCCCTGGGAAAAGCCGGATGACCAGCAGCAAGATCTGCAAAGGGCGGTGACCCGGAAAGCGGAAACGCGAAAAACCATAGGCAGCCAGGCTGGCCACTACCAGATCAACCACTGCAGCAGAGGCTGCCACTGTGAAGCTGTTGCGGAAAGACCTCACTGTGTTGGGATCAGATAGGACCCGGGCGAAGTTGACAGGGCTCAATCGACTGGGTAATACACCATAGTAGAAAGGCTCACCAGGGTCGCGAAAGGCGTTTGCTAACATCCACAAAATGGGCAACAGCCAAGCCACAGTGACTAACACGATGCCCAGATGGGCCAGCACATGTGATACCCGTCTGACAGCCCTGTGCCATTGTATACTCATGATAAGTCTCCTATTCACGTTGCATCCGCGCCACGACCAGCGCAGTGATGCCAATACACAGGACAAGCAGGACCACCCCCGCAGCCGAAGCCATGTTCCAGTTCATGTTGGCAAAGGCGCGGCGATAGATATACGTCGCCAATACTTCTGTGCTGCGCACTGGTCCCCCCTGGGTAGTCACCCAGATGAGATCAAAATAGGCAGCAGTTGTCACCAAGTCAAACAGGCTGAGTGTGAGCAACTGCTCGCGGATATGAGGGATGGTGACATAGACGATGCACTCCAGCCTGCCTGCTCCGTCCACTCTGGCTGCATCAAGCAGCTCAGGATCCAGGGACTGTAGGCCGGCCAGAATCATCAGCATATAAAAAGGTGTGAATTGCCAGACATTGACGGCTGTCAGTGACCACAGTGCGGTACGGGGGCTGGCTAGGGGCGAGAATTCGGCGGTAGACCCCAAAGCAGCGAGTGCCTTCGTAACAGGGCTGATAGGCGGATATGCCCACAGCTGTGCAATAATGGCCACAACAATTGGACTAAGTGCCCAGGGCAGCAGGATTGCAGCTCGGCATGCACCCAAGATGCGGCGGTTCAGGCTGCTGTTCATGGCCAATGCCAGTAAGAGACCCAGCGTGATGTGGCCAACTGAGCTAGACGCGGAGAAGATCAAAGTTTGCTTGAAGGCTTTGGGGAAAACTGGGTCGGCGAGAATTTTAGCATAGTTGGCCAAGCCCACAAATGCAGTCTCGCCGGTACGCCGGTTGGTCTCCGTCAAGCTCATGTCGATCACGCGGAAGGTAGGGTAAAACGCTAAGAGGAAGATCAGGATTACCGACGGTGCAACGAAGAGATAGCCCGGATTACGCAGCCATCGTGGAAGTTGTAGTGAGGAGACCACTGCCCCTATTCGGTGCATAGTTCTCAACCCTTATCGGGCCTGTTTAGGGGAAAAGGCAAAATACGAGAGCTAGGAGGTAGAGAGCGCAACTCCTGCGATCTCTACCTCCTTCTTCTTTGTGCTGCACTTGTCCTACCCGGTCAGGTGACTACCGCAGCCACGCAGCCCACCAGTTATCCTTGACGTACTTCTGAAGCACCGGGTCCCACTCAGCAGCAGCAGCTTTCAGAGCTTCCTCCGGCGTCATTTCCTGGAGGTAGGCGGCCTGAATATAGCTGCGCAAGATGCTCTCCAGGTCTGGTCCTTCAGGATAGTGCGACAGTGGATACAACTTTTGGTTGAGCATGGCATAGGCCACAGCTGCCTGCTCCGGGTCGGCCAGCCACTCCGGATCCTCCAGGATGCTGACGTTGGGTGGAGTGAAGTTGAACGCCTCAGCCCAGCGGCGGATATTCTCCGGAGCGACCATGAACTTGATGAACTCCCAGGCCGCTTCAGGATGTTTGGACAGTGGCGAGATGGCGAAGCCGGTGCCACCGATGAGAGCGCCGGTGCTCTTGTGGACAGGCATAGGTGCGATGGTGATATCCGCGTCGGGGTAGGTGTTCCGGATGATGCCCAGCCACAACGACGCATTTGTCCACATGCCCACCTTGTCAGCGGCCAGCAAGTCTATGCAGGCGTTAGCGGTCGCGCTCGTCGTACCGGGTGGTGTGACCTTGTACTTGTTGATCAGGTCCACCATGAACTGGAGTGCCTCAACCCCCTCAGGCGAGTCAAAGGCTGCCAGCCCATCCTCCCCGATCATCTTCCCGCCAGCCTGGAACAGGAAGGGGTAGAACTGGTAGTCAGTGCCAGGATCCTCAGCAGACCCCATGATACAGAAGCCATATTCCCCATTCTCTGGGTGAGTCATGGCCTGTGCATACGCTAGGAAGTCCTCCCATGTCCACTCACCGGTCGGGACTTTCAGCCCAGCCTTTGCCAGCAGGTTGGTATTGAGAATGACCATGCTAGGGGCGACGCGCCACGGCACGGCATAGTACTTCCCAGCATACTCGTGGAAGACCCAGCCGTTCTCCGCGAGCCCGTTGAACCACTCTTTGCCTTCCTGCTCAATGAAGGGAGTGAGGTCAAGCGCCAATCCATTGGTCGCGGCGCCCAACGTGAAGTAGGTCATATACACATCAGGCGGGTTTCCAGCTTCGGAGGTGAGCACCAGCTTGGGGTAGTTGTCCTCAGCCGGCACCGAGTCCACCGTTACATGGATGTTGGGATGCGTGGCGTTGAACCGTTCAATCAGGTAGGTCTAGCTCCACCTGGTGACCTTCCGCCTGGCGCATGTACACCAACTCGATCACCTCAGCAGGCGCCTTTGTCTCAGTGGCCAGTGGTGTGACCTGGGCTTCTTTGGTAGACGGAGCGACGACCTCCTTGGTTGGGGTGGGTGAAGGAATGACCTCCTTGGTTGGGGCGGGTGAAGGAACGACCTCCTTGGTTGGGGTAGGCCCTGCACATCCAGTTAATGTCGCCATCAACGTGAATGCCAAGCCCACTGACAGAACGGACATGAACTTCTCCATTTTGTGTACCCTCCTTTCTGTAGCCTATAGGACATGAGTAAGACCAACCTGCTCTGTGCCTATGTTCGGATGCAGCCGTCCTCCCAATATGCTCCCTCCTTTCTCTTTCCCCCCACGATCGCCCGGCGTGACAAGTTTCCTCTCACAGATAACCGTCCAAGCTGGCAGGCACCTCAAGTCCCAAGGTGCGGAGGATCCTTGCGCTCTGTTCCTCCATAGGCCTGGAGGGGACATATCCGATCCAAGGAATGTCAATCCCACGCCTGATGAGTTCATCCCGCAGCACGCTGCCAAAGGCACCTTTGCCACTGGCCCCTCGCGCGGCCATCTGCTCAGGCGTCTCCAGGTAGGCAATTAGCTCCTCAAACACCAGGTTATCCCACCTCACACCACGATCCAGCAAGTTGAAATGCACTTCAGGGAAAGGATCCACATGGTCCAGCCCGCAAGTGGGACTATCCTGCACATAGATGATGCCCAGCACCTTGTAACCATTCTCAATGTAGTCCTGAAGGCGGTCGGCTGTCCAGCGTGCCCAGTGCGCGCACAATTCCGGATATTCTCTGATCCAGTCCTGGTCCAGGTTATTGCGATCAAGATCGTGCTTCAATACGTTTGCGCCCTACACCACCCCAGCCTAGCACTTCGCAGCACGGCATCTGAAAGATGCCCACCCCCTGCTCTAAAATGGGTATCACGAACATGGTGTAAGCGCCAGGCACGTCAGCATAGCCTGGAAACTTATTGTTGCAGTTGATGATGCAGTGCGAGACGAAAACAACTTTGCCGGACCGGCGATCGCGGAACTTCATGCCTGTCCCCCCTGCTTACAGCTCGCCGCGCGCCCAGGCAAGGAGCATCTCGCTCAGGCGCTGACTGAGTCTCATTTGCGTCATCACCACGAAACAGGCGGTGGGATGTAGTAGACCCACCTCGGTGATGATGGCCGTTACCAGTTCAGGCGGTGTTTCGTCAAAGAGGTGTCCTACAACTTGGATGCGCTCCGAATGCTCACTGCTGGTAAGCACCTCATGTCGACGGATCGGATCTACCCGGAACGGCAACCCCAACAGCGTGGTGGAGTCGAACTTGAGGGTGTCGGCCGCAATGTAGAAAGGCACGCCATGGGCTCTTGCCACCAGCGCCGTTGGATACGTGCCCACCTTGCACAGCGAGTACCCGTGGGATGAGATAGCATCAGCGCCCACGAAAACTACATCGCTCTGAGGCACCAACTCGCCGATACAGGCATCAATACTCACCGAAATCGGGATACCTGCCTTGTCCATCTCGGCCACTGTCCACAGCCCTTCGTTGGCCGGGCGCGATTCAGTGACTATCACATCGAACGACTTGCCCTGTGCCTTGGCCCGCTTGAGAATACGCCACACCGTCGAGCTCATGCTGTACGTGAATACGGTATCACCATCACGCACCTTTTCAGCACCATATTGGGCCACCTTGTCCAGCGCTCTCTCGGTCCATGTAAGGAAGTCATCACTGGCTTGCCCTAACGCGGCCTTAAGTTCGGGGAGGGCCAATCCTTCATCTAAAGCCCGTTCCATGTTCCCCATGAAGCGATGCAAGGCATTGATAGGAGGAGCCAGCGAAGGCATCACCCGCAAGATGTCCCTCACAGCATCCTCAACTTCTGCCGCTAGCGCCTGTGCGTCGGCGGCGTTGCTCTCCTGAACCAGTTGCTTCAGGGCACCGATGACTTCCTTGGCCGTATCGGCAGCCCCCCCGATCACGTC
>JBMFPH010000141.1:0-8588 GCA_049969215.1 Anaerolineae bacterium | reverse complement strand
CACCTCTACAGCGGTGAAGTGCGTGCGCGCATCGAATCCACGCCGGGTTTCCGCGTCGGCGGCAAGATGATCGAACGGCTCGTCGATGTCGGCGCGCGGGTCAAGCCGGGGCAGCCGCTTGCAAGGCTCGATGCGACCGATCTCAAACTCGCCGTGACTCAGGCCGAGGCAAATCATGCGCTGGCACTGACGGAATTGAAACGCACGCAGCAGTTGCGCGCGAAGAATTTCGTCACCGTTCGGTGCTTGCTCCGGTCTGCATCGGGCAGGTGGCAGGGTTCGGCTGGCGCAGCTATCTGGTAGCGCTCTATGCCCTGCAGGGCTATCTAGCAGAGCATCCGGGTGGCCGCCACTCCCGGACATGAGGCCGCGAAGATGTCTCGTTCCCTTCTATTTTTTCGCGTGGTGATCTCCCATGTGTTGGTTGTCATCCTCCTGATCGCCTCTATGAGGGCGCCCACAACCGCGCACTCGCGCGATAACTCGCCCTTCCCACCCGAGGTGCAGCAGCTGATGAAGCAGATGACCTCGCTGGAAAAGGTGGGGCAGCTCTTCCTCATCACCTTCCAGGGCAACGACGTCTCAACCAACTCGGACGTTGCACGTTTGATCCAGCAGATGCGTATCGGCGGTGTGGTGCTTTCGCCTGCGTATAACAACTTCGTCAACCATGCGGGCGCACCTGCCCAAATGATCCGGCTGATCAATCGCCTGCAGCTACTGGCGCTCACTTCACCTAATGAACAAGCTCCATCCGCACTTCCTTTGTCCTATACCCCTATTCCCCTATTCATTGCGCTCAACGAGGAAGGCGACGGGCCGCCTAACACTGCCTTGTGGGAAGGTTTACCCCCTTTGCCCAGCGCGATGGCATTGGGAGCAACCTGGAACCCGGCTTATGCCGAACAGGTGGGCGAAATCGTGGGCACCGTGCTGAGCGCTATAGGGGTCAATATGCTCCTTGGTCCCTCGCTTGACGTGCTCGACCGTCCGGCACTCACTCTGGCAAGCACTATTGGCACGCGTTCTTTCGGCGGAGACCCCTTTTGGGTGAGCAAGTTCGGACAAGCTTACATCCGCGGAGTACATCGGGGCGCACAAAGCCGTGTGCTCACCGTGGCCAAACATTTTCCCGGCCTGGGTAGCGCTGATCGCGATCCCAATAAAGAGCTACCCACCATCCAGAAATCCCTGGAGACTTTGCGTTCGGTGGACTTGGTGCCTTTCTTCTCGGTAGCTATGTGGCGCGCCGATGATCCGCTTGCTACTACCGACGCGCTGATGGTCTCCCATGTGCGCTATCGCGGATTTCAGGGCAATATCCGCCAGCTATCGCGCCCTCTCAGCTTAGACGCGCAAAACCTGCCCGCTATTCTCAACCTGCCCGAGCTGGCATCATGGCGCGCCGCCGGCGGATTGCTGCTCAGCCAAGAGCTGGGGGTGCCTTCCATCCGCAAGTTCTACGACCCCAACCTGGAAACCTTTCCCGCCAAGCGCATTGCCCAGGAAGCGTTTCTGGCCGGCAACGATCTGCTCTACCTGGCACACTTTGACCTCAACGACGATTGGAGCGCGCAGATAGCCAATATAGAAGCCACCGTGCTCTTCTTCCGCGACCGCTATGACTCCGATCCCACGTTTAGAGCTCGAGTGGACGAATCGGTGGCGCGCATCCTGGCACACAAGCTGAATGTTTATGGAGAGTTCTCACCCCAACGGGTGTTGCAGGATGAAGGCGGGCTTCCGGAGATCGCCGATCAAGGACATTCCACCGTGGCAAAGGTCGCCCAAGAGGCAGCTACGCTCATCTATCCTGGTGCCGCCGAGCTGTCGGGGCGCCTCCCCAGCCCTCCACTGCCGAATGAAACGATCCTGATCATCACAGATGATCGTATTTCGCAGGAATGTGACCATTGCATCCCACATTATGAGATCGAGCCCACTGCACTTGAGAGCTTGATCCTGAAGCTATACGGTCCCGAAGCGACTGCTCAAGTCGCCCCAGAGCGAGTTCACAGTCTCACTTTCGGGACACTCAAGAAGGCGTTGCTCGCTGGCTTGGGGACACGTGCGCTATTTCGGGCGAGCCCCTTTGCCCCATCGCCTGGGGCGCAGCTCCCCACCACAGCTTCGGGCAGCGTGACGACCGCGATGGCCCCATCTTCCCCTTTAAGCACGCCCCTTGCCTCAACCGTCACGGCGAATATCCAGCTGATCCGCCAAGCAGACTGGCTTATATTCGCCATGTTGGACGTGGACCCCACCCACTATCCCGATTCGGACGCGCTCAAACTCTTCTTGCGCGAGTGGCCTGAGACCTTAGAAGGCAAGAAGCTGATTGTGTTCGCTTTTAACGCGCCCTACTTTCTGGACGCCACCGAGGTCAGCCAGCTAACCGCTTACTATGGGCTGTATAGCAAGACAACCCCGTTCTTAGAGGCAGCTGTGCGCCTGTTGTTTCAAGAGTTCCAGCCGCGCGGGGCATCTCCAGTAGATGTCAACGCAACCGGCTACCAAATCATTGAGGTGACTCGCCCTGACCCCAGCCAGGTGATTAGTATCGAGGTAGTGACAGGATCGGGAAGGGCGGAAGGCACCGCACAGCCCACTTCCATTCCATCGCCGCTCCCAGCGGAGGCAACTCCACTGCCTATCAAGCTCAATCTGCGGGTCGGTGATGTGCTCACCTTGCGCACGGGCAAAATCGTGGATCGCAACGGGAGGCCGGTGCCGGACGGGACACCGGTCGAGTTTCGCCTGCTGGATGTGGTGCAATCACTAGAAGCGCGTTTGCCGACCACCACGGTCGACGGCGTGGCGACGGTCAATTTCAACCTGGAGCGCAGCGGTACCTGGCAGGTCACTGCGGTGAGCGAACCGGCCCAACGTTCAGTGCGCCTGATTGTCACGATTCCAGAACGAGGTCCTGTCGAGGTTGGCATCGATCGCCCTCAAGCTACGGCAACGGCGACAGTCCATCCGACATCTCCTATGATCGCGACCAACACCCCGACACGCGAGATGGGGCCTGTCCCCGGTACCCAAGAGGTCCCGCCCGGGCGACTGTCCACGACCATCCCGCGTGAAAGGACGGTCAGTGCGCTCGATCTGCTTCTGTCTGTGCTCACGCTTGGACTGGCCGGTGTTCTCACATTTCGAGCCACAATGGGTCGACGACTGGTGCCCTCCGAAAGCTTGAGGCGTTCGTTGGCAGGGTGCACACTAGGATTGGTGGGATATATCCTATATGCGCTGGGGCTTTTGCCTTTCGACCGCATCACATGGGTAAGCCAGGCAGTAGCTGCCGGATTACCCCGCGAAGCGCTTCCGGTGGGAGCTTCGCTGTTGTTCTTCGGGGTGGGTTGGTGGATCGCAGCGAACCCGCGCGTGCGGCAGGTGGTCGGTCGCATTACCTCGAACCGCTGAAAGCATACCGCATAGCCGAGGCTTCGCGATGCCACATTTAGTGTTGACTGCACCGAGAAGACCATCTTCGGCAAGCGGCTGCGTTAACACGGTATGGAACAGCCTGAAGGTGGTCGCGAAAAGCAACGCTAGTGGCGGACCGTGTTTGCGGGCAAATGCGGGCAAAGATTCCATATCACCGTCGAAAATTGTTTCATGTGGCACTTATACGGAGGACTTGCCCGCATTCGCCCGCATTGGGACAGCTACGTCCCCTGGTGGCACCCATATGTATGTCGCCCGCAGCGTCCCTGTCCACGCCGAGGATGTCCCAACGCGTGACCACCGAGCTGCTCAAACCACCACTGTGACTCTACCAGGTGTACTGAAACAACGCCGCTCTCAGGACCTGATGTCAGCGGTCATCCCCCACAGTGGCACTGCGGATGTCCTCGTCCACAAAGAAGTGAGCGGCGGCCTGCTGACCCGCTACTGTGCATACCATAGTGTAGTCCCCTCCGGTGGACGCCGTTGCCCCGGCGAATTCGTCCGGATATAGCAGGTAGCTCCAAGCATCCCCGCGAATAATGCCGGATGCGCTGGCGGCACCGCCTTCGGGCGCGTAAACGGTGCACAGGAACTCATACACTTCGTCGGGCGTGCCCCATGCGTTGCGCACTCCCAACCTGACGGATTGCCCCGTTGGGCTACTCGGTGGCGCAAGAATCTCCAAGGTCAACAGCGGCAACTGGACAGGTGAGTCCGGAAGAGTAGGCGAGGGCTGCGGTGCTTCATAGGGATTCTCCGGCAGGTTGGCAGGCGGAGCGATATCCGGTGCAGACGGCAACGCTTCAGGAGCAGATGTAGGGGGAGCGGATGTAAGCCACATTTCAAGCGTTTCTGGCGCAGACACTGTTGGCGACGGCGGAGGCACCGGAGTAGAGGTGGGAGCAGGGGTTGCAGTGGGAGTGACTGCGTTTGCCGATTCGCGTTGCTCATCCTCGAGCAAGAATGCACATAGGTTCGCCGTGGGTTCGTCCGATGAGATCGGCGCCGATGACGCCGTCGGCACACTCGAGGCTGCCAATGGCGCGCGGTGATGCATGGCAACACGGTGCATTGTCCCTAACACAGGTGCAAAGCCGTCCGCCAGCCAGCGGATTGTCCCTCGCTCGAGATCGGCCACATAGATGGCGTGTCCACCACGCCGGTTGGACTCAAAAACGAGATGCCGACCGTCGGCGGTGAAGATAGCTGCCGGTTGCCATTCAGCGTCACGCGCCAGCTCGATCCACTGGCCGCTCCGCAGGTTCACCAGATACATGCTGCTGCGCCGCGGAGCGGTGTAGCCCAGATACACCAGCAGCTGCTCATCGTCGGCGGAGAAGAAGGCGTCCGCATACCAGTCGGCAGATTGGCGCGCCGTGACCACAGGTTGTATCTGCGTTCCATCCGCGCTGACGCGGTCAATGTGATAGTAACTATCACGCAGGAAGGCAGCCAGTGCCCATGCGCCATCCGCTGAGAATCCCAGCCACTCGGCGTATGGGCTGCCCTCCCCTATCTCAGTGATGGAACGGCCGTCGCCGTCCGCTATGTACAGGTGATACGTATCTGCACGCCGGGCCCATAGCGCCAGCCAGCGCTCATCGGGCGAGAATACCCCTCCCACCACCTCACCGTTCAGCAAGGACAAGCTGTGCCCGTCCGCCAGGTTAAGGAGGTGCAGTTCAGGGGGCGCGTCAGCGACCGGCATGATGCTCACCAGGAGCTTGTCGCCAAAGGGAGCGAATGACACGGTTGGCAATGCGAAGCTAGTTGCCAGCTGCAGTGTGTCACCGTTCTCGATGCCCACCATTTTCAACGCGTAAGCGGCAGCACTCTGACAGGCACGATAAAGCAGCCAGCGCGCGTCGGGGGAGACAAGCGGACGGGAGAGCTCAGCAGCGCAGCGGTCACAGTTCCGGCGGGAGCTCTGATGCGTCGCCAGATGGACGAGACGAATGGTGTAGGAGTCACCCTCTCCCAGTAGCATGGCAGCGACACGCCATTGGGGATCCCAGCTGGTCTCTAGTGCTGATGCAGCACGAGCTAGCACAGTGCGTCGTGCATCCTCAGTGTTCAGGATGACAGCTTCCCAGTTCGTCCCTATGCGCCAAGCTGCCAACACTTTCCGCCCGTCATCGGAACAATGTGCCCATCCCTCGTCCACGCTCTCGGCAAGCACCTGTCGGTTACTGCCATCGGTGTCCAGCAGATAGAACGTCATACGCTGTCCTTCTCTTGCCTGCACGAGCACACGCGCGCCCTCGCCGCAGAAAGCACCTGTTACCGACGAGAAATCGCTAGTCAGCTGGACATTACCCTCCCCCGTTAAGCGAATCGCATGCAGGCGCTCCCGCTCGCCCTCCTTGACGCGATACAGCACCCCATCCTTCGCTGACAATTTGCCTGCGCTGAGTGCAGGTGATGTCGGTGAGAGAAAGGTTGTGGTGTCAGATGTCACCCGTTGGGCTGAGAGTGCCTCCACAGACGGCACGGCAGTGACCTGCGCGGGCAGCGCGAAGGGCTCTGCGCTACTGAGTGCCAGATAAGCTGTAGTCACCACACTCAGCACCGCAATGACCAAAGCGCCAAGCGGTGCTAACTGCCGCCACACACCCCATCTCAACATTCTTCGGCAGCGCACCTTATGCAGCCATCTGACAGGCATAGGTGGCACTTGGAATGCGGGTCGGGTCGCCCTGGCAGATTCGTCCTCTGGTTCTGTGCTACACTGCAACACCGCCTTACGAAATGCGCATGCGAAGGCGCCGGCAGATTGAAAGCGATCCATCGGGTCAATGGCCAGTGCCTTCAGGACAACTGCTTTCACCTCGTCCGTCACCTCGGGGTAGCGGCTACAGGTCATCCCAGGCGGTTCGGTGGCGCGTCTGAGCACGATGGCGAAGGGTGTCTCGGCGTTATGGGGCACCTCACCGGTGAGAATCTCATACACGATGACAGCCAGCGAGTAAATGTCGGTGCGATGGTCGAAGGGCAACCCCTGGCCCTGCTCGGGCGACATATAGGCGGGCGTACCCACCCCGAGGCCTGACTGGGTCAGATCACCCGACTCGTAGGGCATCTTGGCCAAGCCAAAGTCGGTGAGCAACGCCCATCGCCCATCCATTAGGATGTTGCTAGGTTTCACATCACGATGGATCACGCCGTGGTGATGGGCATGGTCGAGCGCACCAGCCACCTGGCTGACCACATCCACGACGCGCATCAAGCTCATGGGGTAGGCCATCTCGTCTTTAAGTGTGCGAGAGCCCTCAACGTAGCGCATTACGATGTAACGCAGTCCGTCATGTTCGCCGAAGTCGTACACCGGCAAGATATTGGGATGATGCAATGCAGCTACCGCGCGCGCTTCGCGGACAAATCGGCGCGCGAATTCTGTCCGACCAGCGTGATAAGGTGAGAGTATTTTGAGTGCTACATAGCGGTCGAGGTCTGGCTGGTACGCCTTGTACACGGTGGAGACACCACCGCCGCCAATGGGCTCAATAACGCGATATTTACCGATCACACGGCCGATAATCGTGGTATCCGTAGAAGGTGATCCCTGTTGTTGCATTTTCACACACTTCTCCGTCCAAGAACACAAAGAAAAGATCTCGTCTCGGCCAGGGTAAATGCGCATATCTACCCGAGACGAGATCCCTTGTCGGCCTGCAGCACCGCAGACAGTTACGTCGCCCAAAAAGAACCACGCACCGCTACACTATCGGGGCAGAGGGCGCGTGGTTCGCTTCTTAATTTGCTATCCGCCTGGGGTATGTACTGGTATCAAGTGCGCGCCATTGGCACTTTGGTTTATGGCAATACCTTATGACAAGTTCATTATACCAACAAATCGCAAAAAAATCAACCCTCATTGCAAGCGAGTTGGAAAACAGTGGGCAACCTCTGCCCTTGCTCTTTGTATTTCCCTGCCCGTGGCTGCAGACCAATAGGAGAGGAAGTCGCTCCGATCACACTAATTTGTGCCATCTGGCACAAAACGTTCAAAATTAATCACTTTGCGCCATTGACGACCACCATAGATAACAGGTATGATGGTAAAGTAGTATATTGCATCCTTCCTGGGTCAGAAATGATCATCACCTGAGAGGGCGAATGATACCCGGTCAGCGCGAGGTGGCCATCCTCAGTGCATTACAGCAGCGCGGTGTCGTCACGGTGAGTGAGATCTGCGCGATGTGTCAGTGTTCACCGGTGACGGCGCGGCGCGATCTGGAACGTCTGGAGCGACAGGGCTTGCTCCTGCGCACGCATGGTGGCGCCATGCTACCCAACCCTGCACATCAGACCTCTCCCTCGGCGCACTGGCATATCGCTCAGGAGACACGCACCGCCCTGCTCGACCATTGCGATGTGTTGGTCGCGACACCTGCTGAGACTCTCGCGACCCGCCTGTTACTGCAACGGGCACTTCGAAACGGGATCCCTATAGTGGCCGAGTCGACCATCTGTGAGGGTGCCGCTACTGCTATCTCCATTGACGACTACCACGCCGGGGTAGAGTTGGGGCGCTGGGTGGGTACCCACGCACCCAAGATGGTGGGAGACGACATCAAAGTCCTGTACATTGGCGCTAAGCTGCCCAACTGTGCAGCACGTGGTCGTGGATTCGCCGAGGGGTTGCACAGCATCTCGCCCGACGGGTACGCCTTGCTCCAGGTGGATGGGGAGGGACTGTGGCATCGTGCCTATCAAATCGCTGCGGATGCCTTTATGGTGCATCCAGGCATCAACGTGATCTGTGGTGTGAACGATGACTCAGCACTGGCCGCATTGGAAGCTTACCGCGGCGCCGGACGTGACGAGCGCCAGCTGCTGGTGGTTTCATTCGGCTTGGAGGGCGACAAAGCACGCGATGCGCTGAGCAGTGGAGGGCCCTTCAAGGCGAGCATCGCCATGTTCCCGGAGGTGGTCGGACGGGCGTGCGTGGATGCAGCTATCTGTGCGTATCATCGTTGCGCTCTGCCACGCCACATCGTCACCCCTCATACGTTGGTCACTTGTGAATCGCTTGAGCGATACTATCGAAGAGAAGATCAGAATGGCGCGTGGTCCATCAATTGGCCCGTCGTCACCCGCCTGTCGAGCGTCAGCACCGCCTACAGCTTACTAGG
>JBMFPH010000140.1:0-8664 GCA_049969215.1 Anaerolineae bacterium | reverse complement strand
GTATCATCCCTAAAGAGTTCACGGTGGCACGCGACGCGATCGCCGTGGTGGTGCACCCATCCAATCCGGTAAGTGGCCTGACCATAGAGCAAATCTCGCAGATATATACGGGACACATTACGAACTGGCGCGAGGTGGGCGGTGAGGATCGTCCCATTGTTCTGCTCTCCCGTGAGTCGAACTCCGGCACGTATATGTATTTCTTGGAGCATGTAGTTCGACAAGGCAATCCCTACGACGAATCGCTATTTTCACCGGACACGCTCCTGATGCCTTCCTCAGAGGGTATCAGCGTAGAAGTGCGCCAGAATCCCAATGCTATTGGTTACGATGGATTGGGCTATGTGACGCCTGATCAAAAAGTGCTGGCGGTCGCTGCCAGTGCAGATGGTCCCTATGTGTTGCCTTCCATCGACACGGTAAACCAGGGTATTTACCCCATCTCCCGGCCACTGTACATGTATACTGCCGGTGAGCCGACGGGTGTGGTGAAAGATTACCTCGATTGGATTCGCACCGAAGGGCAGAAACACGTGATCAGACTGGGCTTTGTCCCACTGCGTTGAGCGATACACAATTTGCCGCTGACCCATCTGCAGGTGTGTTGATTTTTCCGCCAGGAGTGACTCATCCGGATTAGAGACTGGACAAGATGTTGAGACGTGAGCCTGTTGCTGGGACCAAGACGCGCCGATCCGAAATAGTTATTGAATCGCTTATCCGGGTGCTGGGCTTTTCCACAATTGGTTTCGTCGTTCTCATTTTCCTCTTTCTACTGCGCGAGGGCCTGCCGTTCTTTTTTCAAGTACCACCTATCAACTTCTTTGGCACCCGTTGGTACCCCACCTTTGGCTTATTCGGCACGCTGCCACTCATTCTGGGTTCCATTCTGGTGACATTGACCGCCGTTGTGATCGCGGTGCCACTTGGAGTAGCTACCGCCGTTTTCGTACGCGAGATCGCCCCTGGTTGGGCACGCGAGGTACTAAAACCTTTGATTGAGGTGTTGGCCGGCATTCCGTCTGTCGTGCTTGGTTTTTTCGGTATGAATATTGTGGCACCCCTGGTACGCACGACTCTCAACATGCCTACAGGCCTCACTGCGTTCACAGGGGCTCTCGTTCTGGCTTACATGGCCCTGCCGACCATCATCAGTGTCGCCGAGGATGCATTGGATGCGGTGCCCAAGAGCTATCGGGACGCTGGTCTGGCGCTTGGGGCGACAAAGTGGCAGGTGATCTGGCGCGTTGTGGTGCCGGCTGCCCGCTCGGGCATCGTTGTGGCGGTCATGCTCGGTCTAGGACGGGCCATCGGGGAGACTATGGCTGTCATGATGGTGACCGGAAACGCAGCGCGCATGCCGCTTACACTGGATTCACTCTTTCGTCCGGTGCGCACGATGACGGCAACCATTGCGGCCGAAATGGGTGAGGTTGCCCAAGGCAGTCTCCACTTCCATGCCCTGTTCGGGATTGGTATCATCCTGTTCGTATTGACGTTTCTCATCAACCTGGCGGCTGCCCGGCCGATATTCCAGAAGCGGCGACGGGGAGGACTGCGCTGATGAATGGGCGCTTCGTTGTACAGCGCGTCGGATTTGCCCTGCTCAGCCTCATCGCGCTTGTGGTGGTGCTGCCCATCCTGGTGATTGTCGCGATCATCGTGGTGCGGGGCATCGGCGCTATCAGCTGGGACTTCCTCACCACAATGCCGCATGACGGCATGAAGGCAGGTGGCATCCTGCCCGCCATCGTCGGAACGATAGTGCTCACGTTCGGCACGGCTGTAGCAGCCATTCCGGTTGGCGTGGGTGGTGCCATATACCTGTCAGAATACGCTCGTGATACCCTGTTCACGCGCGCCATTCGCCTGGCCATCGTCAATCTCGCGGGCATCCCATCGGTCGTGTATGGCCTCTTTGGCCTGGGGCTGTTTGTTCTGTTCCTCCAGTTTGGTACCTCCATTCTGGCGGGCTCATTAACGCTGGCCATTATGACTCTGCCGGTTATCATCAGCACATCGGAGGAAGCCTTGCGGGCTGTGCCGACCGAATATCGCACCGTTATCGCCAGCCTGGGGGGCACGCGTTGGCAGGGCATTCGCTACGTAGTGCTCCCTCAGGCACTTCCAGGCATTATCACCGGCATCATTCTGGGACTGTTGCGGGCGGCCGGGGAGACAGCTCCGATACTGTTCACGGTCTCCGCTTTCTTCCTGCCACGCCTGCCGCACTCCCTGTTTGACCGCACGATGGCACTGCCCTACCACCTCTATGTCATCAGCACACAGGTACCCGGCATGCCTCAAGAAATTCAGTATGGCACTGCCCTGGTATTGCTGATGCTAGTCCTCTCGATGAACCTGGTGGCAACGCTCATTCGTGGACACTTTCGACGGAGGCGACCATGGTGACAGATCCACCTGGAGATGATCCACTGGCCGGTCTGCCGACGAAGGTACGAATCGAGAATCTTAACTACTGGTATGGCAATCGGTTATGCCTGCATGACGTAACGCTGGACATACCGGCCAATGCCATCACCACCCTGATCGGTCCTACCGGGGGTGGCAAGTCCACTCTGCTGCGGCTGATCAACCGGCTCAACGATCTGTTGGAAGACACGCGCATGGAGGGGCGCATTTTTTTGGATGGGCAGGACATCTACGCACCCGGGATAAATGTTTCGGAACTGAGGCGTCGGGTGGGGATTGTGTTCGCGCTACCGTTGCCACTTCCCGGCACGGTGCGCGAGAACGTTCTCTACGGCCCCAAGCTGGCCGGTATACGCGATCCTGCACAGCTGGACGAAATCCTGGTGCGAAGTTTGAACCAGGCAGCTTTGTGGGAAGAGGTCAAGGCCCGCCTGGATGAGCCGGCACAGGCATTGTCAGGAGGCCAACAACAGCGCCTGTGCATTGCACGCAGCTTGGCGATGGAGCCCGAAGTGTTATTGCTGGACGAGCCTACATCTGGGCTTGATCCGATTTCGACCGGTAAGGTCGAGGAATCGCTGTTCGCACTGAAGAAACACTACACCATCATTATGGTACCCCACAGCATCCAACAGGCAGCGCGGGTGGCAGACTACGCCGCGTTCTTCCTGGGCGGAGAATTGGTCGAGCACCAACCCGGACGGGGCATTTTCACGGCGCCAAAGGACAAACGCACCGAAGACTACATCACCGGACGTTTTGGATGACCCAAAATGAGCAAGTTCGTCGTTCATAATCTCAATTTCTACTACGGGAACTTCCGCGCTCTATCGGGGATTACCCTAACCATTCTGGATCGCCAGATCACGGCACTCATTGGACCTTCCGGCTGCGGCAAGTCCACGTTTCTACGATGCCTGAACCGTATGAACGATACCATAGATGGGACGCGTGTGGAAGGAAAGGTGCTCCTCGAGGGTGAGAACATCTACGATCGGCGTGTCAATGTGGTCGAGCTGCGACGACGGGTGGGGATGGTCTTTCAGCGCCCCAACCCTTTCCCGCAGTCCGTATATGACAATGTGGCATTCGGGCCGCGTGTGCTGGGGATGGCACGCAGCAAGGCGCAGCTCGATGACATTGTGGAGGAGAGCTTGCGTGGTGCTGGCCTATGGGAGGAGGTCAAGGATCACCTCCATCAGGACGCATTGAGTTTTTCGCTGGGGCAACAACAACGCCTGTGTGTTGCCCGCGCCATTGCCGTTAAACCGGAGGTGATCCTGATGGATGAGCCGTGTTCGGCGTTAGATCCCATCGAGACGCTTCAGATCGAGGAGCTGATGCAGACGCTCAAAGTGAATTACTGCATCGTGATCGTCACCCACAGCATGCAACAAGCGGCACGGGTGTCCGAATGGACCGGTTTCTTCTGGCTGGGTGAACTGGTCGAATTCGATTCCACAGCTAAGATCTTCACCAACCCGTCCCACCCCTTAACGGAGAACTACATCACTGGTCGTGCGGGTTAAGCGCCCACTTCACTGCCTCTGCAGCTATTGAATGCCCCGATCCGAGTCGTGACCGTGAAGGAGCGGATTATCTTCCACCGCGGAGCGCGCAGAGTTTTTCCATATCGTCTCCGCGCTCTCCGCGTGCTCTGCGGTAAACGTCCACCTCGCCCCATCTATTTGACAAATGGGGTCAATCAAGTAAACTACGCTCAGCGGAGCACGCCCATGGGACGCATCGAACGAGAGAAGAAAACAATCGCCGCAATGATTCGCATCTACTGTCGTGACCAGCACGGGGGGCACAAGGCATTATGCGCGTCCTGTCAGGCTCTGCTCCAGTATGCCCTGCAGCGGCTGGATAAATGCCCCTTCGGCGCAGAGAAACCCACGTGTGCACGTTGCCCGGTGCACTGCTATAAACCGTCGATGCGCGAGGAAATCCGCCGCGTCATGCGCTATGCCGGGCCGCGTATGCTCTACACCCACCCCATCCTGGCGATTCGCCACCTGTGGGATGAGCGGCGCAAACCGCCTGCCCTGCCGCAGCGCAAGCGAAGCGCGCCTGAATAAGCTTCGACGATTTTTCTGCACCTGGGTGCCACGGGATCACTGTACGCGGAAAATGATGTCCGCCACAGCAACGTTCTGCACGTGGCGGACATTGCATCAATCTGGACGTTATTGCGCTGTTCTTCCCCGGCTCAACGCGGCGCGTCTAGCGTTCTCGTATGCTGATGGCGTTGAGGTCGAACGAGCTCAACACCTTGGCGTAGTTAGCACGTTCGAAGGCCGCCGGCTCCGCCACCGATTGCTGGCTCATGGCGCCCCGCATTTGTGTCACCGAAGCGTACTCGTGCTCTTCCATCCACTGTTGCAACTCGGCCAGCATGGTGGTGGCATGCTTTACGCCGTGGAGGAGCAGCGCCGAAGTAGTCATGGCCACCGCAGCGCCGGCCAGGATGGATTTCGCGATGTCCTGACCACTATGCACACCGGTAGTGAGCGCCAAATCCGCTTTCACACGACCATACAAAATGGCGATCCAGCGCAATGGCAGGCGCAACTCCTCCGGTCGGCTGAGCGTCAGGTTGGGCACCACTTCCAGAGCCTTCAGGTCGAAATCGGGCTGGTAGAAACGGTTGAACAGCACCAAGCCATTGGCACCGGCCTCGACCAATCGCTGGGCCATATGAGGCAGCGCGGTGAAGAAGGGGCTCAGCTTGACCGCCAACGGGATGCGCACACTGGAGCGCACCGATTGCACCAGCTGCACATAGCGATCCTCCAGCTCAGCCGCTGTCATGTTCGGATCTGCGGCCAGATAATAGATATTAAGCTCCAATGCATCGGCGCCAGCGTTCTCGATCTTTTGGGCGTACTTCACCCAACCGCCGAGCGAAGCGCCGTTCAAGCTGGCGATGATCGGCACGCTCAGGTTGCGCTTGAGCTCACGGATCTTGTCGAGATACTTGTCCGGCGCCAGCGCGTAGCGGCCCACATCGGGGAAGTATGTCAGCGCTTCGGCATAGGCATAAGTGCCCCGTTCCAGATAGTAATCCAGCTCCAGGCTCTCGTGGATGATCTGTTCTTCGAACAGGGAATACATCACAATCGCGCTGATGCCGGATTCTTCCAGCTGACGCGCGGTCTCCACCTTTTCGGAGAGCGGCGAAGCGGAAGCGACCAGCGGGTTCTTCAGCTGCAGTCCTAAGTAGGTTGTGCTGAGATCGGCCATGATGCAATCACCCTTCTACGTGCGCGAGCGCTTCAACAGGTTGTTCCGCGCCATCTCCATAGCGCATAGCGGCAAGTTGCTGATAGAAATTCCAGCGTGCCAGGACGTCCTGCTTGGCCTGCTGCAGCAGGGCCTCGGCACGCGCTTCATCGCTTTGCAGCAGCATGCGGAAGCGTGTCTCCTTGTAGGCGTATTCTTCCAACGGGATCTGTGGTCCTTTGTACTCCAGGATCAGGGGGTTCTTGCCCTGCTCGATCAAGCGCGGGTCATAGCGGTACACCGGCCACAGTCCACTCTGCACCGCCAGCTTCTGCTGCTCCAGACCCTTGCGCATATCAATGCCATGGTTGATGCAGTGGCTGTAGGCGATGATCAGCGAAGGTCCGGGATAGGATTCTGCCTCCAGGAAAGCGCGGAGCGTCTGCTGGTCGTTGTAGCCCATTGCCACGCTCGCTACATAGACGTTACCATAGGCGATGGCCATCAGTCCCAGGTCCTTACGCGGCCGGTCCTTGCCCTGCGCGGCGAATTTGGCGACAGCGGCACGCGGCGTGGCCTTGGAAGCTTGTCCTCCCGTGTTGGAGTAGACGCCCGTGTCGAGCACCAGGACATTGACATCGCGGCCCGAAGCGAGCACGTGGTCGAGGCCGCCGTAGCCGATGTCATACGCCCAGCCATCGCCACCGATGATCCAGACGCTCTTGCGCACCAGCACATCGGCCAGGGCGAGCAGGTCTCGAGCGCGCGGGTGGGTGCTCTCCTGCAAGCGCTGCTTCAGCAGGGCGACGCGCTCGCGTTGCTTGCGGATGCCCATCTCGTCCGATTGATCGGCGTTCAGCAGCTCATCCACGAGTTGCTCGCCCACCTGAGCGGCGAACTGAGGCAACAGCTCGCGCGCATATTGCAGCTGCTTGTCCAGCGTCAGGCGCATGCCCAGGCCGAACTCGGCGTTGTCCTCGAAGAGCGAGTTGGACCAGGTCGGTCCGCGCCCCTCGGCGTTGACCGCCCACGGGGTGGTAGGCAAGTTACCACCGTAGATGGAGCTGCAGCCGGTGGCATTCGCCGCGATGACGCGGTCGCCGAAGAGCTGCGTCATCAGTTTGAGATACGGGGTTTCACCACAGCCGGCGCACGCGCCGGAGAACTCAAACAAGGGCTGTAGCAGCTGCACATTCTTAACCGTGGTGAAGCTAAAGCGTCCGTGCTCTACTTCGGGCAGGGAGAGGAAGAACTCCCAATTCTCACGCTCTTGAGCACGGATGGGCGGCTGCGGCGCCATATTGATCGCCTTGCGGCCCAGTTGGGTCTTATCCTTGGCCGGACACGCTTCGACGCAAAGCGCACAGCCGGTGCAATCCTCCGGCGCGACTTGCAGAGTGTAGCGCATGTCCTTGGGCACTTCCTTGAACTTCGCCGTGGTGGAACGGAAGGTGGGCGGCGCCTTAACCAGGTATGAGGGATCGTAAACCTTGGCGCGGATCACCGCGTGCGGGCACACCAGGACACACTTGCCACACTGGATGCAGATATCGGGCTCCCAGACCGGGATCTCCAGCGCGATATTGCGCTTCTCATAGCGGGTCGTCGCGGTGGGGAAAGTGCCGTCCACCGGCATCGCGCTCACCGGCAGTCGGTCACCCTCACCGGCCACGATGGCGCCCAATACCTCGCGCACAAACTCGGGCGCCTCGGGGGGCATCGGCGGTCGGCGCGTGAAGGTACTGGTAACTTTGTCAGGCACCTTCACCTCGTACAGGTTGGCCAGTGCTTGATCAACCGCGTTGAAGTTGCGCTGCACAACTTCCTCTCCGCGCTTGCCGTACGTCTTGCGGATGGTCTCCTTGATCGCGGCAATGGCCTGCTCGCGCGGCAGCACTCCGCTGATGGCGAAGAAACAGGTCTGCATAATGGTGTTGATGCGCCCGCCCATGCCGGTGCGGCGCGCCACCTCGTAGGCATCGATCACGTAAAAGCGCAGGCGCTTCTCGATGATATCCTGCTGCACCTCGCGCGGCAGGTGATCCCACACTTCGTCCGGTCCGTAGATGCTGTTCAGCAGGAACACGGCGCCCGGCATGGCGTACTTGAGCATGTCAAAGCGCTCAAGGAAAGGAAACTGGTGACACGCCACAAAGTTCGCTTTGTTGATCAGGTAGGGCGCCCGGATCGGCCGCGGGCCGAAGCGCAGGTGGGACATGGTGACCGTGCCCGCCTTGCGCGAGTCGTACACAAAGTAGCCCTGTGCGTAGTTGTCGGTCTCCTCGCCGATGATGCGGATAGAGTTGTGGTTGGCGCCCACCGTGCCATCGGAGCCCAACCCGAAGAAGACGCACCGCACTGTGTCCTCGCTCTCGATGTCGAACGAGGGGTCATATTCGATGCTCGTGTGGGTCACGTCGTCGGTGATGCCCACGGTGAAGTGGTTCTTCGGCTGCTCCTTGCACATTTCGTCGAAGACACCCTTCACCATCGCGGGGGTGAATTCCTTCGAAGAGAGTCCGTAACGGCCGCCGATAATGCGTGGCATCTTCTCGAAGGGGGCGATGCCCTGCGCCATGCCCTCCGCGACTGCCGTCACCACGTCGGTGTAGAGCGGCTCGCCGGCGGCACCGGGTTCCTTGGTGCGATCCAGGACGGCGATGACCTGCGTGGTGGGCGGCAGCGCCTGCAGGAAGTGGGCGACAGAGAAGGGGCGATAGAGGTGCACGGTGACGACGCCCACTTTTTCGCCGCGTTCCATCAGGTATTGCGCTGTCTCCGAGGCGGTCACGGCGCCGGAACCCATCACGACGATGACGCGCTCAGCATCCGGGGCGCCAGAGTAATCGAACAGGTGATACTGACGGCCTACCAAACGGGCAAAGCGATCCATCGTCTCCTGCACCACTTTCGGACACGCCAGGTAGAAGGGGTTGATCGCCTCGCGCGCCTGGAAGAAGACGTCGGGGTTCTGGGCAGTGCCACGCAGGATGGGGCGGTCGGGTG
>JBMFPH010000139.1:0-8730 GCA_049969215.1 Anaerolineae bacterium | reverse complement strand
GCCAAGCGGTTAGTGGAGTGCGGGCGCGATGTGGTTATCCTTCTGGACTCGATTACGCGGCTGACGCGCGCCTACAACCTGGTGGTACCGCCCAGCGGACGCACGCTGTCAGGCGGTATCGACCCCGCGGCACTCTATCCGCCCAAACGGTTCTTCGGAGCGGCGCGCAACATCGAGGAGGGTGGCAGCTTGACCATCATCGCCACGTGCCTGATCGACACCGGCAGTCGTATGGACGACGTCATCTATGAAGAGTTCAAGGGCACCGGCAACATGGAGTTGCACCTCAACCGTAAGCTGGCCGAGCGCCGCATCTTCCCCGCCTTCGACATCGAGCGATCCGGCACCCGCCGCGAGGAGCTGATGCTGGATGAGAAGACGCTCAATCGCATCTGGACGCTGCGCCATATGATCCAGGCGGTTGGTGGCAGCAACGAGGCGCTGGAGCTCATCTTGGAGCGCCTGCGCAGAACCGCTACCAACGAAGAGTTTCTCAACACATTGCATCAGCAGGTGGACTAACACCAACCCCGCTGACCGGGCACGCTCCGGCGCGAGCCCGGCAATCCATCCACCGCCATCCGTTATGGGTTCGTGAATGACCTCGCCGTCCTTCTTCAGCATCGCTGCCAACATCATCGCACCCATTTTCATCATCGCTGGTCTGTCCGCCCTGATCGACCGCCACTTTCGACCCGATGCACGGGCCCTTTCTGGCATCGCCGTTTACCTGCTCACCCCCAGCCTCGTGCTGGATAGCATTGCGCACTCCACATTGCAGGCAGGCGAGGTTTGGCAAATCGTGGCGATGGCTTTCCTGAACAGCTTGACGATGGTCCTGCTCGGGATGGGCATCGCGCGCGCATTGCGCTTCGAACGCGAACTGGCCACCGGCTTCATCCTGACGGTGGCGCTCCTGAACACGGGCAACTACGGATTGCCGGTCAGCGACTTCGCTTTCGGCAAGGAAGGCTTGCAGCGGGCGGTGATCTTCTTCCTGGCTTCCTCAGTGTGGACGAATACGGTGGGCATCTACGTCGCCTCGCGCGGTACCGGTACCGTGCGTCAGGCGCTGGGGAACGTGTTCAAGTCACCCTTGATCTACGCGATGGTGATCGGATTTGTCCTGAACACAACGGGCGCCGCGTTACCGCTCCCGTTGGAGCGCGCCGTGGGCCTTCTCAGTCAGGCGACGGTGCCCTTTATGCTAATCGTATTGGGTTTGCAGCTGTCGCGCACCTCGCTCACGCGCCATTTGACCCCCTTGATCCTGGCGGTCTTCGTGCGTCTGGTCGTCGGACCGCTGCTCGCAATCGGTTGGGCTGCTCTACTGGGGGTCTCCGACCTGACGCGTCAGGTGAGCATCCTGCAGGCAGCAATGCCCAGTGGGGTGATGAGCAGTGTGTTGGCGACACTTTTCGGCGGTGACGCCCGGTTCGTCGCTGCGACCATCCTGTTGACCACCCTTGCCAGCATGGCCACCCTCACGGTGCTGCTGGCTTATCTGATGTGAACGCACCGAGGCCCACGAGATTGTGACATCCCCGCACCCATGCTACTATAGACCACAAAGTGCTGAGCGAGTCTTGGCGGGAATACTCTATGCGCGCATCGTTCCGGTTCCGACTAGTGCCTTATGCGATGGTGCTGCTTTTCTCGGTGTTCATTTGGCTGCCATTGCTGTCGCCCGCCTATTTCTTCAACGCGCACGATGCGCCGCACAGCGTCTTCTTCCTGGTCGAGTTCGATCAGACATTGCGCGACGGGTACCTGTGGCCACGCTGGTCGCCCGATTTTGCCTTTGGTTATGGCTATCCCCTCTTCAACCTGTATGCGCCGCTCGCTTTCTATGCCGCAGAGCTGCTGCATTTGATGGGATTGAGCTTCGTGGAAGCGGTCAAAGGGATGTACATTCTCGCTACCATAGTTGGTGGGATCGCGATGTGCGGCTTTCTGACGCAGCTCATGGGCTCGTCGGCGGGGGTTGTGGGTGCCGTCCTCTATATGTGGGCACCCTTCCACCTGCTGGAGATCTACGTGCGCAGCGCATTCCCCGAATACGTGGCGCTGGCTCTGCTCCCTGTGGTGATGTGGGCGTTCACCAGTCTGGTGCGACATCCCAGCGGGACGCGCCTGGCGTGGGCTGGGCTCTCCTACGGCTTGCTGGCATTGACCCACCACGCTTCTCTGCTCACGTTGACCCCTTTCATAGGCGTCTATGTCCTTTTCCTGGCGTTGCTGAACGGATGGACCCAACGCCATTTCCACGGCGATGACCGACATCGGTTCATCACGTTATGGTTGCTACCACTGGGCCGTGCGCTGGCTGCGGCGTTGTTGGGGCTGGGGTTGGCTGCTGTCTATTTGTTGCCCCTGGTGACGGAGCTGCAGTACGTGAAAGTGGAGCAATGGACGGCATATAGTTATGACTATCGGCAACATTTTGTCTATCCCTCGCAGCTGTTATCACCGGTGTGGGGATATGGTTACTCTGGCCCTGGCCTGCAGGATGGAATGTCGTTTCAGCTGGGCGTTGCATTGGTGGCATTGGCCCTGATAGGCAGCTGGCTGACGGTCGGTGACTTGATCCGCGGCCGCTCCGGTCAGCACGGCGCGTCGCATCCAGAGAGGGTTGAGAATCAAAGGTCAACCTGGTCGCGCAGCATAGCGCTCTTTATGCTGGTCGTGGCAGCGCCGGCCATCTGGTTGATGTCGCCTGCATCGGAGGCACTGTGGGAGAGGTTGCCCATCGCCAGTCTGGTGCAGTTCCCGTGGCGTCTGCTGGGAATGCTGACCTTTGCGCTCTCGATAACGGCGGCTCGGGTGGGAGATGCCCTCGTCGATCCACGTGCGCAGCGCCAAAATGCCCCTAGCACAGGGAAGAGACCGCCATCAGAGGACCGTGCCGCGACGCGGGTGCCGCTCGCGGTCTATGTCCTGTGTTGGGTGATTGTGCTGCCGTCTTTTGCCTATACCCTGCCCCAATATACTGAAGTGGAAGAGTGGCGTGAGTCCCCTCAGGCGGTCGTGCGCTGGGATCGTTTCTCGCCCGCTGACCGCGTCGCCATGGTGGCATATACCGAACAACAGCCCTCCAGCAGCCCTATGGAAGCCCAGTATATGGCCGGTGAACCTCTACAAGTGGCCGCCATCATCCAGGGCGAAGGTGAAGTCGAGACGCTGCGCCACGGAGGGGCATCCGACGAGATACGGGTGCGTGCCACGACGCCGGTCGTCGTGCAGTTTTACACGTATGACTATCCGGGTTGGCAGGTATGGTTGAACGGGATGTCTATCCCCCATCGCCACGAACCGCCTTATGGGCTGATCACGGTGGATGTACCAGCGGGTGAGCACCACCTGGTGTTGCGGATGGGCAGCACCCCACCCCGCATCATCGGTGGGGTGATCAGCTTGCTCGCTGGCGTGCTGATCCTGGCGTTGGGCATGCCACCCGCACTGCGTTCCATTATGCATACAACGGTGTTCAAGAAATGCTCCCAAAGGTGAACTTGCTCGATTTTGTCCGCGCCATTGCGCGCATCCTGAAGGCGAAGCCGCACGTTCCGCCGACATTGCAGGACAATCCGTTGCTCGAGACAATCCTCAGGCGTCGCAGCGTGCGCCGCTTCAACCAACGCGAGATCCCCGATGACGTCTTTGCCGCCATCCTGGAGGCGGGACGGTTGGCGCCTTCCACGGTCAACTTGCAGACGTGGGCATTTGCCATTTTCACTGCCGAGTCGTGGAAACAGTGCTTCAGGCGTCCCATCCCCTTCGGCGGGCAGCGTGCCGTGATCGTGCTGGGGGACGCGCACTGGAACAAACCCATCGCGGAAATGTTCGCCGACAGCCCGCTCGTCTCCTACACGGTGGCAGTGATTAATGCCTCGTTGGCCGCAATGACCATGAACTTGGCCGCTGAGGCTTTGGGCGTTTCGTCGGTGATGTTGTCGGAGACGGGGCGCACCGGCTTCCTGGATGCCGGCTATCTGAAGGAGAAACTGGCGCTGCCGGATGGTGTCTTTCCGCTGATGACCATCGTCTTCGGTTACGCCAAAGGACCTTATCCGCCCATGCCACCCAAGCTGCCGCTGGATCAGATCTGCTTCACCGGCTCATATCGCGGCGTTGACCCGGCGGTGGTCGAAGAATGGCTGAAACAGATGATCGCCGGGTATAAAGCGGCGTATCCGCTCTCGTCCTTCGAGCGCCAGCTGAATATTTATCGTGCTAAAATCCACCAGGCGGAGCAAGACCTCACCCAAATGGTGTTTCACCGCGGCTGAGGCGCTATAGCAACTCCTCTTCTGCCTTGGTGAGGGCGTAATCCATGATTTGCAAGCCCTCTGTCATCTCGGCGCGCGAGATGATCAGCGGAGGCGCTATGCGGATGACGCTTGTGCCACAACCCAGTACCAACAGCCCATGCTCAAACGCCAGGTGCACGGCGCGATCGCGCAACTCTTGAGCGGGCTGGCGCGTTGCCTTATCCTTTACCAGCTCTATCCCGATCATCAGGCCCTTGCCGCGCACATTGCCGATGCTCGGATGGCGCGCAGCCATCTCCCTGAGCACCTGCAGGGCGTAAGTGCCCTGTTCCCGAGCGTTTTGCAGCCCCTCTTTTTCGATGACTTCAATAGTGGCAAGTGCCGCTGCGCAAGCCAACGGGTTTCCACCATAGGTGTTGCCATGGCTGCCGGGTGGCCACGTCATCAGTCTGCGTCGCGCAATGGCGGCGCCCAGAGGCATCCCGCTGGCGATCCCCTTTGCGGTGCACACAATATCTGGCTCGACATTCCAATGCTCGATCGCCCACCATTCACCTGTGCGCCCTACACCGGATTGCACTTCATCCGCAATGAGCAGAATGCCATAGCGGTCACACAGGGCGCGCAGACGGGGGAAGAAGCTATTCGCCGGGACGATATATCCCCCCTCACCTAGAATCGGCTCGACCAGCACGGCAGCCACCTCGTCGGGTGGCACCAGCCGCTGGAAAATGACCTGCTCGATATAATTCACCACGGTCTCACCATAATCCTCGTCGTCCGGCTGCATCGCCAGCACGGGGCGGTAAGGATCGGGGAAGGGGACATGCACCACATCCGGCATCGTGCCGAAGAAGCCGGAGCGGTGGGATACCTTGCTGCCGTTGAACGCCAACGAACCCATCGTCCGCCCGTGAAAGCCGCCCAAGAAGCCGATAAAACGATGACGGCCTGTATAATAGCGCGCCAATTTGATGGCAGCTTCGATGGCCTCTGTGCCCGAGTTGGTCATAAACGACATCGCTTCCTCTTCGAAGGGTGCGAGATCGTCGAGCTTTTCGGCCAGCTGGATCCAAAGCTCGTGATAGTAATCCGACGAAATGTGAATGAACCGCTCGAGCTGTTGTTTAATCGCCTGCACGACATGGGGATGGCAATGCCCGGTGGAATTGACCGCGATACCTGCTGCGAAATCCAGGAAGCGGTTGCCATCCACGTCGAAGACCTCACAACCACGGCCATATGCCATCACAAATCCGTAATCACGTGGATAGGAAGGTGAAATCACCCGAGCGTCGCGGCTGATCAGCACGCGTGCCTTCGGGCCGGGTACATCCAAACGGGCGATCTTGCGTGCAACTTGGGGAGCGCCCACCCTCTCATCTGTGTGGGCTAGGACATCCTTCGTATGCTGCCTCATCATCACATCCTCCTTTCTCCTTTCGCGGCGCCTGCGCCTGCGTGTTGCGCTGATTCTAAGAGATACTCCCTGAAACCAAGGCGTTCCGAGATGCGCCGACCCGCCTGCCGCACCAAGTCAATGTATTCGGGCAGACGGCCGGCGTTCAAGCGGGTGATCGGGCCACCGATCGAGACGGCAGCGACCACCTCACCATCGTGATTGCGTATGGGAGCACTGACGGCCACGTAGCCATCCTCGAGCTCTTCCATCGCTGTGGCGTATCCTTGTGCCCGGATGAGCGCCATTTGCTTTTCCAGTGCCTCGAGATCGATGATGGTCTTCTCGGTGAGACGTTGCAAGGGTGGATGCAGGTGGGCGGTGCGCTCGTGTGGCGGCAGGAAAGCTAAGAGCAGCTTGCCGGTCGAAGTCGCGTGGGCGGGATGGCGCGTGCCAATGGTCTGCCATGGTGCCAGCAGGTGGCTGGCCGGTATCTCTTCCAGGATGAGCACCTGGTCATCCACCAGGATTTCCAACGTGGCCGCCTCACCAGCAGCAGAGGCGAGCCACTCCAGTTCGGCATAGCCGGCAGAGCGCAAATCGTTTGAGCGCAAGGCCCGTCCACCCAGCGCGATGATTTCGGGGCCCAGCCGATAGGCGCCAGTGCGTGTGTCGCGCATGAGCAAGCCTTCCGCTTCCAGGGCGCTCAGCAACCGATACGTGGTCGCTTTGTTCATCTCGACCGCGCGCGCCAAGTCTTTGAGTCGCCACTCAGGATGTGCATCGGTGAACATCTTGAGCAAGCGGATCGCGCGTAACACCGATTGAACACCGCTCAGAGAGCGTGTCATATTGTGCAACATCATCTCACTATCTGAATCCATTATATTGCACGCCGGTGCATCGGTCAAGTGTGCCTGCACCTGGCTCCTTGCAGTGCGCCATTCAGGATACTTGCACGAATGCGCGTTTAGCGTTTACAATGAAATCCACAATCTGCCGTGTTGATGCGGTGACCAGCAGCGCTGTGTCGTGAGTCAGAAGAGCGGAAGAGAGATGGAGGGAACGCTTACACGATGAACCGCACGCATCCAGCCATCGGTCAAAAGTGGTCGGTCAATTGGGCACGTTTCAGCGGATTGATCGTGTTCGCGTGGCGGCTGGGGCTGGGACATTGGGCGCCTGTGTGGTCACCGCTGGTCGGGCAGATGCTGATCTTAGGGCATACCGCGCGCAAAGGCAGCCGTTATCACCGAATACCGGCCCATTATGCCCTGATAGATGGGGAGGTATATTGCTTGCCCACCTTTGGAGATCGATGTGGCTGGCAGCATAAAGTCAACACCAACCCAGAGGTGGAGATATGGCTGCCGGACAGCTGGTGGGCCGGCCTCGCCGAGGAGGTGACCGATCCACGGCTGCGCATTCCCTTGCTGAGACAGGTGCTGTTGCACAGTGGCGTGTTCGCCCGCGCTGCCGGGCTTGAGCCTCACTTGATGACCAATGAGGAGCTAGCCGCTGCTACGCATGACCTGCAACTGATTAAGATACTGCGCACGCGACCCTGTACCGGACCGGGTGGACCCGGCGACGTCGCCTGGATCTGGCAGGTCACGACCGGAGTGCTGCTATTCATCCTGTTATCTCGCCGCAAGAAAAGATGAACACGGCACATTTTGCCGAGGAAATGCTTAGGACTGGAAATCGTTATGGCTGAAGAAGCTGGATCATTGTTGGAAAAGACCCGTGATGACGCGATAAGGGCGCTGAACAGCGGTCTTGGCCTGACGCCGCAGCAGATCTCTACGCTCAGGCTGAACGACGTTCACCTGGCGACGCGCTCTCTGGTGCTGGTGGCAGACGCCTATGCCCTGGGTGAAACTCCAGAAAGACCTCAGGAGCTCATATTAGATGAACAAACGCAACGCGCATTAATCGCGTGGCTGGTCGTCCGACCAGATAGCCCTAACGATCACCTATTTCCAGGAAGCGAATGGGAGGGGCTTGACACCGCAACCATCGAACGGATCCTGGGTGTTGTGATAGGGGAAAAAGCGTCCTTGTCCGACCAGCCTGTGCCATCGGCGCCGACCCGTGATGTCGGCATCTTCCCGAGGGAGGCGGAAGCACCTGCAGGGGTGTCCGAATCAGCTCCCGAGGGAGCGAGCAGCTTAGAAGAGATCGAGGCGCTGCGCAAAGAGCTGGCAGCTATGGATGAAGGTTGGTCGCCGGTGTCAAAACCGGAGCTTCCTGAAGTGGCACCACCGCGTCCGGAAATGCCCACCGCGCCTACTTCGATCCCGGAGGCGGTCGTTCGGCGGCCTGAGCCGGCTGCACCGGTGCCGCCTTCACCTCCACGGGCTGAGCCGGCTGCACCGACACTTGTTCCACCTCCGCCACCGCGCCCACCCCAACCCGCTGTCGTAGCGAGGTCTCGCGCGGCACGCCCTTCCGCTCCAAAGCCAACACCGACTGCGCGACCAACTGTGAAACCGGGTGCGCCCAAAACACCTGCGCCCAAACCTATGCCGACACGCGTCCCACGACCAACCGAGGAGATGGCAGAGGAAGAACGGCGGCCAATCTCGCCGCTCCTGGCTATCGCGGCAACGCTTTTGGTCATTGCATGCTGTGCTGTGTCCATTTGGGGTATTGCATGGCTCGTGGGCAGCAATGAAGTGGCAACACAATGGCTTGCCCAAGTCCTTCCGGCTGGCTTAGGCGGTGTCGTCACCACGCCGACGCCGACGTCCACCGAGACACCAACCCCGGCGCCCACGGCAACGCTCACCGCGACATCGATACCTACCGATACGCCGACACCCACAACGGTTCCCACGGAGACGCCGATGCTGATCATCGAGCAGCCTCCCACGCCCACACCGATCATTATTGTAGTTACGGCCACCCCAACTCCGGAGCCTCCGCCAACTCCGCGACGTGTACCGACGGATACCCCTGTACCTGCTGAGACATCGGAAGCTGCTGGGCCACCGGAAGCAGCTTACAAGTATCCTGCTCCCAAGCTTCTCGAGCCGGAGTACGGCGGCAAAATAGGCG
>JBMFPH010000138.1:0-8736 GCA_049969215.1 Anaerolineae bacterium | reverse complement strand
CGTTGACTTTCGCCCTCCACAGCAGTACAATTTCAAATATCCTACAGGGCAGACACTGGAAAGGGGGAGTGCTATGGAGGGAAAAACGGCGGATACGCGTCCAGAGCGACCGCCCATCCTGGCATTGATTGACGGGCATGCGCTAGCGTACCGTGCCTATTTTGCCCTGTCGAACACCAGTATGCACACGCGTGCCGGCGAGCCGACCCATGCGGTATATGGCTTCGCCCTAATGCTGCTCAGTCTATGGGAGGAATACAAGCCCGACTACCTGGCGGTAGCTTTCGACGTTGGGCCATCCTTTCGCCATAACCAATATCCTGAGTACAAGGCAACCCGCGAGAAGATGCCGGAGGACATGACCTCACAGATGCGGCGTGTTGAGCAGTTGGTGCGCGCATTTAATATCCCTGTCTTCACCGCCGAGAACTACGAGGCTGACGATGTGTTGGGAACGTTGGCCAAGCAAGCTACCACACAGGGCATCGAAACCCTCATTGTGACGGGTGACCGTGATGCCTTCCAGTTGATCGGACCGCGTGTCAAAGTGCTCATTTCGGGCAGAACCTTCAGCGAACGCAAGCTGTATGATGAGGCGGAACTGCGCGCCCGCTATGGTCTCTCTCCGGCGCAGCTGATTGAGCTGAAAGGCCTGGTGGGAGATCCCAGTGACAATATCCCAGGCGTCAAAGGTATCGGCGAGAAGACAGGCATCCAGCTCATCCAAAAATATGGCACACTGGAGGAACTCTATGCGCACCTGGATGAGCTGCCTCCTGGTCAGCGTGCCAAGCTTGAGGCAGGGCGTGATGTGGCCTTTCTCTCGCGAGCCCTGGCGCGCATCAAGACCGATGTGCCAGGCATTCGCCTCGATCTAGAGAGTTGTCGCACGCGCGATTTCGACGTCAACGAAGTGGTACGTCTCTTCCAAGAACTGGAGTTTCGCAGCCTGCTCAACCGCATCCCTGGCCGCCCAGCTCGCCTAGCAACTCCGATTATTTCGCCCGCCAGCGTACAGCTGGAAATGTTTGAGGGTGCCGCGCCAAGTGCAGTTGAGACGCCATCTGCACCGTTCAGCGTGGCCGAAAAGCCCCAGTACCGGACGATTTGTTCACTCGCTGAACTCACCGAACTGGTCGATCAGCTGAAAAAGGCAGAGAGTCTGACCTTCGATGTGGAGACGACCTCCACCGACGCCATCGCCGCCGATCTGGTCGGCATTGCGTTGACCGATGGCCCCGGGCACGCCAGCTATGTACCTGTCGTCTCACCGACGCTGTGTTTGCCGCGAGAGGATGTGTTGCACATTCTACGCCCGTTATTCGTCGATGAACGATTGCCTAAGATCGCCCACAACGCTAAGTACGACATCACCGTGCTGGCGCAGCATGGTGTAGAGACGCATGGAGCGCTTTTCGACACTATGATCGCCGCGTGGTTGCTCGATCCTGCCGGAGCCCTGGGATTGAAAAACCTCGCATGGAATCGCCTGGGCGTCGATATGACCGAGATTACCGATCTCATCGGCATTGGCCGCAAGCAGATCACGATGGATCAGGTGTCATTGGAACGCGCCGCAGCATACGCCTGCGCCGATGTGGATATGACACGTCGCTTGGTGGATGGTTTACAAAGCGATCTGCGCCGGCGAGGTCAGGAAGCTCTCTTCAACGAAGTGGAGATGCCGCTGGTGCCCGTTTTGGTAGCCATGGAGCGCACCGGGGTACGGCTGGACGTCGAGGTACTGCGCCAGATGTCGCGCGATCTCGACACACGCCTGAAGGCGATCGAGGAAGAGATTTATGAATGGGTGGGCTACCGTTTTAACGTCAATTCGACCCAGCAGCTCTCAGACGCCCTGTTCGTCAAGCTCAACCTGCCCACCACTGGTTTGCGCAAGAACCAAAGCGGGTACTATTCGACAGCGGCGGACGTACTGGAATCGTTGCGCGGACATCATCCCGTCATCGATCTCATTCTGGAACAACGGCAGCTAACCAAGCTCAAGGGCACCTATGTGGATGCGCTGCCCCAGCTGATCAATCCACGCACCGGGCGTGTGCACACTTCTTTCAATCAGACCGGCACCGTCACCGGACGCATTTCGAGCAGCAACCCCAACCTGCAAAACATCCCCATCCGCACCGAGGTGGGGCGTGAGGTACGCCGTGCATTTGTGGCCGAACCGGGTTGGCAATTGTTGGCTGCTGACTATTCTCAGGTAGAACTACGCGTGATGGCGCACATATCGCAAGACCCTGGCTTGCTGGGCGCCTTTATGCGGGATGAGGACATCCATGCTGCTACGGCGGCTGCTGTATTGGGCATCCCCATCTCGGAAGTGACCAAGGAACAGCGTCGCATCGCCAAGAGTGTCAATTTTGGCCTCAGCTATGGCCAAGGTGCCTTCGGGTTAGCTCAGCAGACTGGGATGAGCCAGCAGGAGGCGAGCAAGTTCATCAAAACCTACTTCGAGAAATACCCGGGCGTGCTGCGCTATATTGAACAAACCAAGCGTTTGGCAGCAGAACAAGGATACGTGCAGACCTTGTTGGGTCGGCGACGTTACTTTCCCGGCTTGGCCAAGATGCGAGGTCCTGAGCGTGCACGCGCCGAGCGCGAGGCGATCAACATGCCCATTCAGGGCACTGCGGCGGATATTATCAAGATCGCTATGATCCGGCTGCATCGGACGCTTCAGGAGCGGGTAATGCGCGCTCGCATGGTACTTCAGGTGCACGACGAACTGGTGTTGGAGGTACCAGACGAGGAGCTCGAAGCGACTATCCCCCTGGTGCGTGAAATCATGGGCAATGCTTTTCAGCTTGCTGTCCCACTCAAGGTGGATGTTGAGGTAGGTATGAACTGGTTGGAGATGGTACCCCGGTGAGCATTTCTAAACGGGTGGAGGATGCGCGTCGTGCGTTTGCGAAGCGTGACCTAGAAGCAGCGCGCGAAGCGCACACCTTAGAGCGCATTGCCCGTTCGATGCGCCGTGAACACGCTGAGGAACATGGTGCTGCCAGCCACGCCTACATTGGCGATATGGTATATGGCGGTCTGGACGGCATTGTAACCACCTTCGCCGTGGTGAGCGGCGTGGCAGGTGCCCAGCTGGGTGTCCACGTCGTGTTGATCCTCGGCCTGGCAAATCTGTTCGCCGATGGTTTCTCGATGGCGACTGGCGCTTATCTGTCCGCTCGGGCAGAACGCGAATACTATCAGCGCGAGCTGGCCCGCGAGCGTTGGGAGGTCGAACACATGCCAGAGGCAGAGCGCACTGAGCTCTACGAGATCTACCGCCAACAGGGCTACTCGAAGGAGGACGCAAAACGCCTGGTGGAGATCAAAACGCGTGACCCGGAATTATGGATCAAAGCGATGATGGTCGAAGAGTTGGGATTACTGCCAGATGAGCGTAAGCCCCTCTACAGCGCGCTGGCCACTTTTGGTGCCTTTGCGCTGGCTGGTGCCGTTCCGATGCTGATCTACCTGGCCGGATTACTGGTCGCCATTCCGGATGAGGTGAGATTTCCTGTCGCCGCGGGCCTATCCGCAGCGGCCCTGTTCGGCCTTGGAGCTGCTAAGGTGTTAGTTACCCACTTGAATCCATTGCGCAGTGGCCTGGAAATGCTCCTCGTGGGCGGCCTGGCGGCCGGTGTGGCATACGGGGTTGGCGCCCTGCTCAGAGGCCTGGGCGTGTGAGATGATCATGGCGCACCCAAACCGCAATTCCCTTGTGGGATAGCTCAATGCAATTCGTGTGTCCCGTTGAACTCGCTCCGGTGGCTGGACGTTTGGAGCACCCGGTGAGAGTTGATACCCACTGATTCATCGAGGTGTTTATGGTTTTGGTTCGTGATGAGATTGCTCAGCTGATCGCGAAAGCTATCCGCACCGCACAGAAAAAAGGAGAACTTCCCTCCTTTGATCTCTCGGAAGTCCCTGTCACGCGTGCCCGAGATGAAACCTTTGGCGACTACGCCAGTCCGGTCTGTATGACTTTGGCACGCGTTGCACGGATGGCACCGCTCGCCATTGCGCAACGGGTTATTGCGCGTATGCCACCAGCGCCTTTCATCGGGAAGGTGGAAGCAGCGCATCCGGGGTTTATTAATATTAGTCTGGCGCCGCAGTGGCTGAGTCAGCAAGTGGAGGTCATTCTTACTGAGGGGGAACGCTTCGGACAGGTGGACCTGGGCAAAGGGCGTTCGGTACAGGTGGAGTATATCAGCGCTAATCCCACTGGTCCACTCACTGTGGGTTCTGGGCGCAACGGTGTCTTGGGCGATGCGTTGGCCAATGTGCTAGCGGCAGCTGGCTGGCGTGTACACCGTGAGTATTACATCAATGACACAGGTACGCAGATTGACCTCTTTGCCGCCAGCTTATATGCCCGCTATGTCCAGGCGTTGGGGCGCGACGAGCCACTACCGGAGGGAGGATATCCGGGCAGTTACTTGGTGGAGATGGGGCACCAGCTGGCACAGGAGTATGGGGATTGCTTCCTCACGATGGAACGCAGTCAAGCTCTGGCTGCTCTGCGTGAAGAAGGCCTAAAGCGTATGCTGGCGAGCATCCAGGCGGATGCTGCAGCGCTGGGCATCCGTTTTGACAACTGGAAGTCGGAACGCAGCCTCTACGAAGATGGCACGTACAGCCTCGTCTTCAATCAGCTGAGCGCAGGGGGTTGGCTGGTGTACCGCGATGGAGCGGTATGGTTTACCGAAACGCCGCAAAGATCTTCAGGCGAAGATCGGCCGGTAGCGGAGGAACAGCAGACACAAGCTATCGTTAAGAATGGTCAAGACAAAGACAATGTAGTGGTACGCTCCGATGGTCGGCCCACCTACTTTGCTTCCGACATTGCCTATGTGTGGGATAAGTTGGTCACACGTGGATTTGATCGGGCGATCTATGTGTGGGGCGCTGACCATCAGGGGCATGTGCCGCGCATGAAAGCGGTGACTCGTGCGCTGGGGCTGGACCCCGAGCGCATTACCATCATCCTCTATCAGCTGGTGACGCTCAAGCGCGGCGGTGAGTTGGTACGCATGGGCAAACGCACCGGTGAGATCATCACGCTGCGCGAAGTCGTGGAGGAGATCGGTGCCGACGCAACGCGCTTTATGCTCCTGACACGTGCCGCCGACAGCCAGATGGAGCTCGATCTGACATTAGCCGTCCAGCAATCTAGTGAGAATCCAGTATACTATGTGCAGTATGGTCATGCGCGCATCGCCAGTATCTTCCGTTATGCCCAAGAACGTGGCTTCTCACCGGAAGGGGGGGACGTCCGGTTGCTGACTCATCCCGCCGAGCAATCTCTCATCCGCCAAATGGTGCGCCTGCCAGAGATAGTCGCTTTGTGTGCCGAAACGCTGAGTCCTCATCATCTGACACACTATGCCCAAGAGCTGGCTACCGCATTCCATACCTTTTACAAAGAGTGTCGTGTCGTCTCGGAGGATGCCGAGCATGCCGATATAGGACGTGCCCGGCTGAAACTGGTGCAAGCTGCTAAAATTGTGTTGGCCAACACATTGCACTTGATCGGTGTCTCGGCACCCGAATCGATGTAATGACTGAGCGCAATCTCGTCATGGCGCGTTGGACTGGCAATGAATCGAAGTGAAAGCAGGACACCTTTTTTCTATGAAGGAGATGATAAGGCATGCAGTTTGTTGATTTGCTGGGACCTGAGGCGCTGACATTTGATGATGTCTTATTAGTGCCGGGCTACACCGAGGTACTGCCTTCGGAGGTGGATTTGCGCGCCCGGTTGCACGAGCGTCTCCAGCTGAACATCCCGGTCCTCTCGGCAGCGATGGACACGGTAACCGAGTCGCGTATGGCCATTGCATTGGCTCGCCAAGGAGGATTGGGAGTAATCCATCGTAACCTGAGTCCAGAAGACCAAGCTGCTGAGGTGGATAAAGTAAAACGCTCGATGTCGGGTATGATCGTAGATCCAATCACCCTGCCCCCGGATGCGACACTGGGGGAAGCGGAAGCGATCATGGCTCGCTATCACATTTCCGGCGTGCCCATCACCGACAACGGCCGCTTGGTGGGCATTCTGACCAACCGCGACATTCGCTTTGCAACCCAGCTCGATGCTCCGGTGCGTGAGTTTATGACCAGTGAGGGGCTGATCACCGCCCCAGTGGGCACCTCGCTGGAGGAGGCAAAGAGCATTCTTCAGAAATATCGCATCGAAAAGCTGCCACTGGTGGATGAACATTTCAACTTGCGGGGCCTGATCACCTATAAGGACATCCTCAAGAAACAGGACTTCCCCAACGCCGCAGTGGACAGCCGTGGCCGATTGCTGGTAGCTGCCGCAGTGGGAGTGGGACACGATCTGGAACACCGCCTGGAAGCCCTGTTGGACGTCGATGTCGATGCCGTGGCGGTGGATACTGCCCATGGTCACGCCGAGGCAGTGCTGCGCGCGGTACGGCGCATCAAAATGATTGCCCCGCATTTGCCCGTATTGGCAGGTAACGTGGTGACGGCAGAAGGCACGGAAGCTTTGATCGAAGCGGGTGCCGATTGCATCAAGGTAGGTATCGGTGCCGGTTCCATCTGCACCACCCGCGTGGTCGCCGGAGTGGGAGTGCCTCAGGTTACTGCGATCGCCGAGTGTGCCCGGGTCGCGGTGCCGCGCGGGGTGCCCCTGATTGCCGATGGCGGTATCGAATACTCAGGTGACATCGTTAAGGCGCTAGCTGCCGGTGCCAGTGCCGTGATGCTCGGTTCTCTATTGGCTGGGTTGGATGAATCGCCGGGTGAGATCGTGATGTGGGAGGGCAGACGATACAAGGTGTATCGTGGCATGGGCTCCCTGGCGGCGATGAAGGGCTACGGACGTGATCGCTACCTTTCGGCGCAAGATTCGGTGGAGCGTGGCCAGCTGACCACTGCCGGCAAGCTGGTGCCGGAGGGAATTGAAGGACAAGTCTCCTACAAAGGCCCACTGGCGGATTACATGTTTCAGTTGATGGGCGGCTTGCGCTCGGGTATGGGCTACGTTGGCGCTGCCAATCTCCAAGAGCTGCGCGAAAAGGCCCGGTTTGTGCGCATCACCCAAGCTGGCTTGATTGAGAGCCATCCCCACGGGGTGTTTATCACCAAAGAAGCTCCCAACTACCAGATGCGCCCGCGTTAGAAAGAGCATGCTAAACTAAGTGGCGAGAAAGATCTTCTCAGCTGATAATACAGGTATTACCATGTGCCAAAAGGTGGAAAACGAACAGATGGGGGAATGCACGGAAGCACAGGTTAAACTTCCGGTTGTCGTATTTGCCTGCACGGTGTTCCAGGACATGTTGCAAGAGCTGCTTCCGCAAGGTTTAGCTAGCCAAGTGCGATTCTTCGATATGGCGTTGCACGTAACACCCAAAGCGATGCAACGCACCCTGCAGGAAGCTATCGATAGTATCGAACAGCCCAGCTTGATTGTGCTGGCCTATGGTCTATGCGGCAATGGCTTGCATGGTCTCAGGGCAGGCAAGCACGTGTTGCTCGTGCCACGGGTGGACGACTGCATCGCCATTCTGTTGGGCTCACGCCAAGCGTACCTGGAGGAGTTTCGCAAGGAGCCAGGCACTTACTATCTAGGGCGGGGATGGCTGGAGGCGGACGTATCGCGCATTAATCACACGGGTACGAACGATGCCCGCTACGGCACCGACCCGTTGACCACCTATGAGATTTATGCCGCTCAGTATGGGCCGGAGACAGCCCAATGGCTGGTGGATCAGCTCTACCGCAATTATCGAAGACTGGTGTTCGTGGCACACACGCAGGCAGAACTGGAAAGGTATCGTCCGCGCGTCACTCAGATTGCCCAATTCTGCCAACGATGGGGCATGCGTTATGAGGAGATCATGGGCTCCGATCGTTATGTGCGACGGCTGATCGAGGTTGCCGCAGCGCTGGATCAAGCGGATGAGGAGTTCCTGGTGGTGCCCCCAGGTGGTGAGCTCACCCAAGAGCAGTTCCAGCTACCCAGGAGTTGAGCTCCATCGCGCAACAAACGAGAGCTGAAAGATGCGCCGTCGGTGTGCCAGACACTTGCGAAACGATCTTTGAGGGCTCCAATAAATAGCAAAATCACGTTGACGATCTGTTGATCAATTCGAGGTTTCCAAATATGCCTAAAGTCACGGTTATCTACGGGGAAGAGGTGCGCGAGCTACCTGCTGCGCGCGACAGCCTGTTGGGTGACGTGATCATTGCGGCGGACTTGCCGCTTGAGCAGCCATGCGCTGGTCGCGGCACCTGTGGCAAGTGTAAGGTGCTGGCCGAAGGAGGTCTGAGCCCTTTTGACGAGATCGAACTGAAACACCTCACCTCTGGCGAGCGAGCGCTGCACTACCGGTTGGCCTGTCGGGCGCGTGTGTATGAGGACGCGCGGGTGACCTTGGCGCCGATTGTGGTCTACTCCAACAAGAGCTTCCGCGCCAGCGACCGTTACAAGCGCGATGTTCATGTGCCACTTGGCCTAGCAATTGATTTGGGTTCAACCACGGTGGCCGCTTTTCTCACCATGTTGGATAACGGTGAGGTGTGTGCTGGTGCAGCCACGCTCAATCAGCAGACTGTCTTCGGAGGCGATGTGATCTCGCGCCTGGCTGCCGTGTTGCGCAATCCGGAGAATGCGGAGCGCCTGCACAACCTAGCCTTGGCCTCGATCAACCAGGCGGTGGATGCCCTGAAGCTTTCGCCCAA
>JBMFPH010000137.1:0-8743 GCA_049969215.1 Anaerolineae bacterium | reverse complement strand
GGGATCACCATCAAAGAGCTAATGAGCGAGAGCAACAAATTGCGTCCGCGGAAGTTCATCCGTGAAGTGGCAAAAGCTCCCATAGCGGCCACGAACGTCGAAAGGGCTACTGCGCCCACTGATAAAATAATGCTATTGCCAAACCAGAGGAAGAAGCGCCCACCGCGCAATGCCGTCTCAAAGTTGCCCAAGTATATCTGAGTGGGAAATCCCAGCTTGCTGAACGAGTAAGCTTCTTGAGTTTTGAGGGGTGTGATCACCATGAAATAGGCAGGAAATAAAACCGTGAAGGCGGCCAGCAACAGCACCAGCTGCTTGATAATAACCGACCAGTCGAATCGGCGTCTCGACACGCTGATGCGCATCGCGCCGCGCACCTCTTCTAAGGTAGCCTGCATTTCTCGCGTGCTCATTCGATTCCCTCCATTTCGGTTCGAGCACGCAGCTGGAAGAGAGGGATCATCAACGCCAACGTGATCAGGAACAGGATGACTGCCACAGCCGAGGCGATCCCTGGTAACGAGTTGCGAAAGGCAAAGTTGAAGATGTAGAGCTCCATCACTTGTGTGGCGTTGCCTGGGCCACCACGTGTCATAACATACACAAATGGAAAAACCCACGCCAGCATTGTGATGACACTCACCACAGCATAGAACTCTGTGACGTCCTTGAGTTGCGGAATGGTGACATACCACAAACGTTGCCACCAACCAGCGCCATCAATTCGGGCTGCCTCCTGAATCTCCTCGTTGAGACTCAGTAGTCGCGCCAGAAAAAGCACCACGCCAAAGCCCATTTCATGCCAGATGATAATTGCCATCACTGACCACAATGCCATTTGGGCACTTCCCAGCCAGTCCAATGCCAGAAAATCCAACCCCATTGCACGCAACAATTCGTTAACCGCACCGTTTAGGGAGAGCATGTTGCTGAAAACGATCCCGATAACCGGTATGGCGATGATAAAGGGAGCAAAGAGGATTGTGCGATAGATTCGCCAACCTGCTACCCGTTCGTAGAGCAACACAGCCAGCACGATGCCTACCAACACCAGGATGGGCACAGCCAGCAGCAGCTGCGCGTTGTGCAAAATTGCCTGTTGAAAGACTTCATCCTTGAAAATCTGGCGGTAATTCTCCAACCCGATGAAGGGGCCGCTGGCTCCCCGGATGCGCCGCAGGCTGAAGTCGAAGATGGCCACTAGAGGGTAACCAAACACGAATAGCATTAACAGGGATACCGGTGCGAGATACAGGTAGGGAGTCCAAGGTTTCGTACGCAGCATAATTCGTGCACTCTCCGTCCACCCCAAGGCTATCATAGGGCTCCCCTTCCCTCAGGGTTGAGGGAAGGGGAGAAGCAAAAGGGGAGAGGAAGTTACAGCTTCAAATCTTCTGCCCAGGTTTGGTAGTGCTCCAGCAAGTCTGGATTCTGCTCGCGCCACTTGGTCGCGACTGCCTGAGCATTCTCGCCGGCCTGTTCACCATTGTACTCGCCGGCTACGATCTTCTGCGAATTGACGAACATCGCGTCGGTCCAAAACATCACGGGCATCAAGTTAGAAATGTAAGGCACGGTGTCCGGGTTCGCTACCCAGGTCTTCCAAGCTTCACGGAACAGGGGATCCTCGATGGCGGAGCCATCCCAGGAGGCATCGGTAGGCAGTGCTTTCGAGTCAGTCCAAATGGCCTGGACGCGCTCCGGGGTGTGCAGAAACTCGAGAAACTTTGCTGCGATTTCCTTATGTTGACTCTGTGAGGAGATCCCCAGTCCCTGCAGATCGCGGATGGGTTTATTGTTCATCTTACCCTTGCCGCCTGCGGGGAAGACCATCAATCCGACTTTCTCCGCCCCTAACATGCTGGCTTGCTTTCCCAAGGTAGGGATGACAATAGCGGTCATTGCACCTTTGCCGGCACCGAAATAGTCCATGCCCGGGTAAAGATCGATTGAGTTCATATCCTCATTCATATAACCGGCTTTCCAAAGTTGCTCCAGCTTGGTCCAGTGCTCATGGTATTTGGGTTCACGCCAATCCAGCTCACCGATGAACAGCTGGAGCGCCTCAGCAGGGCTGTCCAGATTCGGGCCGAGCGCGTGCCCCATATACCACTCGCCCCAAGGGCCATCTTTCAGACCACCCACGATGGGGGTAAACCCTTTGGACTTGAGCTTGTCACAGGTCTCCAGCAACCCTTCCCAAGTAGTGGGTGGTTCATCCGCATTCAGGCCCGCTTTGTCAAACATCTCCTTGTTGTAGATCCACATAGGGGAGGCAGCATACCAACCCAGCCGATACTGCTTGCCCTGGTAGATGCTGAGCACGGTTGCATCCGCCTCCTTGAGTAGCTCATCGGGGATGAGGCCGTTGAGCGGTTCGAGGTAACCCAACCAAACACTTTCCATATGGTAAATGCCGTTCCACAGGAACTGGATGTCTGGCGCGTTACCAGCTGCTGAGGCGGTTTGAAACTCGGAGATAACCGTCGTGGTATCCTGCAAGGTCACCTCGATGGTCACGCCCGCATCTTTCTCGAACATGGCGACGCTATCTTTGACCCATTTCTCCAGACCGGGTGCTTCTTGTTCACCCCACCACCACATCCGGAGCTTCTCACCTGCAGCATGCACGGTGTAAGGTGCCCAATTTACGAATGGATAGATACCTGCTGCCACCGCGCTGGTAGCTGCCAACTTGACAAAGTCACGTCGTGAGATGCGCAAGACCTTATGAGACATTTTTTGTTTTCCTCCTCTCTGGTCATTTGATTTGGGTTAATTCAAAAGACTGATCCGGTGAATAGCATTCTTGCTCGAGCTTGTTCGTTTGCTTTCAAATATCCAGTAGTCTAGTGCTAAGCTCTCCTTTCTTGCCAGTGACGAGTTACTAGGCAATTCACTCGACTTAACACGAGACTGATTCATAGCAGGAAAAGGCAAACCGCAAGGAAGGGAAATATCGCAGCTGGATACTGAAACAGGGTAGATACTGAGTGCAGCGGGTGTCCCGCCTTGTACCCTCAGGCAAGCAACATTTGCAGAACGCCAGAGGGGACCACTTCTCATCTCGTCGATCCTATTCTCGTCGAGAAGCAAACAGATGGCAGCGCATATACCATGGCAATCACTCTTTACCCCAATTCTGGGAAAGCAACCATTTCGAATGACCTCTTTGATTCCAGATTTCACTGCGCTGTGTTTCTAGGTATCGCACCCGTTGCTATTCTTGTGACGACGTCAAGCGCATTGTAGACTTCTCTTCCGCAGGCAGCAAGTGCTTAGAGGACGTTGGGAAAACTTTCCAATCGCCTGGATCTCTACAAGAGAAGGGATCAACAAGGTGGATCATTAAGGTATTCTTCAACACCTCTTTGCGGCCCTGACACATCGCGCCGAAAAGGGCTGTGGCAATACCATCTTACAGGTCATACCTAACATTTTAACACAAATGCCCTCTTTGTCAAGCGCTGAGAGGGAGAGTGTTGAAAAACATGTGAGTTACCCATTTTATCAGCCCATTTTCCTACGAAAATCTGAGTGGCCAGAGGGTAGCACGGGACTTTTCAACACCCTCGGGACGAGAATATGCGCAGTTTGGGCACCTTGTGGTAAAATGATCAGATATAAGACGGTCACACTCCCTAACCTTCTGCCTCCCTGGAAGAGAAGAATAGGAGAAGGGCGGGGAGTGCGCTTCAGCAAATCATTTTCCAAGGGGACAGATGGATCTATGATCGACGTAAACGACTTGAAAAAGGGTGTCACTTTCGAGCTGGATGGCGAGATTTACCGCGTGTTGGAGTACCACCACATCAAGATGGGACGCGGCAATGCCACCATCCGCGTCAAGGCGCGCAATTTGCGCACCGGGGCGACGGTGGAAAAGTCGTTTGTCTCGGGCGAGCGAGTACAGGACATCCGTCTGGAAAAACGCCAGGTACAGTACCTCTACCACGATGGTGACCTGTACACATTTATGGACACCGAGACGTATGAGCAACCTGTGCTGTCGGCCAGCATGCTGGGTGATGGAGTGTACTATCTGACCGACGGGATGACGGTGAACCTTCTCACTTATGAAGGGGAGCCAATTGACATTGAGTTCCCCACTACAGTGGACCTGGAAGTGGTTCACGCTGAGCCTGGGCTCGCCGGTGATACGGCCACCAGCGCCACCAAAGAGGTAATTGTTTCCACCGGCCTCAAGGTGCAGACCCCTCTGTTCGTCCAGGTTGGGGACATTATCCGCATTGACACGCGCACCGGTGAATATGTGACCCGCGTCTAAGTAGGCGCATTTACTCTTCGAGCGCGCGCACCGCGGCTTTTAAGCGGTCTATACTGCCGGGTTCCTCTCGCAGCCAGGCGCGTGCAGCGCTTAGCAGCTCCACGATACGCGGGGAGTAGTACGGCAATGGTGTCTCGGGTGCTAAGGCGTCCATCGGTTGCGACACCATTATCTGATCCAGCAACAGACGGGTGGCAGGATGGACAGGCAGTGCGCTAAGCTCTTGAGGGGTTATCCAGCTTGCTTCCTCCGCATCGTCACCGGCACGTATCTCACCGGCAACATATTCCATCCAGAGGTCTACGATGACGTAATGAAAACGCACCCGCCCTGTCTCATCGCGCTGAATGACGTCGAACGTGTAGATTGGGTTGCCTGCACGTGCAATGATCCCGGTTTCCTCACGCAGCTCGCGTTCAGCGGCCTGCTGCAGTGTTTCACCTAGCTCGAGGCGTCCTCCTGGGATAGCCCACATCCCCTGGCTGGGTGGACTGGCACGCTTGATCAACAGCACATGCCCATCTCTGATCAGCACGGCTCCCACTCCGACCTGCGGAGTGTCGGGGTACTCGCTGCGTCTTGTCCTCATCACAGCGCTGCCATCTCTGGCACAGCGATACGCTGCCCCTCGCGGCACACGAGCAGATGCTCTGGCAACTTGGGCGGCAAGATAACCGTGACAGCACGCGGCACCACGCTGATGCGTACCGGTGTAGTGCCCACCGTCTCGGCATCCACGTGCACCGGCAATGGCTTGCGCGTGCGCACCGATACAGAGGAACAGCGATATTGATGTACACGTGGGTCGCGCACGTGAAAGCCCAGCGTTAACCCCAGGATGTGGTGAATGGTGGAAAAGATGCCACGTCCCTCGAAAACGGTCACATCGAGTTGTCCATCGTCCATCTTGGCATCGGGAGCAATGCGCCACAAACGACCGTAAAGCTGACCGTTGCTGACTACCACCCAGAGCAATCGCCGCCGCAGCTTCCGGCGGTCCACTGTCACCTGACCGCGGTGACCCATAAAATTGAGCGCCACCATGACGCTGGCAATACCCCAAGCAAGATAACCTAACCGACGTGTGTGCTCAGAACGCACTTCGCGTGTGACCGCTGCATCCAGGCCAATGCCACACCACATGAAAAAATAGCGCTCCTGACCATCGGCCAATTGGATGTGTCCAAGATCAAGACGATGATGCTGGCCTGTATGGATGATACCGGCTGCCTCCCGCACCGCGTGAGGACGCAACGGGCTCCAGATAGGAATACCCACGTCCGCCGCGTAGACGTTAGCTGTGCCGGCAGGTATGACACCCAAGGCAGTGTCACTGCCCACCAGGCCATTGACCACCTCATTGATGGTGCCATCCCCTCCAACGGCAATCGCTACGTCATAACCGTCTTCGGCGCAACGACGTGCCAACTGGATGGCATCGCCCTTGGCAGCCGTTTCCATCCGCTTTACCTGCCAGCCACAGCTTTCCAGGTAGCGAACACCCTCCACGATGTGGTGATGAAAGTAAGCGGAACCGGCTGCTGGGTTCAGGATCAGGCATGCCTTCATAACATCACTCAAGCAGCCCTGGCATAGATTGCGACAATATTCCACATCTGTCCCACGGTCTGACTATGTACAAACACGTGGCAAGTAGTCCCTTATTAGGTTGCATACAGGTTCTCCCAGGATTATCCTGACTCGCGTTCGTTATCCCGGTTCTTGAAATCGACGAAACGGTAGCCAATGCCCCGTTCTGTCAGAATATATTGGGGATTAGAGGGGTCCTTTTCGATTTTCTGGCGCAAGTACGTGATGTAAAGTCGCAGATAATGGGTTTCGTCGCGATATTCGTGCCCCCATACCTTAGCAAGCAGTGTCTCGTGGGGCATTGTCCAGCCAGCGTTGTTGACCAGATGATATAGAAGACGGTATTCAGTCGGGCGTAGCTTGATCACTTGACCATCTACGATCACCTGGCGCAAGTTGAAATCGATCTGCAAACGATCATCCACGCGCACGATTGATTGTTCGGCAGGCGTAGGAATTTCAGCGCGTCGCAGCACGGCCTTAATGCGGCTGGAAAGCTCCCGTGGACCAAACGGTTTCGTGACGTAGTCGTCAGCACCCAGCTCCAGGCCACGCACTTTGTCGTCTTCGTCACCCTTGACGGTGAGCATAATGACCGGCACATTGCTGAACTGGCGAATCTCGCGCAGCACTTCAAAACCATCCATCTCCGGCATCATAACGTCTAACAATACCAAATCGGGCAGGTCCTCGCGCACGCGCTTGATCGCCTCGAGACCATTGCCGGCTTCTAACACCCGGTAGCCCTCTAGATCCAGGTTCATATGGATGAACCGTCGCATTCGGGGCTCATCATCCACAACTAGAATGCGTTTCGCATCGTCCACCGCACAACCTCGCCATGATACCTATGAGAGGTGCTCTCCCCGGACATGCGTCTGTTAGAAACTAGCACTGCTTTATGGCCGACATAGGAAGACTTAACCCATAATATAGCATGCATATAGCGGACAAGCAATACATTACCAGCGCAAGGAGATAGTCTTTCCACTTCTCGAACATCTTCTCGATGGAGTAGAAACCGGCCAGGCTCGGTCACAGTCTGAGTCAACAACAAGCCTTTGCCGTCGTCCGGGATGGAGCGAAAGTGCCTGGATCGTGCAAGGATTTATCTTGACTAGTGAGATGTTACATGGCATAGTGTTAATGTGGCTGAGAAAGTGCGCATCTTGGTAGTAGACGACGATACGGATATGGTGCGGCTGCTGAAGTACGCACTGTGCAAAGACGGCTATCAAGTCGCAATTGCGACGAATGGCCAGGATGCCCTTCGCCAAGCATTGGAGCTGCGCCCGCAAGTAGTCGTTACGGACCTCATGATGCCTGGGATGGACGGAACGGCGTTATGCCGAGAATTGAAGAACAACCCCAACTTGCACCCCATCTACGTAGTCATTTTGACGGCAAAGGATGAAAGGGATAGCTACGTTGTCAATCTAGAGTCAGGTGCGGATGACTACATTGTAAAGCCGGCTGCCTTGCACGAATTGCGTGCTCGCATCGAAGTGGGATTGCGTTGGGTCAGATCCCAAATGCAGTTGCAGCGCATCGCCACCAGCGATAGCCTTACCTCGCTCCCCAATCGCTATATGCTGGATGAGGTGCTGGCGCGCGAAGTGGCAGTAGCTGCGAGATCTGGAGAGCCTCTCAGCGTTATCTGGCTTGATCTCGACCATTTTAAGAATATCAACGACACATTTGGGCATGCGGTGGGAGATCGCGTGCTGCAGGAGCTGGCCGATCTCCTACGTGCTCAAGTGCGCTCCACCGATATCCCGGCACGTTACGGAGGTGAAGAGTTTGTCATCGTGCTACCGGGAGTAGATCGTTCTGCTGCGTGGAGCATTGCCAGAAGGTTGCGCCAGGTGATTGCAGCGAGTCTATGGCCATCTGTCATGCGTTCTTTGGCAAACACGGCAACATCTATAGCGTTAGAGGAAGTGAGCGAGCTCACTGCTAGCTTGGGGGTGGCCTCTCTTGATCAGCTGGTTGAGAAAACGGCCCAAGCTCTGCTGCAAGCTGCGGATACAGCTGCCTATGAAGCCAAGCAGGCGGGGCGCAATAGGGTCCGCGTGTATCAGTCAGAGGAACAGGACGGGCAGGAGTCAGAACAGCAGTTTAGCGACAATGTGTTTGCCACCCGTGAGATCGAGGTCACGCGCCTCTATGAAGCGATTGCCCGTCTTGGCCCTGCCGTCTCGTTTCAGGATGCCAGCACGCTCACTCAGATGCGCACAGTGCTGGGTGCAAATGCGGTTGGATGGGTACGCTGGTGTGGGGAAAGCATACCTGAGCTAAGGAGGTGTATAGGGGTGTCCACCGAAACAGCGGCTCACCTAATTCACCGCCTACAATGGGCATCTCTCGCCCAGACGACTGATCTGATGTCGCAGAACTTGCCAATGACCTTGCTTTCGGACTTACCGTTGGGAAGCGATGAAAGTCCCCTGGCGATGGCGGTTGGCATCCTGGCGTATGACTCACGCGGCTGCACCCGCGGCGGGATTTGGGCCGCATGGCGACACAGAATCCGCATTACGGTGCGCCACAAGTTTATTCTGGGCTATCTGGCCCGCATCCTGGGCTTGGAGCTGGAGCTCGAAGCAATCCGCAACGCCACCTAACCTCCTCCACACACGGCACAGCGATGAGCGAACGCCTGTCACCTCACCCCATGACGGTGCGACTCTGTTCGTGCATATAAAGCGCCAAGGTGTATAGACCGCCGATGCCCTTACCGCTGGAACCGCTTCCTTTCCACCCGCCAAATGCTTGCACGCCCGGCCAAGCACCTGTCGTAGCACCCGCAGCGCGATTCACGTACGTCGTACCTGCCTCGATGTTCTCAAAGAACCACTCAATCTC
>JBMFPH010000136.1:0-8765 GCA_049969215.1 Anaerolineae bacterium | reverse complement strand
GGAGGGGGATGAGAACGTGACCATGCACCACTTTAGAAGACCTTATTCCTCCGAGAGCTCTTCTGAACGTCCTAAACCTGCCGGACGTCTGCCTATGTGGGTCGTGCTAATCCTCCTGCTGGTGGCATTGCTTCTGTTCAGCAATGGGGTCACTTTCTATACCGATTATCTTTGGTATCGCAGCGTGGGGTTCTCCGACGTTTTTCTCATCTCGCTGACCAGTCGGCTGATTGTCTTTTTTGGCGCCGCCATCCCATTCGTGGCCATTTTCCTTGGCAATATGCTCTTGGCACGCTACTTGTCCACGCGCCGTCCGCTCTATCGCGGCCAACGCCGTGCGCTCGATGCACCTATTTTTGGCTGGCTGATTGGAATCAGCGCGTTGTTCCTGGGAATACTTGTGGGGCTGGCTGCCGCGCCGCGCTGGCTGGACTTCCAGCGTTTTTTCCATCAAGTTCCGTTCGGTGTTGCCGACCCTCTCTTTGGCTTGGATGTCAGTTTCTTCGTTTTCAGCTTGCCGCTCTATCAATTCCTGCAAGGCTGGTTGATCACAGTATTACTGCTCTCGCTCCTCGGCGTAGTCTTCATTTATCTTGTGGCTCAGGTGCCTCACTTGCGTGATGGCACGGCCAGTATCTTGCCCCATGTGCGCCTGCACGTCTCGGCGATCGGTGCCGCGCTCTTCGTTGCTATAGCATGGGGGCACAACCTGGCAGCGTATGACCTGGTCTATTCGCCGCGAGGTGTGGCCTTCGGCGCGAGCTACACCGACGTACATGTGGAACTGGTCGCGTTGCGGGTGATGTTCTGGATCGCGATTCTCATCGCCCTTATGCTGTTGGTCAACGTGTACCTGCGCCGTCTGTGGTGGCCGATCATCGGCGCAGCCACCTGGATGATCATCGCCCTCTTCGCCCTTACCGTGTTGCCGGGCATCGTGCAGCGTTATGTGGTACAGCCCAGTGAGCTCGCTTTAGAAGCACCCTATATTGCGTATAACATCTCCAGCACGCGCCAAGCCTACGGGCTGGATCGGGTCGAGGAGCGCAACTTTGAGCGCGTCGTCCCGTTGACTGCCGAGACCCTGTCCGAACACCAACCCACCCTGCAGAACGTGCGCCTGTGGGACTACCGTCCTCTCGGAGAGACCTATCGCCAGATTCAGGAGATTCGTCCCTATTACCGCTTCAAAGACCTGGATGTGGATCGCTATCACATCAATGGCGACTATCGCCAGGTGATTATCGCGGCACGCGAACTCGATCAGTCACGCCTGCAATCCCCGACCTGGGTGAATCAGCATCTCCAATTCACCCATGGCTACGGTGTAGTGATGAATCCAGTCAATGAAGTGTTGCCGGAGGGATTGCCACCTCTCTGGATCAAAGACGTGCCACCTACTATCACTGTGCCTATCACTCTCACGCGGCCTGAGATCTATTTCGGTGAGATGACCGACAATTATGTCTTTGTCAACACGGGCATCGAGGAATTCGATTATCCGCGAGGGGAGGAAAATGTCTATACTACTTATCAGGAGGAGAGCGGCATTCCTCTTGACTCTTATTTCAAGCGACTTGCCTGGTCGCTCCGCTTGGCCGACATCAATGTGTTGCTCAGTGACTACATCACTCCGCAAAGCCGGCTCCTGATTAACCGCCAGGTCCACGAGCGCGTCAAATTGATAGCGCCGTTTCTGCGCTATGATGCAGACCCCTACCTTGTGATCTGGAACGGACGGCTCTACTGGATCCACGATGCTTATACGGTCACAGATCGCTATCCCTACTCTGAGCCGGCATCGGAGGAGGTCAACTACATCCGCAACTCAGTTAAGGTGGTCACGGATGCCTACAACGGTACTATGACCTTTTATGTTGTGGATGCCGAAGATCCGCTGGTGCGCACATATGCAGCTATCTTCCCTGGCCTTTTCACGCCAGGCGAGGCGATGCCGGAGGGCTTGCGTGCCCACCTGCGCTACCCCGAGGGGCTTTTCAACGTGCAGGCTGCGATGTACCGTACCTACCACATGCGTGATGTGAACGTCTTCTACAACAAGGAAGATCTGTGGAATATCCCCCGCGAGATCTCTGCCGAGCGTGAGCAGCTGGTGGAACCCTACTACGTGACAATCCAGCTTCTGGGTGGGATGCAGGAGGAGTTCATGCTCATCCAGCCCTTCACGCCTGCCAACAAGGACAATTTGATTGCCTGGATCGCGGGGCGTTGCGACGATCCCTACTATGGCCATCTGATCGTTTATCGTTTCCCCAAGCAAGCGTTGATCTTCGGCCCACGCCAGATTGAAGCACGCATCGACCAGGTGCCGGAAATCTCCGCTCAACTGTCGTTGTGGGGACAGCGTGGTTCACGTGTCATCCGTGGCAACCTGTTAGTCATCCCGTTGGGGTATTCATTGCTGTATGTGGAGCCGCTCTACTTGCAGGCGGAACAGGGGCAGATTCCGGAGCTGAAGCGCGTGATTGTTGCCTCGGGCGACCGCATTGTGATGAGCGAGACGCTGGATCGTGCGTTAGTCCAATTGGTGGGCAAAGGGCTGGGTGTTGTTGAGCGTGGCTCGATAGAGACGGGGGAGACGGAGACACGGGTCGTGGAGAATGGAAGGGAAGAGGACACGCTAATGCAACAGGTATATGAGCTGGCACACCAAGCGGATGCTCACTATAGTGCGGCCCAGGCGGCCCTACAACGCGGCGATTGGGCACGCTACGGCGAGGAGATGACTGCGGTCGAACGGCTGATCAAGCAGCTGGTAGCGCTCACACAACCGTTTCCAACACCGACACCCACGTCGGCACCCTGACCGCTGCATCTATTCCAGTGTGAGAAAGCGCTGTCGGCGGGCGGCCATCTCGTCCAGAATCGCTTTGATCTGAATAGGGGTTTCGCCTGGAATGCGTTCCACCTTGGAGCCGGCAGCGCGCAATCGCGCTTCTACTTCTCTTGGGATGCGATTGGAACCTCCGACGAGAGTCACATACTCGGCATACATGGCATCGTCGACGGAGAATCCCGCTGTGACGCGGAATTGACCTATGTAGCGCTCTGCGGCGCGCCACTCTTCCACTGCCCATTGGTCGTCTGTCTGCCAGAACAACAGGTAATGATACAGCACTTTGGATGTTGGCTCGGGAGGGTGGGCACTCTCCAGAATCCGTTCGGTTGCCTTAAGCAAGCGATCGCGCCATATTGTCGTCCACGTCAGGCCAGGGCACTGGGTGTTGCGATAGTCACAGTGGCCGTGCACCGCTTCCAGAGGAAGATTCAGCGCGCTCAGCAGCCAGGCGAGCAGCTGGGCCGTGGCGTTGAGCTGAGGCTCGGTAGGAGGCTGGTCGGTAAAGTTGCCCGACAGACAGATTCCGACACCCTCTTGATTGCCCACCGTACCGGCATGGTAGGAGATAACCTCCAGCGGCTGCGTCTGTTGGATATGCCCCTCCGGGGTGATGAAGAAATGGTAGCCGATGCCGGGCCATCCTTGTTGCTCCACATGATATCGGGCGATCTGGCGCGCATCCACAGAGGGGGGCACTACGCTATGGTGAATCACCAAGCTCTTGATCGCTTCGCGCGTGCGCCTGGCGTAGCGGCGCGTAGGGTGCTGCGCAAGTGTCTCCATGATCTCTTCAATGGGCGGCTTGCGTGGCGGAGGGGCCGGCAACACTTCTACCGAGGCTGTCTGGCCCGGATCACCCTGACGACCGAACCAAGTGACCCCCTCGTGCACCATTTCCCAGCGCAGACGGTAGCGCCCTGCTGTCACAGGCGACATCACCCGCGCCAGCAGCTCCACCTCTTCGCCGCTCGACACATCGCGGGGCAAATGGTTGTGATAGGCGACAGGCACCAACACTTCGCGGTTATCCTCGTCGTACCAGCGTGAAGCCAGACAGAAGGGATTGGAGCCGTCATGCAACCAGGTGCGAGAGCCTTCGTTGCGCAACCGCGTCGGAACATAGATTGTTTCACCGGCGACCATTTTGGCCGGTGTGTTCTGGGTGAGGAAAACGGCGCGGTATTCCGGCCGTGCCGGCAGGTGCCAACGATAATTGTTGGCCAGAGCGCGACAGAAATCCTCGATGACAGCCGGGTGATGCTGGATGCTCCATTGTTCTGCCTCATCCTGTGGTCCATCCCAACGATAGAGGATCAAGCTACGAATCTGGCGTTCTGGGTATTGTTGGTTCCAACGATCGATCTCTTCATATGCAGCTTGCACCCATTTGCTGGGTGCTCCACCGTCTGGCCAGCCCGTCGCACCGCTCGCTTCATCGGGTAGCGGGCGCGCATCGGTGATAAAGACGGGCACACGAGGCGGAATGATCGCCATGCTATCTTGATACGTTTTAAACTCAGCGTGGCGATCCGAAAAAGGTGGTCCCATCCTCTGTTCCGAGGCGATGCGCGCGGGATCATAACCATGTGTATAAGCATGAATGGTCACCCCATCATAGTTACCGGGGCCAAGCAACAAGATCACATCCTGTTGATAGCGTACCCAATCGCCACGCCGGTTGCCCGGATACGTGGTGTCCGTACAAAATGGTGCTGTGGCGGCGAGCAGCACTATGTCGTCCTGGTGATACGGCTGGCTACGAATTGCCTCGCGACAACGTTTGTAACAACGTGCGTAGAGATGAGGGGTGATCACCTCCTCCTGTGGTGAGCTATGCCCTGGTCGCGCTTCGGCTGCGTTAGGGTGGTTACCGATCACCCAGATGTGGCATCCCGGCGAGTTTCGCACGAAGCTGGCACAACGTGCAGCGAAGTCCTCATATAGAGCGGAGTGTGGCAGAGTACCGGCGCCGTGGCAACCGTGTTCTAACTGCACGATCACCCCGAAACCTTGCCCAGATAGATCTTCGTAGGAACTGGCCGCCGTATCCTGTGGATCGTGCCCGACCACCTCTTGGATGAGCACCCATCCCCGGCGCCCAGCGCTCGCCATCAGTGCCTCGCCGCCGCGATCATAGATGCCAAACAGATACATAGATTCGCCGCTCGCGATCATATCGTCACCTCATTAAATACTTCCTCGTTTTCCGGCACCCTACGACACGGAAGTGATGAGACGCCGTTGCGCCCCACACGCGATGCTCCAACTCTAAGAGCGCGTACTACGCCACTTGTCCTGGGGCTGATTACACATAGCTTGGAGTGAATGAGACCATTCACCTACATTGATGCCACTCTCATGGGAAAGATCTCCGACTATACGACCAAATGTCCGCGCTTGATCACCCCTGCTATTGGATTAGCACCGAACTGATACATAAGGTAGCGATAGTCCGACTGTTTGAGGATGATCAAATCTGCCTGCTTGCCTACCTCGATGGAGCCGATCCGGTCACCCAATGCGAGCGCATGTGCTGCGTTGATGGTGCAGGCGTTAAGCGCTTCGGCGGGTAGCAGCTTCTGGTATCGACATGCGATGGCCATTACCAATGGCAAGGAAGGACAAGGTGCAGAGCCAGGGTTCAGGTCAGTTGCCAGTGCAACTACCATCCCGGCATCGATCATTGCACGGGCAGGGGCAAAATGTTTGCTACCCAGATGAAAGTTAACCGCTGGGAGCAGCACGCCGACTGTCGAAGAGGCAGCCAGCTGGGCGATCTCCTCCGGTGGGGTTACATCCAGATGGTCAGCCGAGATAGCATGCAGTTTGACAGCCAGAGCAGCTCCTCCCAATGAGCTAAACTCATCGGTGTGAATTTTGACCAGCATTCCCAACGCCAGAGCCGCTCGAAGCACACGTTCCGATTGCCGAAGATCGAAAGCACCCTCCTCGCAAAAGACATCACAAAAAAAGGGTATCTTGTGCCGAGCGAAAGGGGAATCGCGATACCACGCTATTACTGCCGGCAACATATGCTCGATCACGTCGTCGAGATAGGCATGAGGGCGGCTGCAATACTCAGGTGGGATCGCATGCGCACCTAGGAAGGTGGGCACCAGCTCTACCGGATGAGCATGGTTGTTTCCATCTCCTGCCAGTGCTGCGATGGCTGCCAGCATCTTCAGCTCTCCAGCAACGTCTAGCGCGTAACCGGTTTTCACCTCGGCGGTGGTCGTTCCCAACGCCAACATGGTATCCAGGTGCATCTTGCCGATGTTGACCAATTCCTCTAAAGAGGCGGCTCGTGTGGCACGTACCGTAGTCAAAATACCACCGCCAGCTTGCAAGAGCTCCAGATAGGTTTTCCCGAGCAGGCGTTGTTCAAACTCTTCAATCCGATCACCTGCATAAACGACGTGCGTGTGGGCATCCACCAGACCGGGACAAACGGCATGCCCATACGCGTCAATTTGCTGGCGTGCTGTGTATCTGGCGCATATCTCCTTCGAGGGGCCCACTGCCACGATCTGACCATCGTCGACTGCTACGGCGCCATCTGAGATCATCCCTACTTCTGTCATGGCACGCCCACGCTTCGCGCCTTGTGGCGCGGCACAGGTGATCAGTTGATCGGCGTGACAGATAAGTAGGTCGACCTTTGGCATCGTCCTCTTCTCATATGAGAACGCGATCCTCTTTATTATAGCAGGGTGTCAATATTACGTCAAGTACTTACCTGGATTATACGTGTTAGCACAGAGTAGATGCCAGTGCTTTTGCGGATGGCGCGATCAGCATTGTCATCATTGAAGAAAAGCAGATAGCGAACCTATAATGAAGGTGAGTGGATTCCAACTGGGTGAGCCAGGGTTAGGCTGTTCTTCTCGGCCATCCAGGGGCGGAATCCCAAAGGTTAGGCGTCTGTTCCCTGCCGATGGCGCAGCATACGTGTGAGGGTGTGTTATCCGGCAGGGGTTATTCAGGTTTCTCCGGCAATGTTACCGTTCGGTGTGGCAATGAGGCGGATCCGGGCGAGGAAAGGGGGTGAGACAGGACATCGCCATTCCCGCGACATTGCCCCCGCATCGGCAAAGGCTTGAGATGGTGCCTTGATGCCGGACATCACAGGGCACGGTGTTGCGATACATTCGACGGGGTGTCAGGCGCTGCGGGTGCCGATCCGGGAGAGGGAGCCGGGACCGCCCTTTCGGGCCGGCATACCGCAGACGGTGTGGCAGGTCCCGCAGTTGACTGGGCCAAGGAGGTAGCGATGAAAAGGATCGGTATCGGCCTGGCGTTGGCAGTAGTTGCCTCGCTGCTGCTGGTGGGGGTGGCAGCAGCTCAGTACCCATACTATCCGTACTATCCGTACTACTATCCCGCTTACTATTACTCGTATCCTAGCTATTACTCGGGAAGCGGGTACTACACGGGCTACGTAGACGGTTATCGTGCGGGATACTATGTTGGCTACAGCCATGGCTACTACGCCGGGTCAGGCAGCTACTATCCGAGTTACTACCCTTCGTACTACTATCCGTACCCGTATGGCTACGCACCCTACTATGGTGGCTACTATTACGGGGGATATTACTTCGTCGGCTGGTAGTCGAACAGGCAGTGACCGGATACGTCCCACTGGGAGAGCGGGGGTGCCCCCGTTCTCCCACCCCCAGGACGGGTTCTTTTCCGTGTATTAATGGTTCGGTACGAGCGCAAGCGAGCTCAGTCCCGGCCTGAGCTCCTCGCGCACGATGCCAAAGTAATCGGAGAGATCAAGTTGAAAGGGTAAGGAGGATACTCATGCGAATCATTGTGCTGGCGTTGTTGCTGGCAACCCTGGCAGTGGTGGCGCTGAGTGGGGTTGCGAGTGCACAGGGACCGCTACCTTATTATGGTTATACGCCCCAGACGTACTACCTGCATGGTTACTACTACGCCTATCCCGGTGGATATGCTTATCCTTTCCCCGGTTATAGTAGCGGAGCATACAATCGCTTTGGTGGAGGTTATTTCCCACCGTTTCAGCGCTTTGGGGGCGGCTACGTATACGGCCCTTACCAGCGCTTTGGGGGCGGCTACGGCGTCACACCTTACAGCAGCGGCTGGAGCTATATGGGCTACTGATCGCGCTGTCCAGGATTTAACCGTCAAGATAGTCAAATCCTCAGCCGGGGGCGATGCAACGGCCAACGCGTCGCCCCTGCTTGACTTAATCCTGTTTTCCCGCTATAATAAGTTATGGTAAACATCCTTTGTCGCCTGCATCCAGAGGAGGCCCTATGGCCGACCGCAGGACAGTTGATGAGCTTTCGCTCGAGGAGCTGGAAGATCTGCTGATCGTCAAGCGTCGCGAAGCGCGTATGCGGCGTCTGTACCAGCTAGCTGCCCAGGGACGCGTGGCACATGTGACGCCGTCGGTCCTTGAGCAGATACCCACTTCCAGTTTTGATCATCCATCCACAAGGCAAACCGGCAGACGCTTCTCTGCTATCCAGCTCAAGCCGCTAGATGCTGCGATGTCTTTTTCTGCATGTGGGGTGGATCAAGGACGCCGTTTGCGCGATCGCATCCTCCTAGGAATCGAGATTCTGGCGCTTGCTGGGTTGCTGTTCATCTTCTTCAGTGCCTATGAAACACTGCGCACTCTGAATCAGGAGGTAGTTACGGCACGCGCTGCAGGGCAGGAGATGCTCGCGCCCACACCGACACCGCTGGTGTACTTTGAACGTTTGCCGGGAGGACACACACCGCCCAATCAACTTGGTACCACGGCGCCCGATGTGCCCTTGCATTTGCAGCAGTGGGTGCAACCTGCTCCTCCTCAGCCATTACCTACTCCCAGTGTTGGCAAGCCCACGCGCATCGTCATTCCGGCCATCGGGGTGGATGCTCCCATCGTCGA
>JBMFPH010000135.1:0-8804 GCA_049969215.1 Anaerolineae bacterium | reverse complement strand
GCTTCTGGGTCGATGTTCAACTCGCGAATTAGGCGCAGCGCGCGCAGCAGCAGTTCGTCCACCGCCAAAAAAGCTTGAGGCAAGATCACACGTCGGTTCGCCGAGTCGTCCAGCGTGCGTTCTAAAAGACTGTGCGCGGCATTATCCCATGCCACACGCGGCAGAGTGGCCACATAACGCGCCAGACTGTCCATGTTTTCCGCGTTGATAGGGTTGCGCTTGAACGGCATTGCGCTTGAGCCAACCTGACGTGCGCCGAACGGCTCTGTCCATTCGCCTAATACGGGTTGCTGCAGGATACGCAAGTCGAAAGCGAACTTGTACAATGAGGCAGCAACACCTGCCAACACGTTCAGAACGTGCCAGTCTTGCTTGCGCGGATACGTCTGCGTGGTCACCTCGAAGGCGCTCAACCCCAATGTTTGCATAACCTGATGCTCCATGGCGCGTGCTGCCTCGCCCGAGCCGAGCAACTGGACATAGGAGGCCGAAGTACCCACTGCTCCGCTCAACCCCTTACCACGCAAGTTGTCACGCACCCGGCGTGCTTCTTGGTAGTCCATCCATAGATCCTGGGCATATTGTGCCAACCGGTATCCAATGGTAGTTGGCTCGGCGGGCTGCAAATGGGTAAGACCCATGCAGACTACCTCCGCCCAGCGTTCTATCTGGGCAGCCAGAGCTTGCAGCAGCTCCTTCAATCCCTCGAGAATGAGATCCATGGCAGCGCGTATGCGTAACACATCCGCGTTGTCCTCAATGTCCATCGAGGTGGCTCCCATGTGCAGGATGGCTCCTCCCAACGGACATTGAGCTGCAAACACGCGCAATTCAGCCATGAGGTCGTGCTGGATTTCCGCTTCGATTTGATGGGCGCGTTCAATGTCGATCTCTCTTACGTGGGCGCGCAGGTCTTCCACTTGGGCTTCGGTGACCAGTCCGAATGAACACTGTACCTCAGCTAGCGCTAACCAGATGCGTCGCCAGAGTTGGCGTTTGTAGACTTCGCTCCAGATACTGCGCATCTGAGAGCTTCCGTAGCGCCAGCTGAACGGCGAGACGTACGATTCATGTTCCGGGTTCGGTGTCGCCATAGCTCATAACCTCCCCAACATTTTCATCCAAGTTCCCATTTGTGCTGCTCTCTACTTGCTGATAGAATGGGATATGGCCGAGAGGTATACGTACAGTACCTTATCACGGAGCTGCCGGGAGGTCAATCCCTGTATTATCACCGTTCGCGGTGATATATAATGGAGAAGGGGAACGGCAAGTGCCGAGCCAGCTCAAACAGATAGAGGCGGTACAAGAGTTTGACCGGCTGCGCGAGCGTGCCATTCTCACCGAGCTGGTGGGCCTTATCACGCGCTCTGAAGTGGGATTGCTGCCATTTGACGTGGTGCGTGAAAAGCTCCACGTGCGCGAGGTAGGTGAACGCGGCCTGCGCGATATCCCATTGGACAAAATCGTGGGCAGCGTGGGACGTTACAACGATTTCACCCGCCATTTCCTCCCGCGGACTTCCTCAATCCGACAGCGTTGGGCCCGGGTTCGGTCACTGGCCGAAGAGCTGCAAGGCTGGCCACCCATCGAGGTCTATCAGGTGGGTGATGTGTACTTTGTCAAAGATGGCAACCATCGCGTCTCGGTTGCCATGGAGATGGGCCTCAAAACCATTCAGGCCTACGTGACCGAGTGTACTGCGCCGGTGCCCCTGGAAAGCACCGATACCATCGCCGACCTGATCCTGAAGGCAGACCGCGCCGACTTTCTGACGCGCACGGAGCTGGACCGTCTACGGCCTGGACATAGCATTTCTGTGACCCTACCTGGTCGCTATCAGGTCCTGCTGGCCGATATTGCGGCGCACCAGTACGCGCTCGAACAACGCACCAGCGCGCCGGTATCCTGGGAGGAGGCGACGCTCAGCTGGTATGACACGGTCTATCAGCCCGCGGCACAGTTGATTGAACAGAAGGGCTTGTTGCGCGAATTTCCTCATCGCACACCCGCCGATTTGTATACTTGGATCCTCGAGTACCAATTGGAGCTGCGTGAACTGTGCGGCAAGCCGGATGCGGACGAACAGGTGGTGATCGAGGACTTTGCCCAGCGTTATAGTGGCCGTCCGTTGGTGGCCCAGATCAAAGCCATCCGCCGCTTTCTGGAAAACCTTTTGGGGCGCCGGCGTGCGCCTTGTGAGAGGCTGTGAACTATGTTGCGTGCGCATGTTTGGATCTCTGGTCACGTGCAAGGTGTCAATTTTCGCTGGTATACGCGTAACAAGGCGCAGACATTGGGTGTAAAAGGATGGGTGCGTAACCTTTGGGATGGCCGTGTAGAAGCAGTTTTCGAGGGGGAGGATGAGGCAGTACGCCAGATGGTGCAATGGTGTCACGTGGGCCCTCCCACCGCTCAGGTAGAACAGGTTCAGGTGAAATACGAATCTGCTACCGGCGAATTTACCGGTTTCCATATTCGTTAGTATAGACTCTGCCTGATGCTGCTGACACAAGATCGAAGCGGGCTGCCCGAGTTGTGAACCGCATGAGCCAGGACTGCTATGAATGACGTTGACGGACGTAAGCGTATTTTGATCTTGACAGCGGATGCCGGGTCGGGCCATCGCAGCGCTGCGATGGCCCTTGAAGCTGCGTTGCAAGAACGTTATGGTGCCCAATGTACTCCTATTGTGATCAACCCATTGCGGGCAGCGAGCACACCTTCATTCCTCCAGGTAGTCACCGAGGACAATTACGATGAAATGGTGCGGAAGGATCCCGCACTCTATGAGTTGAGCTATTGGCTGAGCGACTCCCTTGCCACTGCGGCGATTATTGACCAAGTCGTGGCCGTGATGTTGCATGACACGCTACGAGGCGTTCTTGATGAGTACCGGCCGGATGTTGTGGTGTGCACGCATCCCCTTTATCTGGAACCACTTAACTTCGTGTTCGACCGTGCCGGTCGCGCAGTGCCGCTCGTGAGTGTCATCACCGACCTGGTTACTGTGCACACCTTATGGTTCAATCCTCGGGTGCACATGTGCCTGGTGCCCACAGAGCAGGCCTATAAGAAGGCAGTACGCCGGGGTGTACCGGCGCATCGGGTTCACATAACCGGTTTGCCGATACATCCGCGTTTTGCTGCGGAGACCAGGCCTCCGACAGAGATCCGTCATGAGCTGGGGTGGTTGCCTGAAATCCCTGCGGTACTATTGGTAGGCGGGACACGCGTACCACGCGTGGGAGAAATTGCCCGTTTGATCGACCGTGCTGGCCTGACTTTGCAGCTGGCGGTGGTGACAGGAGGAGATGAAGCGCTCTATCGGGTGCTGACGGCAACGCGCTGGCAAACACCAACCCATATCTATGGATTTGCTGAGAATATGCCCGCCCTTATCCGTGCCAGTGATCTTGTTATCACAAAAGCAGGAGGTCTCATCACAGCTGAGACATTAGCATGTGGGCGTCCGTTGATCTACTGCAGCGCTATCCGAGGCCAGGAGACGGGCAACGTCAAGTATGTCGTATCCGCTGGTGCTGGCGATTGGGCACCTCGTCCGCACCAGGTATTGATGCATCTGATTCGCTGGCTTGAGAACGATGCCGCGTTGTTACGCCAGCGTAGTGCCAACGCCACGAGCTTAGGAAAGCCAAACGCCGCATATCAGGCAGCTGAGCTAATTTGGGAATTGGTGACATCCGAACCCGTACCGGTGCGCCCGACGCCCAACTTGCGCACAGCGGCCATGTTTCCTTTGCGGGCAGGAGTACAGGTATCGCGTATGTTCGATCGGTTGGAGCAGGACCTGCGCAACCTGACCGACTCAGAGATGGCTCGTCTGGCAGTATGGTGTGTCAATCAAATCGAGACACCAGCGGATTTGGAACGTGTGAGCCTGGCACTGCGTGAACGCCTCAACAAGTTAGTGGCAGCGCAGCGTTAAGTGCGGGAACATGGTGCAAGGAACTTATGAGCAATTGTTTGCTCACAATTGTTCACAAATGAAATCATCGCCTTATCGGGAGAGCTGCTTCAAGGGAGGCAAGACAACAGATGGAACTGATCACAGTACGGATCGAAAAACCTGCTAACGTCAATTTTATCTTAGGCCAAACCCATTTCATCAAGTCGGTGGAAGATATTCACGAAGCTATCGTCACTGCCGTGCCGGGTATCAAGTTTGGACTGGCTTTCTGTGAAGCGTCCGGTGCCTGCTTGGTGCGTTGGTCCGGTACGGATGAGGCGATGATCGAGTTGGCGCGTCAGAATGCCCAGCTGATCGGCGCTGGCCACAGCTTCATTGTGTTTCTGGCTGAAGGGTTTTATCCCATCAATGTCCTGAACGCTATCAAGATGGTGCCGGAGGTTTGCCGTATATTTTGCGCGACTGCCAATCCTACCCAGGTGGTTGTAGCTCAGACAGAACAAGGGCGCGCTATTTTGGGAGTGGTGGATGGCACGAGTCCCCGAGGGATCGAAGGGCCAGAGGATATTACCTGGCGTAAGGATCTCTTGCGCAAGTTCGGCTACAAGCTGTGATGTACTCGCTTTTCCTATGCGATGCCCTGTGATAGGATGTGTATGGGTTTGCATTTGCATTCTTCTGCTATCGGGCCTTCTCGACACGAGAAAGGATATAGTATGCGAAAGACATTGCTGTTTAGCATAGCGCTGCTCTTACTGGCAGCTGTGTTCGCATCTGGCTCCGTCCAGGCACAGGACAAAAGCTTGTTGTGGAAACGCTATGATGTCAATCTCGCTGTTCAGCTCAATTCTGACATTCTTGTCGAGGAAATCCAGGAAATCCAGTTTCTAAGCGGCACGTTTCGTTTCGGCTTTGCCGCGATACCGCTGGATCGTGTCGAGCAAATCACCGACGTGAGCGTTGCCGAAATTGTCAACGGGCAGGAACGACACTACAAGCCGCATTCCTCTGCACCGTATGGCTTCGTGACCAGCACAAATGCTAACAACCTGGAGATCACCTGGTATTTCCCAGAGACGCAAGGCACGACTCACACTTATATCCTGCGCTACCGCGTTATCGGGGGATTGCGCTTCTACCCGGAGGGCGACCAGCTGTGGTGGAAGGCTATCCCTCCTGACCACAACTTCCCCATCCGTGCTTCCACGATAACGGTGAGCTTGCCACAAACTTTCTCTCATGAGCAGCTCAAAGTGGCCAGCTACGGGCCGGCGGCGACGGTGCGCGTCAATGAACGTGGCCAGGTGATCTTCGAAGCGGAGAACATCCCGGCCGACCGGGAGCTGGAAGTGCGGGTGCAGTTTCCCCATGGAGTGGTGCAGGGCAGTCCACCATCTTGGCAAGCTACCTTTGATCGTCGTCAAACGCTGGGGCCGGTTTTTTCACTTGTCTTTGGCGTGTTAGGAGTGATCATCTTAATCGGTGGCCCGGTGTTGCTTTATCTCTTGTGGTACTTGCGGGGACGCGATCAACCGGTCGGATTGGTAGCTGAGCAAATCAGCGAACTCCCCAGTGACCTGCCAGCGGCAGTGGTAGGAACACTGGTCGACGAACGAGCAGATCTAAAAGATGTCATTGCCGGCATCCTCGATCTCGCCCGTCGTGGTGCCTTGCGCATGGAAGAACAAAAGGTGGAAGGCTTTCTGGGCATCGGTTCTGGTCGTGATTTTGTATTTTACCTGCAAGATGCTTCTAAAGCTATCTATCCATATGAGAAGAGCCTCTTGCGTGCCCTTTTCGGTGGTCGTGATGAAGTCAAGCTATCCGATCTGCGCCACAAGTTCTACACCTCCCTTCCTACCTTGCAGCGAGAGCTCTACCAGGAAGTGGTACAAAGGGGCTTCTTTCCGGCTGATCCGCAGTCCATCCGTCGTCGCTGGATGATATTAGGCGCTTTGGGGCTTGTGGTCGCCGTCCTGGGCGCCTGTGCCTTGGAGGGATTGTTTGGTGAGTATACCGGGTGGGCGTTTTGTCCGGCTGCGTCACTGGGGGTCACGGCGCTAGGGGTGATCATCCTGGGCAATTTTATGCCCCGCCGCACCGCCAAGGGCGCCGAAGAGACGGCCAAGTGGCTCGCTTTCAAGCGCTATCTGCAATATCTCGAAAAGCAAAGCGATTTGGAGGCGGCCAAAGATCGTTTCGAGGAGTTTCTGCCTTACGCAACGGCATTCGGGATCGAACGGCGGCTGATCGACAGGTTCGCCACGGTGGAAGCACCGGCACCTTCGTGGTGGGGACCGGTCTTTGTGCCCACGGGTGGCCCTGTTTACCGAGGCACGCTGGCGACAGGAAGCGCCCAAGCGGCAGGCCCCTCCGGTGGGCCGCCGGGTTCGCTCGCCGGTGAAGGGGGCAGTGTTCCTTCTTTGTCGGATGTGAGCCGCGGTATGGGCGCCTCCCTTTCTAGTATGAGTGCCGGTCTGGGTGCACTGCTGAGCTCGGCCAGCACGGTACTTGCTAGTACGCCTCCCAGCTCCTCAGGCGGCGGGGGTGGTAGAGGTTGGAGCGGAGGGGGCGGTTTTGGAGGTGGTGGTGGAGGAGGTGGCTCACGCGGGTTTGGATGAGTCTTGCCACAATGGGAATTCTTGATTAGCCTCAATTGGGAAGGAGTTGCGGAATGGCAACTGGGCGTGTGATGGGCGTAATCCTGCTTATTGTAGGGATCTTGATCGGCCTGGTGGGTTCGCTTGTCGCATATACCTCCACCCGCACTGTGGAGGATCGGGCAGTAGCGGCGGGCGGAGCAATGTTGGGCATTGCCATCGCGATCATCATTGCTTTGCCCTTGATTGGTGCTGGTATCTATCTGTTCGTGCGGGGCGGGATAGAGGCACGGGAAATGGTCGAGGTCAGCCGCCAACGCAAGATCCTGGACATAGTGAAAACGCGTGGGCAGGTGAATATCAGTGACCTGGTGTTCGAGCTTCGGTCGAACAGTGAGCAGGTACGCAATGACATCTATAAGCTGGTGGGGATGGGTCTTTTTACCGGTTACATCAATTGGGACGACGGGGTGTTATATTCGGTGGAAGCCTCCAAACTGACCGGCAGCAAATGTCCCAGATGCGGCGGGGAACAAGTGTTTGCCGGCAAAGGGGTTATCAAGTGCCAATATTGTGGCGCAGAAGTTTTTCTGTAGAAGCGAATAAAGGAGCTGGGTTATGGACTATCAACAGGATGTGCGTGGAGCACTGAGTGGACTGGAACGGCTGGCGGCTAAGATCCCTGGCTACCATGGCTACAAAGAGAAAGAAACCCGCCGCGAAGCGGACAGGTTGTTGCGCCAACACCTTGTCGCACAGCTGGATGAAGAACGCCGCCGTTTGATCGATATCCAGCGGCGTATGCTCGACAGCGGTGGGTTGCGTATGCTGGATGATGTCGATCGTGCACTCATCAAGGTGCAGAAGCTGGGCGATATGATTCGCACCGCCAGCTACGGTTATGCCGGTCTGTTCGATACCATCAAGGTCAAAGAAGCACAGCTCGACGTGTTGTATCAGTTTGATAACGAGATGGTGGAAAAAGTGGAGGCGATCAGGGAAGCAGTAAAGGCATTAGCGGCTGCCCAGGATGCCAACACAGATCTTCGGCCAGCGATCGATCAGGTGCTTGCAGCAGCGGAGGAGGCGAATCGTCGTTGGCGCGAGCGTGAAAATATTATCACCGCAGAACCTGACGCAGCCGAATAGCCAAATAGCTAAAGGAGGAGATACCAAATGGCTAGAATTATCGACGTAATAGAAGCGCCCGATCAGCAACGTAACCAGATGGTAGTGCGTGTGCCAGAAGTGGGTGCTGGTGATTTTCGTCTTGGTTCGGCGATTATCGTGCGCGAGTCGCAGACGGCCGTTTTCTATCGCGATGGCAAAGCATTGGATGTCTTCGGACCAGGCCGTCATCAAATCACCACCGCCAACCTACCTCTGCTCTCCAGCCTGTTGCGGCTGGCCACCGGTGGCAACGACCTGTTCACTGCCGAAGTGTACTTCGTCAACATGATCGAGTTCACCGACTGGAAATGGGGCACACAGGAGCCGGTCACATTACGTGACTCGGACTTTGGCGTAGTGCGCGTGCGCGCGTTCGGCAACTACTCGGTGCAGATCTCAGACCCGCAGCTCTTCGTGACCAAGATCGTGGGCACCGGCAGCGGTTATCAGACCAGCCAGATCCAGGACTTTCTGCGGGGTATCATCGTCGCGCGCTTTGCTGATGTGTTGGGTGAAAGTAAGGTGCCGGTCCTCGATCTGCCCTCGATGCAAGATGAGATGGCGGCAGCCATGCGGAGCAAGCTGAGTGATGAATTCGACTCGTTCGGGCTCGCGCTCAAGACGTTTTTCTTGCAGAATATTAGCCTGCCGGAGGAAGTACAGAAAGCAATCGATCAGCGCGCAGCGATGGGTGCCATCGGCAACATGCAACAGTTTATGCAATATCAGGCTGCGCAGGCAGTCCGCGACGCTGCTCAACAAGAAGGAGGTGGAGGACTGGCCGGCGCTGGCGTAGGGCTGGGCGCCGGGGCGGGTTTGGGCGCCGTGTTGGGCCAGACGATGGCACAGTCCATGCAATCTGCCCAGACAGGACAGCAGCCCGGCGCAGCAGCGGTGCCTGACATTATGACCCTCTCCGAAGCTGCCGCCTACATGCGCGTGGGGGAGCAGGACGTGCTTGACGCCATCAATTCTGGGCAGCTGAAAGCAAAGAAAATTGGCACCAGTTATCGTATCAGCAAGCAAGCGATTGACGAATTTCTGAGAAGCTGAGATAGGATCATCTTTCGAGATTTGCCTGTGCTGGACAACGACATTGCTCG
>JBMFPH010000134.1:0-8921 GCA_049969215.1 Anaerolineae bacterium | reverse complement strand
TTTCTTCCAGCTGGGCCGCCGCAGCCAGGATCATCCCCGGCGTGCAAAAACCGCACTGCACCGCCCCGGCCTCCAGAAACGCCTGCTGGATGGGGTGCAATCCCTCGACCGGGGTGATCCCCTCCAATGTCACCACCTGCTGACCGGCGATGTCCTCCACTGGCAACAGGCATGACAACATGGGTTCGCCGTTGACCAGCACGGTGCAGGTGCCACAGCCACCCTGGCGACAGCCGGATTTGGTGGCGGTGAGATGCAGATGTTCGCGCAACACGGTCTGCAACGTGGTCAGCGGCTTGACCATCACCTCGACATCGCGACCGTTCAGGTTAAATGCAACCATTCGGGATGCCATAGCTCCTCACTCCTATTCTGCAATGCGTTCCAGAGCGCGCCGCACGAAGACCTCGGTCATGCGGCGGCGGTACCAGTCCGTGGCGATGGCGTCGGTGAAAGGTTCGCATTCCGCAGCCGCCTCTTTTGCCGCGCCAGCGATCGTCTCGGCGTTAAGGGGCGCACCACGCAACACTTGTTCCGCACGGCGCACCCGGATGGGATGTGGGCCTACCGCGTTCAACGCCAGGCGTGCATCCACCACCTTCCCCGCCTCGGTGACGACATGCGCCGCTACGGTGACAATGGCGGGCGTGTTGGCATGTTTGCGCGCATACTTGATGTAGCTCGTCTTGCCGTGCGGCAGCGGGATATGCAGCTCGGCAACCAGCTCGTCTGGCGCCAGCACGGTGGTCATAAAGCCGGTGAAGAACTCCGCAAGTGGCACTGTGCGCCGTCCGCGCTGCTTGCTCGCCAGCACGACCGTAGCATCCAGAGCGAGCAGGGCAACAGCGAGGTCGCCGGCGGGCGGCGGGGCGAAGAGATTGCCCCCCACGGTGCCCATGTTGCGAATCTGCCAGCCACCAATGTGACGCACCGCCTCTTGCAACATCGGAATGTCCGCTTGCTGCGCCAGTTGCGTCAACGTGGTGGTGGCACCCACTACCAGCGTGCCATTCTGGCGCCGCACCGTGTTGAGCCCGGCGTGGCGCAAGCCCATCACCTTCTCCGGCATTGAGATGCCGTCATTGATGAGCGGCATGGCAATGGTGCCCCCGGCCATCACCAACAACGCGGGGCCATGTTCGGCGAGCAGGTCAAGCGCCTGCTCCAACGACTTGGGTAGAAAATAGTCCTGGATTGCCAATTCAACACCTCCTATTCAGTCAAGCAGGGCGAAGAAGCGCACCGGCGCCCCTTCGGCACCCTTGATTTTCAGGAAAGGAGCGAAGAACAGAAAGCGTCGCCCACCTGTGGGCAGCTGGGAAAGGTTGGTCATCTGCTGCATCAGGATGGCACCGTTCTCAAGGATGATCTTGTGGATGATGAAATCCTCCGAGGTGAAGTCGGGCAGGCGTGCGCAGTACTCGCTGAAGCAATCGAATCCGATAGCGCGCGCCCCCCGATCCACCAACCATTGCGCCGCCTCAGGCGTGCAATAGGGCGACTCGACGTAATAAGTGGGAAAGTTGCCCCACTGTTTCTCACTCCAATCAGTGCGCACCAAGACGATATCCCCCTTGCGGATAGGGGGCGCGTGTTGTTCCAGGTCGGCCACCGAAATGCCGTGGTTGGCGCCTACGAAGCTGAGATCGATCACCAGCGCCTCGCCGCAGACGCGCTCCAGGGGCACGTCCGCCGCCGTCGCGCCGCCGGCCTGCACGTGAAGGGGAAAATCGACGTGCGAGCCGGTGTGCAGTGTCATCTCCAGCTTGCTCGCCTGCCAGAAACCCGGGCCGCGATGCGCCGGCGTCAGCTTGAGGCGTGTATGCACCGAAGGTGGGCTTAAAGTATCCTCGCCGATGGTAACCGTTAGATCAACAATGCGCATAGGGTCTCCTTTGCCAGGTGTATGGATTAGTGCGAAGGTTGGGATGTCGCTTGCAGCTCTTGCTCAAAGCGCGCAAAGCTTTGGTTGATCAAGCTGCGCGCCACGCTTTCGATCAGCCGTCCGCTCAGGGTGCCCAGCGCGCCGGAGATCATCGCCTGCGCCTCGTAAGAGAGCTCGGTGCGCTGGTCATCCGTCTCGCGCAGCGTGAAGGTGACGCTGCCCTTGATAGCGCCAGTCGGGCCATCCACCACCCCGTCGAACGAGCAGTATTCCGGATAGCGTTGTTCCTTGATTTTGACCTGGGTGCGATAGGTGCCGCTCACTGCCGCAATGCCCACCCGGATGACGCCATGGTACTCGTCCGGGCTGATCTGGGTGAGCTGCTGGCATCCCGGAATCAGCCGGGCAAGAGAGGCAGGTTCAAAGATGTGCGACCAGATCAGAGCGGGAGATGCTGGGAAGATATGATTTCCGCGAAAGGTGAGCACAATCTCCACCTCGAGATTCAGCATTGAGGTTGCTATGCGGCAACCGCCCTGCATTGTACTACGCTCATTTCATCTCCGCAAAAAAGCGGCGGTGAGAAAACCCAACCGAGCCGCGACCGTAAGGGAGCGGTATCACCCCCACCCCAACCCTCCCCGTGGACGGAGAGGGAGCGGTAAAATCCTTCACCGCAGAGGGCGCAGAGACCGCAGAGGTTTTTTCCCTTAATCCTCTGCGTGCTCGGCGCTCTCGGCGGTAAAATCCCTGCCGCTTGCTGACGCGCGCGGCGCGGATTGATCCCGTCTCCCAAGTGATCGCGGACGTGGCGCCCTCTCCGACCGTGGGCTTGGCCTGGATGTAACCCGATGCCAACAGAGAATCTTCCGTTTTTGCGTTTTTCGCGGGTCAGTCCATGCGCCTGTACCAGTGGGGTAAAGGCGTGTGCTGCGAATCCAATTGCGGCGGTGATACGGAATCTTTGGCCGCATCTGGCTGCAACTGTGCGGCCCTCTCCGTGCGGCCAAATGCGGCCAGGTTTTCCGTATAATCTTCGCGCGATTCAGATTCCGCCGGAAATGTGGAATCTTTGGCCGCATTTGGCCGCAAACGCAGTCCCATCTACCGGCGTGGCCTTTCGTGAGCGACTTCCGGGGGCGAGGTGTCAATCTGCTTGCGATGCCCCCACGCTGGAGTATAATGGCACATAGTTATTACCTATAGGGAGGTGGTACTATGTCGCGGTTACGTCTTGAGCTCCATCCGCGCACCGTGGCGCTTATCGCCATCCTCAGCGCGGTGACGGCAGTGCTGACGTTGGCGGTGCGCATCCCCTTCGCACCCACGCGTGGCTACTTCACCCTCGCCGATGTGGGGGTGTATTTCGCCGCGTTCGCCTTCGGCCCGGTGATCGGCTTCATCACGGGTGGGCTGGGCACCGGGCTGGCGGATGTGCTGGGCGGATATGCCCATTTCGCCGTCTGGTCGTTCCTCATCCACGGCTTCCAGGGCCTGGTGGCTGGCCTGCTGGGTTGGCGACGTGGCCCCGTCGGCATGGTGCTGGGCTGGCTTGCCGGCCTGGTGGTGATGGTGGGTGGTTATTTCATCGTCGAATATTTCCTCTACGGCTTTGGGCCGGCGGCCGCTGAGGCGCTCACCATCAACCTGCCCCAAGTCGCCATCGGTGGCATCGTTGGGGTGCTGTTGGTACAGGCAGTGCAGCGTGCCTATCCGCAGATCGAGCTGCTGGCACAACCGCGCCGCTGGCGGGAGGGATGAGCGCATCTCTCGGCGGCCGGCGCCTCGCCTATGCCCGTTCCTCTCGTCCGCATTGAAGGGCTCCACTTCGCCTATCCGGCCGTGCGCGCGGGAATATCCGGCGCACCAGCCCTGCGCGACATCCACCTGACTGTCGAGGTGGGTGAGTGCGTCGCCATTATGGGTGCCAGCGGCGCCGGCAAGACCACCCTCTGCCTGGCGCTCAACGGGCTGGTGCCGCAATCCACCGGCGGCACCTTCCGTGGCAACGTGTGGGTCAACGGCCATAACACGCGCACCGAACCGGTGGCGGCGCTGGCAACACAGGTCGGCCTGGTCTTCCAGGAGGCGGAAAACCAGCTGTGCACGATGAGCGTCGAGGACGAGGTCGCCTTCGGCCTGGAGAACCTGGGGCTGCCGGTGGACGAGATCGAGCGGCGCATCACCTGGGCGCTGGAGGTGGTGGCGATGAACCACCTGCGGCGTCACTCACCCGCCCAGCTGTCGGGCGGGCAGCAACAGCGCCTGGCATTGGCGTCGGTGCTTGCCATGCACCCCGCCCTGTTGGTGTTGGACGAGCCGACCGGCGGCCTCGATCCCATCGGCCGGCGGGGGGTGCTCGAGGTCATCGCCGCATTGCAACGGCAGGGCACCACCATCATGATGGCGACACAGGATGCCGAGGCGGTGGCAGCGCTGGCCAACCGCGTGGTGGTGTTGCATGAGGGTGCCATCGCCCTGGAAGGCACACCGCGCGAGGTCTTCGGCCAGGTGGCGCGCTTGCGGGAACTAGGGGTGGCACTGCCGCAGCTGAGCGAACTGAGCGACCTCTTGGGCAGCTCCACGCCCTGGCTGACGGTTTCCGAGGCGGCGCAGGCATTGCAGGCGGGATTTGCCCCCACCCATCGCGTAGGGGCGACCGGCCGGTCACCCGTAGGGGCGCATGATGATTCGCCCGTAGCGAGGCCAGGGGGTGAGGGCAACCTTACCGCTCCCAACCCGGACGCTGGAATGGTGCGTTTCGAGGATGTGTGGTATCGCTATGCGAACGGGGTACAGGCACTGCGCGCGATCGACCTGCGCATAGACGCGGGCGATTACATCGCCTTGATCGGCGCCAACGGCTCTGGCAAGAGCACCCTGGCACGCCACATCAGCGGCCTGCTGCGCCCGCAGACGGGGCGTGTGACCGTGCTGGGCCAGGACACGCGCCACATTCCCCCCGGTGCGCTGGCGCGCCATGTGGGCTATGTGTTTCAGAACCCGGATCATCAGATCTTCGCTCCCACGGTGTGGGAAGAGGTTGCCTTTGGGCCGCGCAACCTGGGCTGGGATGCCGCGACGGTGCGCCAACGCGTGGCGGAAGCATTGGAACGCTTCCAGCTAGCGCATCTGGCTGAGGTGCCGCCGGCGACGTTGAGCTTGGGCGGGCGGCGACTGGTGACGCTCGCCTCGGTGCACGCCATGCAGCCGCAGGTGCTGGTGCTCGACGAGCCGACGAGCGGGCTGGATCGCCGGCTGAGCGAATGCCTGATCGCGTGGGTGAGGGAGTGCCATCAAGCGGGCCATGCGGTGGTGTTCATCACCCATGATATGCAACGTGCCGCGTTGGCATCGCGCTGCGTGGTGTTGCAGGACGGGGGGATTATGATGGATGCGCCGGTGGCGGAAGCTTTTGCCCAAGCGGATGCGTTGGCGCGCGCCGGCCTGATGCCACCACCCATTGTGGAACTGAGCCTGCGGCTGGGGTTGCAGCCGCCGCCTCTGACGGTGGCGGATTTCTGTCACCGGATCAAACAGGATGGCGTGATGCACCGCCGAGATCGCCGAGAACGTAGAGAGCTATAGAATCCTCTGCGTGCTCGGCGCGCTCTGCGGTGAAGGATTTTACCGCTCCCTCTCCGTCCACGGGGAGGGTTGGGGTGGGGGTGATACCGCATAACCAACACGGCGGATGAATATGCCCGACGCGCTCTTTGTGCCCGGTAATTCGTGGCTGCACCAGCTTGACCCACGCGTCAAGCTGGCCTTTGCCGTCCTGGCGACCGTGGCGCTGCTGAGCGTGGAGAACGGATGGGTCTTCCTGGGCTGCCTGGCCCTCTGTCACGCCATGCTCCTCGCGGCGCGCGTGCCGCCTGCCCGCCTGCTGGGGGCATGGCGCATGATGCTGCCCATCACGCTGATGATCCTGCTCCTGTGGCCCTTCTTCACGCCCGTCGAGGGGGCAGCGGCATGGCGTTTTGGTCCGCTGGCGCTGTCGTGGGAGTCCGTCCAGGGCGGGGTGGCGGCGGCGCTGCGGGTGAACGCGTTGGCGTTCGCCTTCCTGGTGTGGCTGTTCTCCACCGATCAACCGGCGCTGGTGTTGGGCTTCCGTCAGCTGGGCTTGCCCTACACCTGGGGCGTGACGCTGGCGATCACCCTGCGCTATATCCCCACGCTGTACAGCACCTTGGAGCGCGTCCTGGATGCCCAACGCGCGCGTGGCCTGGTCACCGCGCATGCCAATCCATTGTGCGCGGCGCGTGCCTACCTGCCGGCGCTGGTGCCGGTGCTCATCCAGGCACTGCGCACCGCCGACACCCTGTCACGTGCCCTGGAAGCGCGTGCCTTCAATGCCCCCAACCGCCAGCACACCCACCGCAGACAGCTGCACTTCCGCGCCACCGATGCGCTCGCTTTGGCATGGATCGTGCTGACCTTCGGCGGGGTCATCGCCGCGCGCGTGGCAGGGTGGGTGTGAGGAATGGGGCGGTCGGTCTAGAAGTTGTGATGAAACCAGTCCACCAGAGAAACACCGTAGCTGGATGCGTGCTGGTTCTGGAACACAAGCCCAACCTGGGCGTCGGTCATGGCCGGCGTTGCTCCCGTGATCGAGCCTAGGCCTTGCGTCAAGCCGGCTTCGTTGATGATGTATGCGTACACGTAGTCATTGGTATAGTAGTACAAGCGGAGTACCACAAATTGGCCAGCCATGCCGAAGGGGCTGCTGGTGTAGCCCGTCTTGCCGGCAACGGTGGTTTCCGCTCTCACGACATATTGCGTCTGACATGTGCCCGTGGTTTCGAGCATGATTTGGTCGTAGTACCAACTACCGCTGATCTTGTAGCGAAAGCGAATGCCGACGCGTTCAATGGCGGCGCCGGATACGCAAGCGACGCGCGCTTGAAAGCCCTTGCCGCGTAGATAGGTTTGCGTCCATGCGCCCCCCTTATACAAGAAGCTGGTGGTGTTGGCGCCGCACGTCACATAGAGGTAATCATTGGCGTAGGAATAATAGAGGGTGCGGCCTGGCGTCGCGTCCCATGCGAAGCCGGCGGGGATGCTACCGCTGCGAAAGTGGTCGGTGACGGAGCTGCCATAGTGGTCAGCCAGGCGGAGCATGACACCGCGGCGATCGCCGGCAATGTAAGCTTCTCCGGTGGTGGTGAGAGTGCCGGTCACGTCCAGCCCATAATCCGCTTTCAGCCTGCCGGCGGTGTCGGTGTAAACCGCGGGAGCGGGCGATCCGTCGGATGCGTAGAGGCGATCAAAAGGTTGCCAATAGTTGGTGCCGGAGTAAACGCCTACCACGAGTCCATCGGATGGGTTGGTGTTGTCGAATTGCAACACGGCCACACGTCTGCCGGCGACGAGTGTCGCGGGGTGCAGGTGGCGCGCGACGGGCAAGAGGGTGGCGCCGGCGGTATCGTCCAGCCACACCAGCGCCTTCCATGTTGCGCTATCGAAGCTGACGAGCTTGCCCTTGCGGAAATCCGAGCGACGCCAGATGGTGGGGGCGATGGTGTCCACGCTGCTGCGCGCGCCTGCCGCGGGTGCAATCGCTGCCAGGGTGATGGTTTGGCGGTAGACCTGCTTGACACGGCGGGGCAGGTGTTCAATGCCGGCGGGGTTGTAGGTTTCGCGTAGTTCCGCAATGTAGCGCGTGGTGTTATCGGGCGGATTGACGGGGTCGAATGGCTGCAAGTGAAAAGCCGGCAGACATACCAGCTCACTACGGTTAATCGAGTTCATCAGCTTGGTGGTAATCGCACCTGCCACAGTCATGCAATCCGCATTGCTGGTGAGTACTTCGCGCGTGATGCGATAGGTAAATTGGCGGCCCATCTCAAATTGAATCTCGGTGGCGATAGCGCAGGCGCCGGCGTTGCTGCCGATGACCTCCGCGTGGGTGATGTCGGGGGCGACGCGTTCGGTGGCGTCCTCGGCGCGTAGCGTGGGATGTTCGGTTGAGTCGCTACCGAAATTGTAAACGGCGGTGGGGTTAGAGGATAGGGTGAATGCTTCTAGCGTAGCGCCTTCCCCCATACGGGTCACAAATTGGAATTGATCTTGTAGACTGGCCAGCGCTTGCGCGGCAGATTGGCCAGGTGGGATGAGAAACTCGCTGAGGGTGATGGACCAGATAGAGGATGCGTCCAGACTCACCGAATGCAAGCCAGCCAGCGCGGCGATTGATTCCACAAGAGCGCCCAAGGCAATGTTTGCGTAGTAGTATGGGATGGGGGCACGCCAGAGCTCTAAGAGTCGGTAGTAGTTGTAGGCGTGCACGGATACCGTCTTGCCGTCATCGGATCGGGTGAAGCGTGCCGCGGTAAAGAGCTCGCGCGCGACCATGCGAGCCGTGCCGTTACACAGTGCTCCGCGTTCAATGGTTATGTCACAGCCGAGCCTGGCGGTGGCTAAATCGTCGTAAGTGCCGGCGGAGTTATCCAGGACGATCTCCGCGTAAGCGGTTGGGCCATAGTCATGGATGTCAAGCGCCTTGATGTGTGCCGTGCCGGCGGTTACGCGGGTGGGCGCGGTGCTTGTGAGCAAGTGCCTATCAGAACACATGTAAACCGTGCCATCCGTCCAGCGGTGCACCTGAAGCCTATCGGCGATCGCCTGGTTAATGCGCAAGCCGGCAGTGAAATATGTGCCGTCGTTGGAGACGGCGATGATGGTGTCGTTATCGTTGTACAGCGCGCCAGCCGAGGCGGACGCGCTGTATGCGTACGTGAGCCAATACCATGCGCCTACCTGGTGCAAGGATATATATCCAAAGGCATAGGCCGGGCTCGCTCCCGTTCCTCCCTGAATGCCAATATAGGTTGTGGGTGTTCCCCAAGTGAACGTGCTACCGTTCCAGATGAAGGGTTGCATGAGAATGGCGGAATCCGTCCAGCTGGCATAATCCGAACAGATAACGGCGAGCTGGTATTGGTTACTGCCTAAATACAAGCCGCTGGTGCTCACCACAGTTCCGGGTAGTGTCGTGAATGGGGGTGAGCCGGCGAAGCTATTGCTGCTCTGCTGG
>JBMFPH010000133.1:0-9029 GCA_049969215.1 Anaerolineae bacterium | reverse complement strand
GTTCCTGGCCTTTACACCCGTATGCGTGCCCTGGAATATCTGGATTTCTTCGGGCAACTGCACGGGCTGACATCACGTCAGCGTGCCGCACGCAGCGAACAGCTGCTGCGACGTTTCGATTTGTGGGAAGCACGTCAGCAGCGACTCGGCGAGTACTCGAAAGGAATGCGCCAAAAGCTGGCATTGGTGCGCGCTATGTTGCACAACCCGCTGGTCCTTTTCCTGGACGAGCCAACCTCCGCGATGGACCCTCATAGTGCGCGTCAGGTGCGCCAGGCAATTATCGAGCTGCGTCGTGAAAGGCGCACTATCATATTATGCACGCATAACCTGAGTGAGGCGGAAGCACTAGCGGACCGTATCGCTATCATTCGCCGTGGCCGTATCGCCGCATTGGGAAGCGTTCCCGAGCTCAAACGTCGCTTGTTAGGTGATACACTGCTTGAGCTGCGCCTGGGAACCTCATTGGATGGATTATTGCCTTTGCTGCAAGACTTGGTCCAGGTGCAGGAATACGGAGCTGATTGGGTGCGTTACACCACCCCTACGCCCGAAATGGTGAATCCGCAGCTGGTGCAGCGATTGAGCGAGCGCGGGGTGCCTGTTATTACACTCAGCGAAGTACCACGTAGTTTGGAGGAAGTGTATTTGCGCATTGTGGGCGAAGTGCCAAGTCATGAGGATATGCATGAGCCAACTAGCTCTTTTGAGAGCACCCCTGTTTTCCCCCAGCAATAGGGAAATCCCATTACGCGAACGTTTGCGTCTGGCTCTCGTGATCACCCGACGGGAGCTGCGCGATAGCTTGCGCGACTGGCGCATTATGACTCCCATCGTCATTCTCACATTACTGTTCCCCTTCCTAATGGACTTCACCGCTGGCATGGCACGCGATTTTGTGCTGCGCTACGGCGGCCAAAACGCCCTCATCGCAGAGCGTCTCAACCCATTCCTTCTGATGATCGTAGGATTCTTTCCTGTCACCTTCTCCTTGGTGCTGGCTTTGGAGACTTTCGTGGGTGAGAAGGAACGTGGCAGTCTGGAACCGCTGCTGTCTATGCCCATATCCGATGGCGAGCTATACCTGGGCAAAATGCTGGCAGCGTTGGCCCTGCCACTGGCCGCAAGTTACCTGGCCATCTCCGTCTATCTGACCGGTATGGTTTTCAGCTCTGGCTGGCTGCCCGACAGTTTGATGCTGCTCCAGATGCTCCTGCTTAATAGCATGAAAGCCTCGGTAATGGTATCAGCTGCCGTGATCGCTTCCAGTCAAACCTCCAGTGTACGCGCAGCTAACCTGCTGGCCAGCTTTATCATCATTCCAATGGCCTTGTTGGTGCAAGGCGAGAGCATTCTGCTCTTTTGGGGGCAGTACGACGTCCTCTGGTGGATCATCGCTGCGCTATGCGTGGCGGATCTTATCCTGGTGCGTATGGGCATCCGCATTTTCAACCGCGAAGAAATTCTGGCAAGGGAGATGGATGAGCTCAATCTTGGGAGAGTTTTGCGTGATTTCGCAGGATATTTTCTGCGCCCCCCTGAACAAGCTCTGCAGCGCGGAGTGCATCCCTCACCCAACTTGTGGCGTATGCTATGCCATGATATCCCCTACCTGCTGCGCGCGCACTGGCAGCCACTCGGGGTAGTGCTGCTCACCTTGGCAGGCGCAATTGCCCTAGGTATATCTTTGGCAGCACAATGGCCATTGCCGGAGGGGGCCATTCGCCTGGAAGCTCTGTCGCAGGACACCTTTGAGCAAGTGCCTCAACTGGGTTTTCTGCCACGTTTTAGCATCTCAGGGGTGTTCTTCAACAATCTACGCGCTCTGGTGCTGGCCGGCGTGTTGGCTATCTTCTCTTTCGGGGTGATGCCTCTGGTGTTGCTAATGGCCCCACTGGCATTGGTAGGCTTCTTTGCCGCGCAGGTAGCGGCACTAGGCTACAACCCGTGGATATTCGTAGGGACGTTCATCTTGCCACATGGGATAGTTGAGCTGCCCGCAGCCATCATTGCAACAGGATTTGCGCTCCGCGTCGGCGCCGCACTGGTGTCCCCACCCTCCGGTCTGGACGTGGGTCAAGGTTTTCTGCTGGTGTTGGCAGATTTCCTCAAAGTGTTCCTATTGCTTGTGTTGCCACTGCTGTTTCTCGCTGCCGTGCTTGAGGTGGAAGTTACCCCACAGGTCGTGTTGGCAGTGTATGGCATGCGTCCGTAGATTTCGCCTCTCACCTTACCTGCTCTTGCCCGGCGATCTGCCAGCAACGTCCGGAAGCACCTCGTGACGCGGGATTCATGAGTGACAGGGACACGGCAGCAATGCGGTTGGGAATGTCTACCGCGCACCTCGCCAGAAAAAGCCCTCTGCTTCCCGCTGTAACGCGGCAATCTGTCGGTTTTGCCTGTCACGCAGCTCAACTTTCCATTTTCCAGCGAGCTGGGTCGGCGGAGGGCGAAAGGTTTCGCGGAATGTGCGTCCGGGCAAAAGTGACACATTCCAGGAAGCAACCACCCGATCATTGCGCCACAATTGCACATGGCCATCAAAAGTTGATGTAGTAGCGGTTGCTACTTCCACCGCATAGGGAGACAACACCAGGTTAAGTGCTGCCTGTTCGTTCGCATACCCGAAGCCCCCCGTGCCGTTTACGGCATACCAATACTCCTGCCAACGCACAGTCTGACCTGGTGCTAACGTGACCTCGTCCCCAAAAGTGGGTGCCAACCCGCCCCACAATTCAAAATAGCGATTATCATCATCCGTCCATACCGAGGCGGGAATGTCACCCAAGCTGAAGAGCTTAGCACCGCGCGCAATCTGGTGTGGGAAAACGCGCACCACTCCCAACTGCATCTCGTGGTTGTACGCACCCATAAAGTCGGCACTAACGGCGGGGTAGGCGAAGACACCGAGATACTTCCGCCAAGCACTAGCACGACTCATATCACGCCCTCTGAAATCCGGCCAGCTCATCAGCTCTCCAGGACCAGGCAACGTTTTGTCGCCACTGGAGTGCACCATAACACGGCTGGCTGGCAAGATGAATTGTAGACCTGTCTCGGCCTGCCGACTGCCCAAGCTAAACATCCCATTGATCCAAAACTTGTAGCGTACTGAATCGCTGGTCGGATTCGTTATCTGTGGGGACACTGTGAAATAGGAATGCTGATCATCCAACTGCACTGTGACGGTACAAACGAGCCCGGAATGCTCCTCTATGTCGCTCACCAACACGCTGACATGATCCGGGTCGCGTTCGATCGTGTAGTGCCAAGGTGTTGCCTCGTTCAATCCGTGTTCGTCCAAGGGTAAGGCCCACTCCATGCCCCCCGTCGCCAGCCACCATCCACGGATGCCCCAATGGGTTGGTTTGATTACTGGGTTCTCATAGAACAGGTTGCGACCGCTCACTTTATCAATCCAGCGATAAAGCCGTCCGCCCAGCTCAGGGAGAAGGGTGAGTTGGGTGTAGCGATTCTCCAACACGATGGCACGATACGTGCGTAGCGAAGGCGGGCCCACCCGATTGTGGTCCAGGCGCGGATAAGGATACACCGGGTCGTCAGGCGTGGTGGGTAGCAGTGCTGATTGATAGTCGTAAGTCATCACGGAGAGGCTAGCTTCATAGACAATAGGCAACATCACCGCAGGAGTCGGGGACAGCATGGGCGACGCAGGAGTTGTGGACTTGGGGTAGGGTGAGGAAAGCATGTGCGATGTAGCGACAACGGAAGGAGTAGCCGAAAGTGTGACGGAGGGCGGAAATGAAGAGAGTGAAGGTGACGGCATTGATGTCACAAGGGACGCACGCGCATTATCGCTGCCCGTCGTGTCTGTTCCAGGTACACAACCACCCAGCACAACCAGGTATACGCTGAACAAGAAACAAAGTATCACCAACAATCGACCAAGACACGGACACAGCCACTGCATCTAGTGCAGCTCCATCTGGGCCGCGTTCACTTCCTGCACGAAATAGCGTGGTTGCAAGTGCTCTCCGGTGGCGTAGCCCAGCGCATCCTGCCAGTGACGCAATGCACCAGGCCAGAAGACGCGTTCTCGCAAGTAACTCCCCACCATAGGGTCGCTCACGAAACGTCGGCGAGCATCCGCATGTCCCCCCAAGACATTTTGCTCGATCGCGGCGCGTATTTGAGAGGCGATAAGTTCACCCAACAGGTAGTTGTGGTAATACACAGGTGCCGTACTAAGGTGTATTTTGGCCGCCCAGTCCGGCGCATCACGTCCATCGGGGCGTGTCACACTCTGGAAGTGTTCTACCAGATCCCACCACAACTTGTTCAGGTCCTGTTGTGGGTCACTGTACAGCGCGCGCTCGAAGTGACTCATCACTGGCACCCAACGACTCATAATGAGCAATTCAGCTGCCGCATACTGACGCATAGTAGATTCCATCTCGCGTGACTCATCGGCACGTGCCGGAATGTAGGTGCTGATCCAATGGACATCACTTGCCAGCCGTCCCATCAATATGGCGACTGCCTCAGTCATTAGAATATGCGCTGGTTGCCGCAGCACATAGGGCAAGCTCATATCCAGATACTTGTCGTAGACGGCATGGCCCAGCTCGTGTAACAAAGTGGACATCCAATACTGGTTAGGACGGAGATTGCACAGTATGCGCACATCCCCTTTGCGATCGATGTGAATACAATAGGCATGCTGCTGTTTGTTCGCACGCTCGTACAAATCACTGCGTGCCAGGATATCGTCCACATGCAAACCCAGTGCATGGTAAAAGCGTCGCCCTAACGCAACCAAGTCTTGACCAGCATAGGTGTTGGTTAAGAATTCGTGCACGGCAGGATCTGCCATCGGCGCTTCTTGAAAGAAGGGATCACTGTAATGCCATGGACGTAACGCTTGTGGCGACACCCCAAAGCGGGCCCCCAATTGTGCATCCAGGTGGAACTTGTACGCCTGATAAATGGGACGGACCTGACGGTCCAGCTCGTCCCACAGGGTGAACAGCTGTCCTTCATCCAGTTCCTGCAGTGTCAGGCGCATAGTGTAAAAATTACTAAAACCAATATCGCGCGCGACACGATTGCGCAAATCAACCAGTTCGAGTAGCTGAGGCGCCACACGAGCGCCAATTTGCTTGCTTGCCTCCCACGCGTGTCTCCGCAGCACACTGTCCTTCGACTCATGCAAGATTTCCTTAATCTCATTATCGCTGACTAACCTCCCATCCAAAATGGCACGGAAGGTGTTGAATTCGTTCTCAAGGTCGGCTTCACGCTGGCTGAGCTCGCGGATGGTTTTCTCATCCATCTGGTTACCTAGAAACTGATAGCGCAGCAAGGTCACCTGACGGGCAAGCGCCTCATCTTTCGGAGGATAGTTCTCACAGAGGGTGTTGAAGCGCTCAAAGGTGGCTCGGTCAGCGTGCAAACTTCGCAGCGCGATTTGCAAGCGTACATATTCTTGCTGGTGCTCGGGCCGGCCCGTGGTAGTAAAAAACCAGTATGCCAGGTTCGCTTGTGTTTCGACCTTTTCAGCAGCGGCAACAAACTGCTCAATGAACTCTGCCAATGGGTTGCTCATTCTTCTGGTCCATCCTCGTCTGCAAAGAGTTGCTTTGAGTTGTCCGTGCGCACCCACAATGTAAGGACTTGACCCTCTTTGACCTCGCTCCAGCGTGCTGCAACGATCTCAATCTCGGCACGGGTGCTGGTCGGCGCATAGGGCGCATTGCGCACCGGATAGTCCAAACGTGCTGGCCGCCCTTCCGCCCAGGCGCGTCGACAGCGCTCCACTAGCCCTGGCCCATTAAGCGTGCGCATATCACATAAGGCAATCACAGTTGATACAGGTCCCTCTGCCAGCGAAGCTGTCCAAAACTGATCTACAGGTTTGAATCGCGGCGGTGGCCCCTCAACAATGGTGATGTAAGTGGCTTGGTCGCGGTCAATCTCCCCCGTCATGAGATCTCCACTCACAGGTAGCCGTGCTGGCGAAACCAGCTGAGCGTGTCCTGCGCAGTGATAGCGAATGGGCGCGATATGTGTCCCAGCTCGCGACGTGCCCGTGAGGTATCCAGCGGCTGCCAGTAGGGTACCGCCTGTAACATATCACCACCGAGGATACCCAGCCATCCAGCTATATGCCCCATCAACATCACAATGGAAGAGGGCAAGCGCAGCCAAGGTGGACAGCGACCCGCCGCGCGAGCCATAACGGTGAGCATCTCCCGGTAGGTCATGGTCTCGCCACCCAGGATGTATCGTTCCCCCACCTTTCCCTTTTCGACAGCGCGTATATGGGATACTGCCACATCCCGCACATCCACCACATCTTGGACACCGTCTAAGTAGAAGAAAACCCACCCTCTGGCCACCATCAGAAATAACCTTCCACTGGTGGGCTTTACATCGCCTGGCCCAAACACAGCGGTTGGGCATAGCGCAACCACTGGCAGACCAGAGGACAATGCAAGCTGTTCCATAACAATTTTGACGTTGAAGTAACAGATGGGCAAGCTGTTCAGTCGATAGATATCGCGCTCATCGGCCAACCGGCCGGACTCGCCTGGTCGGCCGATTGTGCTGAGAGAGCTCGTGTAGATTAATACATCAGGCTTAGCGCGACGAAATGCTTGAAGCACGTTTTCCATTTGAGTACGCGCAAGCGCGATTTGGGCAGAGGCATTACGGCTCGAGCGCGGGTAGTAACCCGCCGCATGGAAGACCACCTGGCAACCCGACATCGCCTCAACAAGCGAGTCATAGTCGTTCAGGTCAGCATAACACCACGTGAATTGCCCTTGTGCCGCGAGGTCGGCAATGGCGCCCTGATTGCGGACATCACGGCGAGTGCCACGAACCTGCCAGCCATACTCCACCGCTGCACGCGCAATGGCACCCCCTATAAATCCCGTTGCCCCGATGACAAGTGCATGCATCAGCTTTCGACGGTGATCACGACTTTTACGGAGCCCGTACGTTTATCGCGTGCTGTAGCAACGGCACGCTTCCATTCGGATAAGGGGAAACGATGGGTAATGAGTCTGTCCACCTGCAATTTTCCACGACGCATCAGCTCAATGACCACCTCGTAGGTGTGGCACGTTTTGCCTTGCCAATTCTCGGCACCGTGCGCCAGTACGCCAGTCAGCTCGACCTCTTGATGCCAGATGGGACTTAAATCCACGTGGAAGCGCGCCATCTTGACGCCGATCAATACCACACATCCGCCAGCACGCGCCCAGCGCAGACAATCCTGAACCGATCTGGCAGAGCCGACACAGTCATAAATCACATCGAAGCCGCCCAGCAACATGCGATTGTTGAACAGACCCCGATACAGCTTGGCATGTGTGATGCGCGCGGTCATCTGATAGCCATCCTCACCCCGCACCACCTCATGCGCGCCTAGATGGCGTGCCATTTCAGCTTGATGGGGATGGCGTGTCATAATGGTGACGTGGCAATCGGGAGCCAGAGCACGCACACATTGCAAGGTGCTGAGCCCGATCATACCACCACCCAAGATCAACACCTGCTGGCCAGGTTGCGGCAAACAACGGAGCACCGCGCGCACTGGTGTGCTGATCGGCTCAACCATCATTGCCTGATCGTCGGTGAGATCATTGGGAACCGCATAGAGCTCAGTTTCGTGGGCAGTGAAACTGTCCCCCCAGCCACCGCCTATCCCTTGAACGCCCAACCCCGCCGAGGCATTCTCGCAACGCGTGTAGTTGCCCACTGCGCAATGAGGACACGGTGGGTCAATCTCCTGGCTCAGGCAAGTGGGATTGGTGAAACGTGAGTCCATAATCACTCGATCGCCCACCTTGAAGCGAGTCACACCAGGGCCCACTTCCACCACATAGCCGACAATCTCGTGACCGAGATAAAAGCGCTGAGTAGAAGGCAAAGCAAATGGTGCAATATCAATGTCCGCTTCTGCAAACAGCAGGCTCAGGTCACTGCCACAGATACCGCACTGGCGATTGCGCACACGTACCCAGCGTGGCCCGGGCAATTTCGGATCCGGTGTCTCAACCCAATGCGCGTGAGAAAGAGTACTGTAGGCAACGCCCGGCCAAGCAAATTTCAGCGCTTTGACAAGTAGCGCTCGGGGAATATCCTTCTCAATGTAAACAGTGCGCAAATGTCAACCCTCCCACTTGCGCAACACCAAACAGCTGTTCTGACCTCCGAAGCCAAAACAGTTGACCATCACTGTTTTGACGGTGGTCGGACGTCCCACATTGGGCACGTAATCCAAATCGCATTCCGGGTCGGGTGTTTCATAATTGATGGTAGGAGCCAAGATATTGGTAAGCATAGCTTGCACTGCGACCACGGCAGAGATTGCTCCGGCTGCACCAATCATATGACCCAACGCACCCTTGTTAGAGCTGACCGGCACCTTATAGGCAGCCTCGTCACCCAGTGCCATCTTAATCGCTTTTGTCTCGATGGCGTCGTTCATCTTGGTAGCCGTGCCATGGGCGACGATCCAGTCGAGATCAGAGGGAGAGACATTCGCCTCCCGCAATGCAGCACGCATCGCCCGGGCCGCTCCTTCGCCGGACGGGTCGGGCGCCACTACGTGGTAAGCATCACACGTGAGCGCATAGCCCAACACTTCGGCCAAAATAGAAGCACCACGTCGTTGTGCGTGTTCGAGCGTTTCTAACACCATCACGGCAGCGCCTTCGCCTACAACTGTGCCATCACGATTCAGGTCAAAAGGAGCGCAGGCCTTTTCCGGTTGGTCATTCTTGACTGACGTAGCCCCTAAACGAGCAAACCCCGCCACTGAGAGAGGAGACAACACTGCCTCCGAACCACCCGCAATCATGACTTCGGCGTCACCCCAACTGAGCTTGCGCATGGCTTCTCCCAGGGAAATTAACCCGGTAGCACATGCTCCGCTCACCGAGTTGACCGGCCCTTTGATCCCCAACTCGATGGCTACCGCACATGCCACCGTATTGATGAGGATAGCGGGGATCAATGTAGGATTGATCTGACGTACCCCTTTTGCATCCAGAATCAAA
>JBMFPH010000132.1:0-9201 GCA_049969215.1 Anaerolineae bacterium | reverse complement strand
GTCGTGTCCAGCTCTGTGCGCGTGGGCGGCCTCAAGTTCGACGAGGCGATCGGCGCCTATTTGCGTCGTAAATATAATCTCGTCATCGGAGAGCAAACAGCGGAGGAGATCAAGATTTCCATCGGGAGCGCACTGCCATTGGAGGATAATCTTGAGATGGAAGTGCGCGGGCGTGACCAGGTAGCTGGTTTGCCCCGTACAATCCGCGTCACCTCGCACGAGGTGACGGAGGCGTTAGCGGAACCATTGAGCGCGGTGGTCGGCGTCGTCAAGAGCGTACTGGAACAGACACCTCCGGAGCTAGCTTCTGACATTATTGATCGAGGGATCATGCTCACAGGGGGTGGAGCCTTATTGCGCAATATCGATCGCCTGCTAGCACAACACACCAATGTGCCATGTTATGTGGCCGATAATCCCATTGCGTGCGTGGCACTCGGTGCCGGTCGTGCGATCGATTTCTACGACGCTATCCGTCGCAGCTTGGCGACGTGGTAGCTCCTCATCAGGACCAGCGACTTTTTCACCTCGCTCTCTGTCGCAGCTGCCCTGACAACTCACAGATGCCAATGACGCTTGCCTTGGGCATAGGAAGCCACAACGTCGTGGCGCATGAGGATTATGAGAGTATATACCCCAATGGCGGTGCCTACCGGCAAGAAAGGCAATGCCAGCACACCACAGACCAGCGAAAAGAGACGCCACCTATGTGCGTCGATGGATCGACTGGATGCCATCAGAGCAACGGCTAGGATTAGGACGAAAAGGAAGCCTAGCAGCGTGAGGGTGCCTCCCCAGGGTTCATCGGGTGAGACATACATGGAAAACAGAAAAATCAGCGGGAAGCTAGCAAACATCAGCGCACCCAGCCCGAAATGCAAGATGGACAGTTTTCTCAGCTGTACCTCCTCACACATAGGAAACTATTCGTGTCCCCTTCGTGCAAGAGAATTTGTCGCTTCAATCGCTCTCGCAACGCAGCCAGGCCACACCCGCTGCCACTGAGGGAGCGGAGACGGCTGCACCCAGCGCCAGTGTGACTGGGCGTAAACCATCCATAGCTTCTAAAGCAGTTCCAGGTACACTGCCCTTCACGCCGATGATCGCATGGCTCCAGCGGAAGCGACCGCGTATATCCCCAGTCGCACCCAGGGTGCGTAAGGCGGCAACTCCGAGCTCATCTAGGCGCATCGAAGCTTCGTCCGCTGCCGCTACTGCCACCAATGTATTCGGTGGCACCTGAGCCAGAAACTGCGCCAGCTGATGTGTAGCGGCATTGTCCATATGGGTGTCAAAGGCAGCAACGCGTACGTCTCCCGTCTGTTCCATGACCGCCACATCATAACCGCGTGCGTTCAAAGCGACATCGCGCCCGCCAATGTAAATATGCGCAAAGTCACCCACCTCTTCTCCCGCACTTTGAACTACCACGGGTACCTTGCCATAGGCGGTGTACCACAGGTCGGACAACACCGATGGCGATGCCTGGGCTAGTGCAGCGAGGCTGTCCACAGGGTATAATCTTTCGAAGTATAACCATATCTCGTTGAGACCAGTCCGCACGTGTTCTGCCGGCACCCTTACGGCGTATTCATTCCAGCCTGATACAAGAGTAGACCACTCGGAACGCCAGTTACCCCACTGTACGGCGACGCGTTGACTTTCACCGGGCACATAAAGGCGCATCGCCAAACGGACCCGTCCGCCTTCGAGCGGAAGCAAAAGGCGTGTCCGAGTGCGCTGAGCCCACAGGATGGGCTCGCTGCCGATCTGGTGATCGGGTAGCGGACCCCAGCCCTCACCTAGATACAAGCGTGCCAGCGGCGCGGAAGGGCTTGCTTCGATCATACGTGGCAGCGGCGGCAGATTGACACGGTAGAGCTGCATTCCCTCCCACGTATGAACGCGCTCGACGGGAAACACAGACTCGATATAGGGTATGGTCGCCTCGGGGGTGACGGACGGATTACCCGGGCTGCTGCGGAAAGGCCGCACTACGATATGCTGAATATCGAAGAAACGCAGCACATCACCTGCCAGAAGGCGGTCCGCTTCCCAACGCCTCGGTGGCAGTGTGTGCCCTGTTTCAAGGGCTAAAAGGGAGTTCAAAACGGGCGCTTCGGTGAAGTATTGGAACTTGAAGGTGGGATTTCGGCTGGTGTTACCCTGAAGCAGTCGCCGATGGTGCGCGGTCTGATAGAATTGGCCGAACATGAAGCCGGGATCTATAGGACCGGTGATGCGGAACCCGTTGCGCCAAGCAAAAGGGATGTCGAGCAAACTCCCGGTCGAGCTATCCGCCAGCAGAGTGTAGATTTCAGGCACCCGCATATCCGATTGAGGTAATGGCAATGACAAGTGCTCGGCCAAAAAGATAACAGCTGCGATCAAGCTGATCACGTTGCCGGCCCTTATGCCCATTGTGCGGCTCTGACTCAGCCATCTCGTTATCGCGATGATGCCCCAAGATGCCAGCACGATCAGCGACAACATCAGGAATGCGCTGTAGCGGCTGGGATACCTATTGCCCTTGAAGAAGGGGAGTGTCTGCAAGATGACAAATGGTCCCCCGATCCCCGTGGAAGTGCCGTTAACGTGCACAATTGGGCCGAGTGTTAGCCAGGTAAAGAAAGGCGCGGCTATGACCCAGAACAAGATAACGCGCTGCTTCTTGCTCCACAGGACACCCGCCGTTGCCAGCACGAGCAGGGTGATCCCAATGTAGATGTGTTGTCCTTTGTCAAAAGCGACGATGTTAGTGTGATGGATCAGCCCCCCTAAGAAGGGGTGATGCATGGTTGGCACTAGGAATCCCAGAAGGTCGGCTGAGAAAACCTCGGCGAAACCGCTGCCCTGAACCCAGAAGTCACCCTCTTCCAGCAACTCGGGCAACATGGCGGCCAACAGCGGCACAGCAAGGGCGAAGAAGAGTATGGCGGCTATTGACACATTGCGGATGATAGGCCAAATGCTGCGCCTCCATTCACCTCTATATCCGCGCCGATGTCCCGAGAGCATGGTTTTAGCCAGGGATACTACCATCTCGTAGACCACGTACAGGCCGATGAAAACAATGCTAAAGGAGACATACGTCATCTCAGCCCACAGCTGCAGGGCCAGAAAAAGCGCTGCCAATAGCGGCCAACGCGCAGAGTGCAGAGCATGGCGCGAGCGGTGAACGCATAACACGAGGTAAGGCACCCAGTGGTTGCTGGCAATGTTGAATTGACCCAGTGCCAAATAGAACAACTGGCTGCTGCAAAAGGCGTAACAAAGGCCGGCGAAAATGGCTGCGCTCCAAGCGAGATCCCCATGCTGCTGTGCTGTCTCCCTTGATGGAACAGGTGTTATCACAGGGTACAGCTGGCGCACCAACAGGAAGACGCCATAGGCCCCTGCGGTCATCGTGAACCACAGGTGCAGGTTGCTGGCTGCCACTACTCCCAGATTGAGGGTCAGTGGTAATGCAGTCAACGCATTGAGCATGGTAAGAGTATAGAAGGCCAAGTTGATACCGATAGGGTAAAACAGAAAATCGCTGTAGAGTGGAGAGGTTTTCAGCACGATCAGCGCGTGTTTGACCCACCACAAATTCCAGGCGATCGCCGGATCATCTCCCCCATCGCCGGGTAGATGGGTATCCAGATGAGTCACAGTGGGCCATGTGAGCAGTATCGCCAGCACCAGGTAGAGGATTAGCACGATGATGTGGTGTGTCCACGTGTTGTCTTGGAGAAGCAGCATCCTTGGGTTAGAGGTGCAAGTTGGTCGCTTCATTTTTCAGGGGGCACAACATTTTCGCCGCGAGAATTATTCCCAGAGCGTTTTCTGCCATCCTATGTGACGGATATAAACAGCCAAATGTAGAGCCGGGCCATCATCGCAACGATGATGACCCGGCGCTGGCGGGGAGGGAGGGATTCGAACCCTCGGTGGAGTTATTCACCCCACAACCACTTAGCAGGCGGCCCCAATCGTCCACTCTGGCACCTCCCCAAAAAGAGTCCATCCACCTCGGCTGCGGAAGCGGAGGGAGAGGGATTCGAACCCCCGGAGACCTTACGGCCTCAGCGGTTTTCAAGACCGCCGCAATCGTCCACTCTGCCATCCCTCCACGCCGCGCTATTCTCAGTCGTACAGGATATGCACAACTGGCGGACCGTCTGCGACAATTGCAGTATACCGGGAGATGAGAAAGATGTCAATTTCTCGTGACCACACACGCAACAAATGTTAGGAGCTACGGCAGGATTGTCGGGGTGGTTAACCAGCGTTCGCGCAGATGATTAAGAATACCTGTGCGCCTGAGAGTCTCCAAAGCCGTGTTAATGGCCGTTGCCAGACGAGGCGATCTGGCCGAAGTGGCGATTACGTAAGGTTCATGGGTGAGAGGGCCTACAATGCGCATCTTGTTTGGGTGGGCTGCCATGAATTGGTATGCCGAAACCGCGTCGACGATGGCAACATCCGCTTCGCCAGAGGCAAGGGCGACCAGAGCTTCCTGCGTGGAAGGATAGGTGAGTATGGAATACCGTGCCACGTCACCCTGCAGCTGGCGTGCTTTCATATCTCCCATGCTACCCCATTCCACAGCTACACGTCGACCGCCTAGTAACCGGTTGATGTCATCTGTCGCGAGCATGTTGTGTTGGGCTTGGAGACCGGCAATGAGGAGCTGTCCTGCATCAAAGTAGGGCTCTGAGTAGATCACCTCTCGCGTGCGGCGCTCATCGTAGGTCAGCTCGGAGACGATCATATCCACGCGACCTGCCTGCAGTGCAGCGTAGAGGCCATCAAAAGCGAGGTTGATCATTTGGGCGCGCACGCCCATATGAGCTGCAATGTGTTCCGCCAGCTCTATCTCATAGCCGGTGGGTGTGCCATTTACATCCAGCCATGCAAATGGAGGGAAGCTGGCATCCACCCCAACGCGCAGAAACCCACTGGCACGTATGCGCTCAAGCGAACCGTCGTCTTTCGTGGGGAGAAACGCGAATAGCAGCAGTAGCAAAGCCAGCGTAAACGCTCCAAGCAATAACAAGATAAGTCGCTGGCGTAACCGAATCAGAGATTTCCCGTGAGAAAGTGCCTTAAGGGATGGCGTAGCGCTGTACCTCCAAGTAAATCGGTTTGGGATCAAAGCTAGGGGTTACAAAGGTGTAATAGTCCAGATAGCTCCCGGTCGGCCACGGGTAACGAAAGACCCATAGAACAACCGCCTCGCACCAGTCCCATTGTTTTGCCATCTGGTACGCTTGAATTGTGTAGCGAATGCGTTGCGCCGGCGTCACCGCCCGTGTCCAACGCGGATGATCATTCCATCCTCCCTCTGTGATGATAATGGGCTTGTCGGATTCTCCATGTTCGATCAGCACACGACGTAACAGTTCCACACGGCGAAAGTTGACCGTTTGAGGATCTGGAGGGGCATCTGCTGGATAGGTCCAGCCGTACGCGTGGACAGCGAGAGCGTCAAAATAGGCAGCAGCACCTGCGTCGAGCATACCACGCAGATAATCCAGGTCGTTCATCGCCCACTCATCGCCAGGGGGGGCCAGCGTGGGAGCCAGAGCACCGGCCAGGACCCGAACCTGGGGATTAGCCGCTTTGGCTGCATGATAAGCTACTCTCAGCAGGTCAGTGTACTCGACAGGGCTGACCGGGCGGAAACCCCATTCCATTGACAGGTTGGGCTCATTCCAGATGATGATGTACTGGACGCGCCCGGCGTAACGGCTCACGAAGTCGCCTACGAAGCGTGCAAAGTCCGCATAATGCTCCTCACTCAATAACGAAGAGGGGCTTTCTGCAGGGCGAGCCCATTGCGGCACCATGCCCAGCCGTGCGATGACGATCAGGCCTTGGTGCACCGCATGATCTATCACAAGATCGGCATGTTTCCAGTCCTGCAGGCCTGGTAAGGGCTCTACGTAGGCCCAGGGGAAGTATTCCACGATCCATCGTGCCCCCATCTCGCGCACCATCTCGAGCGTGCGTCGAATCTTGGCCGCTTCCACCTCATCTGTGAGGCGGGTGTGGATGCCAATTTTGGGATTCGTGGTGTGCGCTTGGTATGGCGGACCGAGCGGTGCATCGGTCTGGGCGCCAGAGGTTGTCAGGACCCAAGTGGAGAGGAGAAGCGCTATGGCTAGGATAACATATTGGGGCAATCGAAATGAAGCATGCGTGTCGAGACAATCCTGAACGTGTCGCACGGAACGGTGAACTTATTCCTCTTCCTCTTGCACTGGGCCGTAGATTGCTACCACGTCCCCATGGACATCCACTATGGCCCGAAACCCGAACATGCCAAGCCAGGTGCGTGCCTCCTCAGGTAGGCCGTGTTGGAGCAGCTCGTCGAGGTTCTTCACCGAAGCATCCACCATCGCTTTGCTGAACAAATCGTCACGGCCCAATAGCGAAAGGACGCCCTGTGTCACCAGCTCCCGATGGGCCGCAATCTGATCCTGAAACCATCTGAGGATCTGCCGATCCACGTACTCGGAGGGGACATGACGTCGGAAGCCAGCATCCAGGATCACATAGTGGGGCTCATCGCCGACATAGGCCACCTCGGCTGGCTCGCCCTCTTCATTGAAGACCAAACCGCTGAAGAGTGGTTCCTTCACTGTGTTCGCCATAGCGGCTTATCCATGATACAGGATCAGAACTATCGCGACACCGAAGAGCAGAACGGAGATTTGCAGCGGGCGGTCGGTTAACGCCACCTCGTCGGGTGCACCTCCATCACCGCGCACGTGGATCACGTACAGGTAGCGAAAAATGCCATAGATGACAAAAGGTATCGTAAGCATCATGGTGTGGTCTTTGGGCAGGTTCGGCGCCGAAAACGTGTAAAGGGCGTAGGTCATCACCGTGCCTGCCGTCACCACGGCTATCATCTCGTCCAGAAATGCCAAGTTGTAGTGATCCAGGATGGAGCGGCTGTGGGAAGCATTCTCCCTTAATAGGGCGATTTCCTGACGGCGTTTGCCGAGTGCCAGGAAGAGTGCCAACAGGCTGGTGAACAGATAGAGCCACGGAGAGAAACGCTCTGCCCATACCAGGGGAACACCGGCTGCTACGCGCAACACAAAACCAGCTGCTACAGCCATCACGTCTATGATAACCACATTCTTGAGCCAAAAGGAATATGCGATGTGCAGCAAGAAGTAGCCGGAGATGATCAGACCGAAGAGCGGGTCAAGCAGATATGCTAAGGGCAGCGTGACGACCGGGATGGCAATGGCAGCTGATATCGCTACGGAATGAGACAATTGCCCGGATGCCAGCGGTCGGTTGCGCTTAAAGGGATGGCGCCGATCTTTTTCGATATCCACCAAATCGTTGATGAGGTAGACGGCTCCGGAAATCAGGCACAGGAGGACGAATCCAGCCAGGGAACGCAGCAAAGGCTGTGCCTGGAAGATCTTAACATCAAACACCAAAGGTACAAACACAAACCCATTTTTTATCCACTGCTTTGGACGCAATGTCTTAAGGAGAGCCAATAACATTGCCACTTCTGCCGCCCGCTATTACGATCTATGATGATAGATGCAATCATAACATGAATGACGTGCCGGGCAAGTTTCTGCACCCACGCGTAACGGTGCGGGTTCATAGCGCTTTCGGGCCAAGCATGACAGGAGATCGTCAGGGATCTCCTATCACGCCTCTTGAGCTGCTATGGATTCCCTTGCGTTTTTCCGGACGCGTCATCTGGGAGACATCTCGCTAAACCTTGGCGGCGAAGCTTCGGGCCATATCAGGTTGCGACACCCAGGATGATAACCTACAATTAAGTTCTTGGTCAGGTCAGAATCCGGAGCAGGAAATTTGTGTCATGGCAGAGCGTTTGCAGAAGCTGCTGGCGCACGCAGGATATGGCTCGCGTCGGGCGTGCGAGGAATTGATCCGAGAGGGGCGTGTGACGGTCAACGGTCAGGTCGCTCAATTGGGGCAGAAGGTGGATCCGCAACGCGATCGCGTTGCGGTGGATGGCAGGCCGGTACGGGTCGAGCAGACGTATACATATATCATTGTATATAAGCCGCGTGGAGTGCTCTCAGACGAGCGCAGCGACGGTAGCAGGAACGTCATAACAGTGCGCGACATGGTGCCTATTGCCGGGCATCTCTATCCGGTGGGCCGGCTCGATCTGCGCAGCGAAGGACTGGTATTGCTCACCGACGATGGGGAATTGGCCAATCTCTTAACCCACCCACGGTATAAACATACGAAGGAGTATCGTGTGTGTGTCGTGAGTCGTCCGGAGGAAGAGACGTTGGACAAGTGGCGTAGGGGGATTTTCCTAGACGGTCGACGTACCGCTCCCGCTGAGGTGACCGTCCTGCATCGAGAACCCGATCAAACATGGTTGCGTGTTGTATTGCACGAGGGTCGCAAGCGGCAGATTCGCCGCATCGCGGCAATGTTAGGACATCCTGTGAAACGATTGATCCGTGTCCGTATTGGGCCCATTCAACTGGGCAATCTCAAGCCAGGCGAGTGGCGTCCTCTGCGCGAGCGGGAGATTGCTCAATTGCTGGAGATAAAGCAACAGCTACGGTCACAGCATGGCGGTCAGAAACACCGTTTGCATCGCAATTGATGGCGAAGCTGCAGCAGGCAAAAGCACCTTGGGCAAGTTGCTCGCTGCCAAGCTGGGCTACCTGTACTTTGATACGGGTGTCATGTACCGTGCTGTCGCTTGGGCTGCTTTGCAGCGTGGGGTCGATGTGCGCGATGAGATATCAGTAGCCAGGTTGGCTGAACAGATAGATATCCGCCTGACATTGCCGAGCTGTGAGACTGGCCAACACTGTTCTGTGTTCGTCGACGGGGTGGATATTTCATCGGCGATTCGCGAGCCTGAGGTAGATCAGGTAGTGTCCATCGTAGCAGCGCATCCGGGAGTACGGCGTGTGCTTCGAGAACGTCAACGACAAATTGGCCTGACCTGTAACGTGGTGATGGTCGGCAGAGATATCGGCACCGAAGTGATGCCGGACGCCGATCTCAAGATATATTTGCGTGCTCCCATCGAGGAGCGGGCACGTCGTCGCTATCTCGAATTACGTGCACGTGGCGAAGAGATATCTTACGAGCAGGTTCTCGATTCAATGCGCCGACGCGATTACCTGGATACCCATCGCAGCGTGGCTCCTTTGCGAGTCGCTGAGGATGCCATCGTGATCG
>JBMFPH010000131.1:0-9219 GCA_049969215.1 Anaerolineae bacterium | reverse complement strand
ATGAACGATCGCCTTCTGCGAGCATGCCACTGCGAGCCGGTAGATTGTACACCGATCTGGCTAATGCGCCAGGCAGGGCGCTATATGGAAGCATACCGCCGATTGCGCGAACGCTACACGATGGTGCAATTGGTGAAAACCCCTGAGCTGGCGGTTGAGATTACTCTGCAGCCCATTCGAGCATTTGACCTGGATGCTGCGATCATCTATTCCGACATCCTGCCACCATTAGAGGCGATGGGGCTCCAAGTGGAGTTTATCGACGGAGAGGGACCCATAATTTGTAATCCCCTGCGCAGACAGACCGATGTCGAAGCGTTGCGCGAACCCGATCCTCGTGAGAGTTTATACTTTGTGTTGCAGGCCATTCGACTGGCACGCCGGGAGCTCGACGGCCATGTGCCATTGATCGGGTTTGCTGGAGCACCCTTCACGCTAGCAACATATGCCATCGAAGGTGGCAGCGCACGCAATCCCATCCTGACCAAGGCACTGATGTACCGAGAGCCGCAAACGTGGCATACCCTTATGGAACGATTAGCGCGCTTCATAGGTCACTACCTTCAGGCACAAGTAGAGGCAGGTGCTCAGGCCTTGCAGCTGTTCGATAGCTGGGCGGGTGCGTTGAGTCCGTCAGACTATGAACATTTTGTAACACCCTATTCGCGGTATGTGCTTCAGACAGCCCAAGCTACGGGCGTGCCCGTCATCCACTTCAGCACCGGCACCGGCGGAATGATTGAACAGATCGCCGCAGCGGGTGGTGATGTCATCGCAGTCGATTGGCGCGTGCAACTCGATGAAGCGTGGCAGCGTATCGGATGCACCCGCGCTATTCAAGGCAACCTCGATCCTGTTGTGCTGCTGGGTCCACCCGAGGAGCTGGCACGACAGACTATGGAGATCCTCAAACGGGCAGGCAACCGCCCTGGACATATCTTCAACCTCGGCCACGGGGTTCTGCCTCAGACACCCGTTGAGGCAGTAGCGCACCTAGTGGAAATCGTGCATCGGGAGTCGCAACGGTGAACCCTTCGGCCTCTTCGAAGCTGCCAGGTCATTCTCAGATCGAAAGCATAATGCCACCCCAACGTCCGCCTCATTCAGCAGAAGAGCGCATATTCCATGTGGCCATCATCGGAGGGGGCATCACGGGGCTAGCGACGGCGTATTACCTGCAGAAGTATGCACCTCCATATGTCACCTATAGTGTGCTAGAAAGCGATGCGCGTTGGGGTGGCAAAGTTGTCACCGAAAATATCTCTGGCTTCATAATAGAGGGCGGCCCCGACTCGTTTCTCACCCAGAAACCAGCGGCGCTGAACCTGTGCCGAGAATTAGGGCTGGAGGACCGTCTGTTGGGCACGAATGAAGCGCAGCGCAGGGTCTATGTTTTGCTCAACGGTCGCCTGCGCCCGTTGCCCGACGGGGTGATGCTGGTGATCCCGACGCGCTTTACCCCCTTCGTGACCTCATCGCTTATCTCGCTGCCCGGAAAACTGCGCATGGCCCTTGACTTGGTCATTCCACGGCGTCACCATGACGGGGACGAAAGCTTGGCCAGTTTCATCCGCCGTCGCCTGGGACAGGAAGCGCTTGACAAGATTGCCGAACCGTTAATGTCTGGCATCCATGTTTCTGACGCGGAACGCCAGAGCTTGGCGGCCACCTTTCCGCGATTTATGGAGCTGGAGCGCATCCACCGCAGCTTGATCAAAGGAATGCTCGTCCAGAAGCGCCAGACGGCATGCCGCGCTGGTCCCTGTTTGCCGCTCTTTATGACGTTGCGCGATGGTCTGGGAGAGCTGGTGAGCGCATTATGTGCTCGACTGCGGGGTGATATGCGTTTGAACAGCCCCGTAGTACACCTGGAGCTGGCCGACAGGGACGGGGTGACAAGCCGGTGTGAACGGACAAGTGACTACTTGGTTCGATTGCAGGATGGCCAGACGGTCCGTGCAGACGCGGTTGTGTTGACAGTGCCTGCGTACATTGCAGCGGCGCTGGTGGCACCACTCCATGCCACACTGGCTCATCGTTTGCGCACCATCCGGTATGTCTCGACCGCCACTTTATCGCTGGGGTATCGGTGCAGCGAATTGGGTCATCCGCTGGATGGTTTTGGCTTTGTAGTGCCGCGCCGTGAGCCAACACAGCTGATGGCATGTACTTGGACATCGACCAAGTTTCTCCATCGAGCGCCAGCAGGCCATGTGCTCCTGCGCGTTTTCCTGGGTGGGCCGCATCGTGAGGAGACTCTAGCGCTTGACAACCAGAACATCCTGGACTTGGTGCGCGAGGAATTACGATGTATCATGGGAGTGGATGCCCATCCGGTAGTGACCCGACTGCATCGTTGGCAGAAGGCCAACCCACAATACGATGTCGGTCACTTGGAACGTGTGGCTGAGATCGAAAGGTTGGCCAGCGAGCTACCTGGGCTGTATCTTGCCGGAAGCGGCTACCGGGGAGTTGGAATTCCCGATTGCATCGTGCAAGGCGAAAAAGCAGCGCGAGCTGTTTTAGCGATGGCGGCGAAACGCCCGACACATTAAACTGCAAGACATTTTGCTATTCTGAGGATAGTTACATAGCGCATTCCGAGGATGCCCCAGTTTGCAAGAAATATCCCACAAGAAAACTAGCAAGCACACCGCGTGGCAAATAAGACGATGAAAACCCCTCGTAGTGTGGAAGATCTCTGCATAACACGTGAGTCAATTGTTCACGCACGAAAGTATCGAAGAGAGTCATTTTATCGCAAAGTGAGGTCAAGCGATCCACCTTATGGAAATTAGGCCTTACACCCGCGCATACGCCTGGGATGCCGCAGAAATTCATATGGAAGGACAGTCCGGCACTTTTCTGACCCGCTTGGGCAGAGATTTCCTGGTGCGTCTGTATGAGTTGTTTGCGGAATTGCCAGACGTCTTTGGCTCGGTCGCCATAGATGGCGACACGGTGACCGGTGTGGGTTTTGCCGCTATGGACACACGCCAGCTTTTCCGCACGATCAAATATCGCTACTGGCATCGCCTGCTGGGGCCCATAGTGCGCCAGGTGTTACGCGATCCGGGGCTGATCGGACAGCTGCTCCAAAGCATCCGCTATCCCAATACCCTTAAGCCGTTGCCCGACGAGGCCGAAATCCTTTTTGTTGGCCTGCGCCACAATTATATGCGCCAGGGGATCGGACCCAGGATATTGGATGCGTTGTTAGAGGAAGCGCATCGACGCGGCGCCATGCGCGCCGTCGGCACGGTGGAGAAGAAAAACCGGGCAGTACGTTGGATGATTGCCAGACTGGCAGGCGCGCGTGTGGATCAGGAAATCATTCTGAACGGCAGGAAGATGCTCGTATATCGTGTCGAGTTACCTGTGGGCGTTGATCGCAGGCCCCCCATCGAACTGTGACCTGCACTCGGACGTGTTTTGTGACGAATAAGGAACTGCTCACTTTGCTCAGGCAAAATACCAAGGAGGAGCTGATGCGCATTGCTCAATCTCAAGCGTTGTTCACTGCCGCACAGAAGGTGATTCCGGGAGGGGTCAATTCACCTGTGCGTGCGTTCCGTGCCGTGGGGGGACAGCCTCTGTTTATTACGCGCGGACAGGGTCCCTACTTGTACGATGCCGATGGCAATCGCTACATTGATTATGTACTGAGTTGGGGACCCCTCATCTTGGGACATGCCCACCCACAAGTGGTGGAGGCGTTGAAAAAGGCGGTGGAACGCGGCACGAGCTACGGCGCGCCCACGGCTCTGGAGGTGCGGTTGGCCGAACTGATCCGTGAGCTGATGCCGGCGTGCGAAATGATCCGTTTCGTCAATTCCGGCACCGAGGCGACAATGACGGCGCTGCGTCTGGCACGCGCGTTCACTGGCCGCGACAAGATTGTCAAGTTCGAAGGATGTTATCACGGTCATGCCGATATGCTGCTGGTTCAGGCGGGCAGCGGTGTGGCAACGTTGGGCCTGCCGGATAGCCCTGGAGTACCCCGCGGAGCCGTCCAAGATACCCTGGTGGCGCCGTACAACAACCTGGAAGCAGTGCGAGCCCTCTTCGATGCCAATCTGGGTCAGATCGCTGCGGTCATCGTGGAACCGGTGGCAGGCAATATGGGGGTGGTGCCTCCAGCAGAGGGATTCCTCGCCGGTCTGCGGGTGCTCACTCAGCAGCATGGCGCTCTGCTGATCTTCGACGAGGTGATGACCGGCTTCCGTGTCGCTTTGGGGGGTGCCCAGGCACTCTACGGTGTCGTGCCAGATCTAACTACACTTGGCAAAGTGATCGGCGGCGGATTGCCAGTGGGTGCTTATGCTGGTCGCGCTGAAATCATGCAACTGGTAGCTCCCGCTGGTGCAATGTACCAAGCAGGGACGCTAAGTGGCAATCCCTTGGCGATGACAGCAGGTATCGAAACATTGAACATCCTGCGTCAGCCAGGTGTCTTCGACAGCATTGTGGCACGTACACGTAAGCTGTGCGATGGGATCAGCGCTGCGGCACGTTCAGCAAGTGTACCGATCTTCGCCGCCCAAGTGGGCACGATGTTCTCCACATTCTTCACCTCTGGTCCAGTAACGGACTGGGCCAGTGCTAAACGATCGGATACCCAACGCTTTGCGCGCTTCTTCCAAGCGATGCTCGAGCAAGGTGTCTATCTGGCACCCTCGCAATTCGAAGCTGGCTTTGTTTCAACGGCACATGATGACATGGTGATCGAATCCACCATCACAGCAGCACGCCGTGCTTTCCAGCAAGTGATATGATCGCGCGGCGAAAGAAATGGCGCTTGAGTGCCACGTGAGGCAAGGATCGAACGAGAATGGAAACAGCAGAACACGAAACCAGAGCGTCTCCAGACGGACTGAGCCATATTGATGCGAGCGGGCGTGCCCGTATGGTCGACGTAAGCGAGAAGCCGGACACGCCGCGCGAAGCAACCGCACGTGGACGCCTGCTGATGCAGCCATCCACGCTGGCGCTCATCCAGGCAGGCGGAATGCCCAAAGGAGATGTGCTTGCCGTGGCCCAGATAGCTGGCATCATGGCAGCTAAGCGCACCCATGAGCTGATCCCGATGTGCCACCCCCTGTCCCTAACATATGTCAGTGTTACATTCACGCTATGTCCATCGACAACGGAGGGACAACCCGCCGTGGTGGAGATTAGTGCCACGGCGCGCACGGTGGGTAAAACAGGGGCGGAAATGGAGGTGTTGGTAGCCGTGGCTGTCGCTGGCTTGACCATCTATGATATGTGCAAGGCGGTGGACCGTTCGATGTGCCTCGAGGCGGTGCGACTGGTGCACAAAAGCGGGGGCAAGAGCGGGGAGTGGACGGGAGAGTGAGTCATGCAGGTGACCGTGAGACTGTTTGCCCGCTTGCGTGAGGTGGTGGGAAGCGGGCAACTGGTGCGTGAGCTAGAAGAAGGTGCCACATTGGACAACTTGCTGCAGGACCTATACAGCGAATTCCCAGATTTGCGAGATCTCGCCGGGCGCACCTTTGTCGCGCTCAACCACCAGCTCGCCGCACCGAGCAGCCATCTGCACAATGGTGACGAAGTCGCCCTCTTTCCGCCGGTGAGCGGGGGTGCAGACTGTGTGGACGTCACGCGCGAGCCCATTGACAGCGCCCAAATCATCCGCAGCGTCATACGACCGGAGGTCGGTGCAGTGGCGACATTCGTGGGCAGCGTGCGTAACGTTTCCCACGGACGCGCTGTGCTCTATCTGGAGTATGAGGCATACGAGGAAATGGCGCTGAGCATGCTGCACCAAATCGTCGCAGAAATTCACACGCGTTGGCCACGCGTCGCGGAAATTGCTATCGTCCAACGCGTTGGCCGCATAGAGGTCGGCGATATCGCGGTGGTCATCGCTGTCTCAAGTGGTCACCGTGACGACGGTTGTTTTGAAGCATGCCGCTATGCCATCGAGCGCCTCAAGCAAATTGTGCCCATTTGGAAGAAGGAAGTTGGACCAGATGGCGCGATATGGATCGAGGGAGATTACTTGCCGGAAGGGGCATTAATCTAGCGAACCGCTAAGGAGTTATGATTGGGATGAACAGGCGAACAACCGCAGTTATTTTCGGCGCAGGGAGTGTAGGACGTGGCTTTCTGGGCCAGCTATTCAGCGAATCGGGTTACCAGGTAGTCTTTGTGGATGTGGATCAGGTGTTAGTTGAAGCCCTGAACCAAAGGGGGAGCTACACACTGCGCTTGGCCGGGATCTCCGGGGTAGAAGATCTCTCTATCGGACCTGTGCGCGCAGTGGACGCACGTCAGGTAGACCAGGTGGCGGAAGAAGTGGCAGACGCGACTATTATGGCAACTGCAGTGGGTGCACGTGCGCTTCCCACAGTTGCGATCCCCATTGCCATGGGGTTGGTACAACGCTGGTCCGTCGGAAAAAATGTGCCCCAGAACATTATCCTGGCAGAAAACCTACACGATGCGCCAGATGTGTTGCGTGGTTACGTGGCAGACGGATTGCCAGAAGATTTCAAGCCCCTGTTGAATGAACGCGTTGGATTCGTTGCATCGGTTATTGCGCGCATGTCACCTGTGCCCACACCTGAACAACGTGCCGCCGATCCCACTCTTATTGTGGCTGAGCCCTATAAGGTATTGCCGGTGGATCGCGACGCCTTTGTAGGGCCATTGCCTGAAGTGGTCGGCATGTACGCCGTATCCCCTTTTGTGGCCTACACCGACCGCAAGCTCTATATCCACAACGCTGGCCATGCAATGCTGGGCTATCTGGGCTACCGACTTGGTTACACCTACGGTTATGAAGCGCTGCGTCACCCGCGCATCAACGCCTTGCTCCATCAGGCGCTCAACGAATCGAGCCAAGCTCTGCAAGCAGAGCATCACCTGGACGCCGTGGCACTGGCCGAAAATGTGCAATACCTGCTGGACCGTTTTGCCAATCGTGCGCTAGGAGATCCCATCAGCCGCCTGGCACGCGATCCGTTGCGCAAATTGGCACCCGGCGACCGGCTGGTGGGCGCAGCACGGCTAGCCGAAAAGCACAACATCACCCCCGTGGGACTGGCGTGGGGAATCGCGGCTGGATTGGCGTACGATGATCCAGATGATCCCCACGCGGTTGAACTGCAATCCATCATTCAGAGTGCAGGGTTCAACGGAGCCCTGGAGAAAGTCTGCAGTATCCGCCCAGACGAGCCGTTGGCCGAATTGGTTCGCGAACGCTACCAAACGCTGCAAAGCGCCCCTGAGTGGCAGAAGAAGTGTTGACAACAGCCGTTGGCGCCAGAAATCGCATTGTGGCGAGGGGACCATAATCACAGCTGAGTGACGGTGACCTGCCGTAACAATGTCTCCACCAGCTGGCGATTACCTATCCCGGTGCCTTCCTGCATGGCAGCTGCAGTGCCACACGCTACCGAGCGCGCCGCAACCTCAGCCGGTTCACAGGCATCACACACCGCCCAAATAAGCCCCGCCAAAGCTGCGTCGCCGGCACCCACCGGGCTACGCGCGCGCACGAGTGGTGGAACAGCCATCCATACCTGCCCCTTCATCGCCAGCACAACCCCTTGCGCTCCACGCGAAATGGCCATCAAAGCAATGCCCTCCTCGTGGAGCTGACGTGCAGCGGTGGCATGCTCGGCATCGGTGGAGAGTGCTAGGCCGAGCAGCTCCGCTACTTCCTCACTATTGGGTTTGGCAGCAAAGGGATGTGCCATCAAGCCCGCTCGCAATGCCTCACCACTCGTGTCCAGAAACGCACGTCCACCACGCACTTGGACCTGAGCGATGCAACGCGCATAAAGATCGTCTGGTGCCCCAGGCGGTAAGCTGCCACAAAATGCCCACACATCGCCCGGCTTTGCCAGTTGCTCAATACAATCGTGTAGCGCGGCAATCTGACGCTCACTCACGGTAGGCCCAGGCTCGTTAAACTTGGTGTATTGATCGCGTGCCTCATCCAACAGGGTGATGTTCTGACGCGTTTCCCCTTCTACCTCGATGCTGATCACCTCATAGCCGGCTGCCTGCAGTCCTTGACACATGTATTGGCCTGTGCGGCCACCAAAGAACGCGATAATACGGCTCGGGATGCCCAACATGTGCAGTGTGCGCGAAACGTTGATCCCTTTGCCCCCCAAATCCTCACGCATCAACCGCAAACGATGAACGGTGCCCAGCTTCAATTGTGGCACGCTGAATGCCTTGTCCAAAACAGGGTTCAGAGTGACAGTGGTGATCAAGGGCATAGAGCTTCAGCTACCTACTCAGGACTTGCTTGACGAATTCGTCAAAAAGATAAAGCGAATCGTGGGGACCGGGCGACGCTTCGGGGTGAAACTGCACACTAAAAGCACCCAGCTTGGGATGACGAATACCTTCAATCGTATTGTCATTCAGGTTAATATGGGTAACCTCGGCACCCCCCAGGTCACTGTCAGGACTCACCACAAAGCCATGATTGTGGCTGCTGATCTCCACTACGCCGGTCAGTAAATTCTTCACAGGTTGATTACCGCCCCGGTGTCCAAAGCGCATCTTTTCCGTGCGACCACCCAGTGCCAATGCCAGGATCTGATGTCCAAGGCAGATGCCAAAGATGGGTACCTTTCCTAACAGATACCGTACATTTTCGATGGCATAAGTCACGGCAGCCGGGTCACCTGGACCGTTGCTGAGAAATACCCCGGCGGGTCGCATGGCAAGCACCTCTTGTGCTGGAGTGCGCGCCGGCACGACGGTCACACGCAGCCCATGATCCACAAGCATACGCAAAATATTATGCTTAATACCGAAGTCATACGCCACCACGAGTGGCGCCGAAGCATCCAACCGCTCACAACGGCGGTAACGATACCACTGCGGGCTACCTCCCTCTGTCCAGTTATAGGGCTCAGAGCAGGTCACCTCGTCCACTAAGTTGGCACCTGCCATGTCGGGAGCACTGCGCGCAAGCTCAACAAGAGCAGCAGGATTCTCCACAGCTCCTCCATGCGCAATGGCAGCGCGCATCACCCCGCGATTGCGGATGTGGCGCACCAATGCCCGGGTTGCCACCTCAGTCAGGCCAATCACCCCATATGCTTTCAGGTAGCTGTCCAGGTCGCCCTGCTCCCGCCAGTTGCTCACCACCGGGCTCAGGGCACGCACAACGAAACCGGCCACCCACACGCGCCGTGACTCGATATCCTCACGGTTGACACCTGTGTTGCC
>JBMFPH010000130.1:0-9263 GCA_049969215.1 Anaerolineae bacterium | reverse complement strand
GATTCGGCGTGATATAGTCGGCCAACGCTATCACAGTATCGGGACAACGTTGCGCCGGTGCCGGGTCCAGCACGGTGATCACGCCCGCTGCCCGCCCAGCTGCCAAAGCAGCTTCCACCGCCGCCAGCGGTACCTCCAGTTGGCACAACACAGCACCCGAACGCGCGATGGCAGCGTGGGCGCGCTGCACATCTTCCGGTGTGACCGTGTCGTTGGCGCCGCGCGCGACCACGATGGTGTTCTCGCCACGCACGAGCATGATCACCGCCACGCCGGTGGTTGTGCCCGTTGCTACGCCCAGAAATGTGATATCAATGCCCTCCACCTCCAGCCCGCGGCGGATTTGTGCGCCGAAAGCATCGTCACCTATTTTCCCGATCAACACCGGGGATGCACCGAGGCGCGCCGCAGCCACTGCCTGATTGGCGCCTTTGCCACCCTGCGCATACATGGTGCGGTTTCCCAACAGGGTCTCGCCCGTAGCTGGTAACCGCTCTAAGGTGATAATCAGGTCCATATTAATGCTGCCCATTACCGCAATGTTGACCATATTGCCCCACTGGATGCTCTGTGATTCATAACGATTACCGCAAGTTTCGGGAATGGCTGCAACGCACCTGCGTCCTGAGCGAATGAACTGCTCCACACGGCTGCAACCGAGGCCTACCTAGCCTTCCACAACGATCTGTGCCCCATCGATGTGCACTCGATCGCCTGTCCGGATTTGGGTGATATCCACCTGGTCCACCATCGGGATATCGCTGATGATAGCGCCGACGGCGACAATGGGATCGCTTTCGAGGTTGATGATCGCAGCCGGTGCGTGGCCCGCCTTGGCAAGCCGATAAAGGCTATAGCTGCCCACTGTGCTCCCCTTACCGGTAGGAAACACCAATACGCGACCGCCGATATGCTCTCCTGCCAGCGGATGGCCCGATTCGATCACCACACCGGTGTCAGCCTCCACCATGCCAAAGAAACTGATCGGCTCGGGTGACACCAGGGCAATGCCGCTTGCTTTGCCATGCTTGATCACGCGACCTGTTAATCGCTTCACGGCACGACCTCCACCCAACGACCTGTGACAGCCGCCTCGACACATGCCTCGGGCGAGTTAAAGTGTACTGCCATTCCGGAGTGCGTCGGTACGTAATAGGCCCCCTTGGCGCACGGGGTCGCCATACAGCGGAATCCCAGATTCTCCACCGGTGCCACCACCAGGCACGTATCCGCCACAACGCGCCCTCCCAGCGCCTCCAAGCGTTGCAGTAGACCATTGCGGGCCGCTTCGTCTCTGAGCTGGCGCGCCATTGTCACCCATAATGGCACTTTACATTGTCGGCCATTCAACAGGCACACGATCTCTTCCAGCTCCGCCAATGAGGCATGCGGGCAGCCGAACCACACCAGATCGATGCCTGAATGCTTACTCCGATCGAGTGCTTGGTATCCTGCCGCCAAGTCGGTGATCGCGATGCGCTCCGCATGCGGCGCGATGATGTCTGGAGCACCGCTCTCCGGTGTGACCCCTTCAATATGGTATAGGGCTACAGCGCCACTGGCTGCCATTGCAGCACCCAAGGTTTTCAGCGAATCGAGTCCCATGGGCCCAGTAAGATGCGACGCTTCCAGACCGCGCAGATAAGGCACACGATTGCGTGCCTGTTGGCCTACCAGAATCCCCAACGCGCCGAAATCGGAAAGGCTGCGCACCGGACAGTGCACTTCCACGATCAGCTGAGCGCGACGATTGGCATCCAGGTGCAGGCCATAGCGCGCTGTGCGCCCCACAATGGCAGCTGCCAGTGCGCTTGGTCCTCCTTCACGGTTAGTACGCGCGCCCAGCACGCTGTTGGCAAAGCTCACCGCGCTTGACTCGGCCCAGGCAACGTGCTCACCACGTGCCGGCAGGTTGCCCACCAAATAGGGCGTGCACGTGCAGCTGAGGGTGACACCCATCGCCGCAAATACCTCGAGCACCCGTTGCTGCTTCGCAGCAAACCTGGCATCAAAGCCCAGCTCACGCCAGTTCTGCAAGTCCAGCCCAGCGGGATTGAGTGTGGTGGGTACGCGCACACGAGCGTCCTGTGCGGCCCAATCGCTCAGGAACTCCAAGCCCGCTTCGCCCAAGTTCTTGTAGCTTACCCCGGCAACCTGGGCACTGCTAACTTCTACCAGGTTCTCCGCCCCATAAATGCGGCCCAGAGCAACGACGATTTCCATTGCCTTCTGTACGCCGCGTCCCTCCGCTCCTTCCATCAGCGATTGCTCATAAGGGGTCAGCTTCATAACGTACCCTCTGGAAGGTAGCTCGATCCGCTCCCCATGGGATCGTAGCGTCCAGCCCCATCTTGGCCGTGCGCGTCTTTTGACCGACCCGGTGGATCGCCGAAGGATCCAGGCTGCTGCCCGGTTGATCAGCCAACACTACCAGGTCACGGTCCGCCTGGAAACGCGTGGCAATGGCCCATTCCACCTGGTTCATGTCATATGGATCGATATCGGTGTCCACCACAACTACATGCTTGAGGGAGCCGTGCCCCTCAAAGGCGGCATAGATGGCCTTGCGACCGTCGTCAGCTGCCCGCTTATCAATCTGCACCACGGCATGTAGCCAGCTGGTGCCACCCGGTGTGATGACCGCGTTAGTACAGCGACACACACGGTTGACCGCGGCCAGGATAGTGGGTTCCTTGGGGATACCCATCAAGTGTTTGTGTTCCAAGCCGCCCGGCAAAAGGGCATGAAAAATGGGATCACGCCGATGGGTGATGCAATCGACCTCGATCACAGGCCCAAGTCGCACGAAATCCACCGTTTCGGTCAGATCGACGAAGGGGCCTTCCGGAGCCATCGTATGAGTCAGACGGCCTTCTAAGACCACCTCGCATTGCGCCGGCACATGGAGCGGCACCGTGTGGCATGCCACCAATGGGGTTTCCGCCAATGCATTCGCCACTTCAAGCTCACTGACCCCCATTGGCGCGGACATCGCCGCGGCTAGCAGGATATGCAACGCATTGCCGATGCAAATCGCCACCGGAATATCCTCTTGTGTTTTGTGCCAGGCAGTATCGGTGCCACGACCTTCTACGACGCGCGTAGCAAAGCGACGACGGTCCAGCTGCATCAGGCGATGAAATGCTACGTTGGGGCCGTGGTCCGGGTCGTTCAGGACAAGAATGCCAGAAGTGATGTAGCGTCCGCCGTCAAAGGGAAAGTGGCGCAGAATGGGCAGACGTTCCAGATCCACTTCGCGCTCGACCACCTCCTGGCAAGGGGCGCGTTCCACAATGGGACACGGTTTGGGATGCGCCAACGCCTCCGCCAAGACATGCACCAGGTGTTCGACGGGTACCCCTAGCGCATCCGCAAAATAGCGTCGCGCTGAAGCGATGCCTGCTATCACCCGCCATTCGGGATACCCCTTTACTGCGGTGAACAGCATTGGCTGCCCATCGTGCTTGTGCACCATGCGTGCCATCTCCAGGTGGGGACTGGCAGATCTGTCCACCTCGAGCAGATAACCGTTCGCGCGCGCGTGTTCGATGAAATCCCGCAATTCCATTGTGCCCTATTCTAATATAGAACGTACAGAGTGTCATCTAAGTGTCTCAAAGCTCAAAGAGAAGGTAATCGAAAAGCTTGGACAGTTGACATCTTAACAGCTACTCGTTACCTGCCAATTAGGTGTACCGCACTGGCCTTGAAAGACACCATCACCTTCTGACCAGTCGCCAAGCCCAGTATCTGCGCCGAGTTGCGCGTGACCAATGCAATCACAGGGAAACCACAGTCCACTGTCACCCGCACCAACATTCCAGCTGGACTGGTCCGCGCTACCCGGCCGATCAGGCGATTGCGCGCACTGCTCTCTCCAAGAGCGCTCTCGCTCAGCAATGTCACATCTTCCGGCCGCAAGCACACCAATACTTCACGGCCCGGGCGCATCTCAGTCGCTGCCTCGATGATGTGCTCAGCCACGCGCACCCTGGCTACACCTTCTTCACAGGCAATGATACGACCTGGCACTACCGTTTCGACGCCGACAAAAGCTGCGACCTCTGGGTTAACAGGCGCGCTGAACACAACCTCTGGCCGGTCCAACTGCAACAGATGCCCCTCGATGAGGACCCCGATCCGATCGCCAAGAGCAAGTGCCTCGTTGCGGTCGTGGGTGACAAACACAGCGGTTACGCCTGTCTCACGCATCGCTGCGCCGAGATGCTCCATCACGCCGGCGCGGGTAGGCTCGTCCAGGCCGGCAAAAGGCTCGTCCAGGAACAGGACTTCGGGCGACAGAGCAAAAGCACGCGCCAGGCTGGTGCGCTGTGCTTCCCCGCCCGACAGATCACGCGCCGCCCGGCGCGCCAGTCTGGCAATGCCAAACCGCTCCAGCCAGTAAGCAATCCGGCGTTCCCGTTCAGGACCCGGTACGCCGCGCAGTCGCAGGCCCAGCGCGACATTGTCGTAAACCGAAAGGTCTAGCAGCAAAGGCTCCTGAAAGACCACTGCCGTGCGCCGGCGCAATGCCACTCGGTCGACATGGCGATCTATCAACAAGCCATCGAACCATAATCGACCTTCCGTCGGCGACAAGAGCAATGCCAAAGTCAACAGGAGTGTGCTCTTACCGGCGCCATTAGGGCCTATTATCGCAAGGACCTCACCACGTAACACTTCAAGGAGCGGGATATCAAGCGCCGTGCGTCCACTGCGTTGCACAATCAGATTTTCAGCTCGCAGTATGGCTTTGTCCTCGCTCCTCTGCGCTTCGTCGCTTCCCATCTGAGTCCCCCATCTATAAGGGTCGCCTTCGCTGTTGGATCGCTGTGAGCGCAAAGTTGACACAGAACATTAGCAGCAACAGCACCAGACTCAAAGCGATGGCCATAGCGAAGTTCCCTCGCGAGGTCTCCATAACTGTGGCTGTAGTCAGAACGCGTGTCTGCCCTTGAATGTTGCCGCCGACCATCATCGAGGCGCCAATCTCAGAGATGACACTGCCGAAGCCAGCCATAACCGCCGCCAGCAACGGCAATCGCGCCTCACGCATGAGCAGCCACAGCAGTTGTGCGCGAGTAGCGCCGAGCGCCAAAATCTGCAACCGCAGTCCGGGATTGAGTGCTTGCATCGCCGCCAGCGTCAGTCCGGTGACAATGGGCGCAGCGATGATGCACTGAGCGATAATCATTGCAGCAGGCGTGTAGAGCAAGTGAAAAAACCCCAGCGGACCGCTGCGCCATAACAGGATGGTGACGAATAAACCGACCACAACGGGCGGCAGGCCCATCCCGGTGTTGACTAAGCTAACAACGATACGCCGCCCGGGAAAATCGGTAAGCGCCAGAAACGTGCCAGTTGGGATACCCAGCAGCAGGCTGAGCAGCGTGGCTGTGCCGGACACTTGGAGAGAGAGCCAGATCACGCGCCATAGCTCAGGATCGCCAGTGAAGACCAAAACTATTGCCCGGCTAATACCCTCAATGATCAGGTCCATCTATTTGTCCCACTCCTCTTCCTTCCTGCCAGCATCGGGAAAGAATAGCGGCTCGCCAAACTGGCTCACACCGAACTCGCCGATAACCTTCTGTGCCTCGGGCGCTGTTATGAAATCGGCAAAGGCCTGCGCGCCGGCGGCGTTGATCCGGGGCGATTTATCTGGATTCACCCGGATAACATGGTAGACATTAAGCAACGCCCGGTCTTTTTCTACCATAACCTCAAGATGGAGCCCTTTCTTGCGCGCTAAGTACGTACCGCGGTCGGTGAGCGTGTAGCCGCGCTTCTCGTCGGCGATATTGAGAGTGGCTCCCATACCCTGGCCGGTCTCCTGATACCATGATTGTCCCAGAGGAGCGTATCCCAGCTGAGCCCACAATTTCTTTTCCAGCATATCAGTCCCAGAACTGTCTCCGCGGCTGATGAACAGGGCACCAGCCGCTGCAATCTTCCCAAATGCTTCAACTGCAGAGAGAGTGTCCTTAATCCTGGCAGGATCATCTGGTGGGCCAACCAGGATGAAATCGTTGTGCATCACCAACCGCCGATCGACACCGTGACCTGCTGCCATAAATTCGATCTCGGCATCTGGCGAATGGACTAACAACACGTCCGCTTCACCACGCTCGCCCAAAACCATAGCTTGACCGGAGCCTACAGCGATAGGTTTGACAACATAACCGGTTTGCCTCTCGAACAGAGGCAACAACACATCTAGTAAACCTGAATCTTGGGTGCTGGTAGTGGTAGCCAGGATGACCTCGGGATTGTTCGGGCGGGCAAACCTTGCCGGACCAGCAGATGTTGGCCCAGAGCACGCCGAGGCAAGAACCGCAAGAAGCGCGACAACAAGAGGTGAAAGAAACCATTTACAACTGATGAGCATACCTTCCTCCTTGATCGTCCACGCACCCGCCTTGTATGTGGTCATGAGATTGTACCCCAGATCATGCCTTCGAAGCGAGGCCATAACAGATGTTCATCCGCATCTCTGGCGCCATTTCCACATTTTCTCTAATTGCATGGCAACTCATAGCTGGCTAATATACCAGCACAAATCTATTTTCACACATTAGCGGGCACCTATTTGAACGAGTTGTCTCCCTATGCGTGCGGTTGATCATGAAGTGCGCCTTGCTCTGATCACCATGGCCCTCCTGCTGGCCATGGCCTTGCGCTTCCCCACTCTAGCTGCCCAGAGCTTGTGGGCAGACGAAGGCAATAGTATTACGCTGGCACGCGCCGGGTTGGTTGAAATCGCCGCACGTACAGCCTATGACATCCATCCCCCTCTTTACTACTGGCTGCTCCACGGTTGGACGCGTCTCACCGGCGACAACGAGGTCGCCGTACGTTCCCTCTCCACATTTGCGGATCTCCTGCTGATCGCCATTACATATCGCCTGGCCAGACGGTTGTTTGGCCACTGTGTTGCTTTCGTCGCTGCTTTCGCGGCGGCGGTTTCGCCGTTCCAGGTGTACTATGCCCAAGAGGCGCGCATGTACACCCTGCTGGCCTTGCTGGGTGGTTTAACCGCCTGGGCAGCGGTCGAGGCAGCTGTGTGCATCCGCTCAGAAATGTCCGCGCGTTTATTCTGTTGGCGCTGGCTTGCCCTCTACATCGTGAGCGCAACGATGGGACTATACACGCACTATGCCTTCCCGGTTGTGTGGGGCGCCGTCGTCCTTGCAGGGTGGGTGTATCTCTGGCGTCACAGGGGCACAAGGAACATTCGGCAGCTGTGGATCCTCTGGCTATTCTGCCAGCTGCTCCCGCTGATCCTCTATGTGCCATGGCTGCCCATCGCGGTGCGCCAGCTGACTACCTGGCCCGCGCCTGCTACAGCGCTTTCCTGTAACGTGCTGGCCACCATTTGGAACACACTCGTCGCCGGGCCGGTAGGGGCACAGCTGCCCACACTATGGCCCATCGTGCTGGCTCTGTTGGCCGGGGTGGGATTGGTGCGCCTCATTCTCCATGCCGAGCTGCCTCAGGTGGTGCTGGTGGTACTCTATTTCATCCTGCCTATTGGTCTGACCGTTGTACTGTTCAAACCGGCCTACCTCAAGTTCTTGCTGGCTGCGGCACCGGCATGGTGCATCGTTTTGGCGGTCGCCTTGGTCGGTACACGAAAGTCCACAGCGTCGCACTATCCCCTCAACAGAGTAATGCCATGGTTGGGAGCGCTTCTCATTGCATTGGCGGCTCAAGCTCCCTTAATTGCCTACTACACGGACCCGAAGCTGGCACGGGATGACTACCGCGGCCTTGCGCGCTACCTGGAAGCGGCTGCCACAACACAGGACAGCATTCTGCTCAACGCGCCTGGCCAACAGGAAGTTTTTGGCTACTACTACCGCGGAGATGCGCCGATCTATCCGCTACCGCGCACCCGGCCACCCGATGTCGCGGCGACAACGGTCGAGCTGACATCTATTGCAGCGCGCAGTCGGCACATCTATGCGGTCTACTGGGCCACGGACGAGAGCGACCCCCAGGGGATTGTGGAACACTGGCTGCGGGCACATTGTTTCGAGGCAGGACAATGGTGGGTGGGGAATCTGCGCGTAGCTGCGTATGCTGCGCCGCCGCCAACCGGGGAATGGATTCCGGCCAGAATACGCTTCGGTGCGTATATCACGCTGACAGGATATCGCATCGCTTTTCCCACCCCATCTAAGGGTCAGCCGGTGGCAGAGCCAGGCGATATCCTGCGAGTACAGTTGCGCTGGCAGACCGATGCACCGCTACCTACGCCATACACGGTGTTCATCCAGGCGCTTGACAGCGCCAATCATTTGGTGGGGCAACGGGATGCCCCGCCCTTATTGCCGTCCACCACGTGGCAGGTCGGTCAGGAGATCGTGGATCAACATGGGTTGTTGATCCTGCCGGGCACGCCCCCTGGCAAACATCGACTGATCGTCGGCCTGTATGATGGCCTCAGCGGCGAGCGGTTACCAGTTGCGCCCTCTACGACCGGCGTTACAACGGACTATGTAACGCTCGCCCCCTTTGAGGTCATACGGCCGAGGACGCCATTGCCTGAGGCAGCGTTATGGCTGCGGCATCCTGCACGCATTCGCGTCGGCCCATTCCGGCTGCTCGGCAGCGATTGCTTCAAATTGGGGCACGACTCCGATCCGGAGGCGGCTATGTACCCTGGTGACCCGCTGCATATCGTCCTCTATTGGCGTGCTGAGAGTCCACCGCGCAGCAACTGGCGTGTTCGACTGGAGATGTTACCAGCTGGCGAAGTTACGGCACTCGCCAAAGGTGAGTATCCTCTTGCCGGAGTGGAATATCCGGCATCACGCTGGGGAGTCAATGAGGTAGTACGTGCCCAATACGACCTCTTCGTGTCGCCGGAAGCAATGGCAAGAGAGTATCGGCTATACGCCTGGTTGGACAACGGCACGGAAACGATTGCACTGCCCGATCCTATTTGTTCATTCTCGGTTCGGGCGCGCCCCTAGAACAGGGGTCAGAAACGCAGGAAGCTCAAATCACCCTATACGTCCAGCGCATCCGCCACCAGCTCGTGCGGGAGCGCTCGGAAAGCTCCCCACCCGGCCAGAGGGCCCGTCAGCTGGCGTAATGTCTGAGCGATTTGGCGCAGCTGGGCTGGGGGGATAAAGCAGAAGTCACTGATGTGTTCCGCGGTATCCGCAGCCATCGGCTCCATGCCATCTGAACGCGCCAGCAACACAAAGGAAACAAAAGGCATATAGCGGCCACCGTTGTAAAAGTGGTACGTAACG
>JBMFPH010000129.1:0-9323 GCA_049969215.1 Anaerolineae bacterium | reverse complement strand
GTGACCACAGCTCCATTGATGGAAACTTCCCCCCCACGCGCCGGTTGGCCATAGCACAGGTCGGTGACCATGCCACGGATGGCAGAAGGTGGACATGGCCGTGGTTTCTCTTTTTCCTTCTCTTTCTCTGGAGGGGTGGTGGGTCGCGGCGGAGGTGTGGGCTGCTCTGGGCTGGGCGTGAACCCGGCCGCCAGCGAGGGCGCCGGCGTTGACGACGACAACCAGCTCAGCACCAATAGCGCGATGAGCGCGCAGCCAACTAAACCGACTCGGATCAAGGTAGATCGTTTTGTTCGATGCATAGGAGCTCCTCCTCACTTGTCCTAGCTTTCTTGTCTGGTAATTCAATCAATTCGACATCCTTCCCATCGCCGATATGTTATCTCACCTGCGCACCGCCGGCAGGAAGACGCGTTGGAACTCTGGCAGGTCGTTGAAGCGAACGATCGTGGCCGGATCGCCCAGCAGGGTGAAGGTGTCCAACAGATCAAGATCAACTCCGCTGCCCCACACCTCCAGCTTGCCGGCCAGCGTGCCCGCCCCCAAGCGGGCACCGCCCGAGCCAGCGCGCACGGCAGTATAAAAGCCATGGTGCAGCCGGCTGTGGCCAACTGTCACCCCCAAACCCGTACTACCCCAAGCCGCGACGACGCCCCCTTGCCCCCGGCGCACCAGACTTTCGTCCAAAGTGGGATATTGGGGATGATGGAAGAAAGCGGTGAAACATGTCATCTCCAGGGCAACCGGCAGGCGCATCCCATTGTTCAGCCGGGCGACATCGTTGATGTGGAACAGGTTCTCGACCGCCCATTGATGCCACGAGCTGTGGCCGAAATAGGTCACCAATCCGGCGCCATTGTTGATAGCATTCACCAGTGCGTTCTTCAGCACATTGGCATCGGCATACATATACGGCTGGGTGGCCGGATTGCCATAATAGAGTCGCACCGGGCTGAAAGGCGCGCCAGCGTAAGTATACGCGGAGTCTCCCTCAGCGTGGAAATTGCCCGCGGCGTCCGGATTGTCGGCCACGATGAGCTGCGTCAGGAACCAGGGTCCCACAGCCTTGGCTTCATAGGCGATGATCTTGTCCACCATGGCGCTTACCTCGGCCGATGTGTTGGCCGGCAGACGGCCGATCAGCAGCTCGGGCAGGGTGTCACTCCCTGTCAGGGTCACCAGGCGGTTGTCCGTCGCGGTCTCGCCCCACCACGGATCGACATCCGCCAGGAAGGGGGGAATATAGGTGCGCGGGTCATAACCGCTGTGATTCTTGAAGTCGTAGCTGCCATCGCCCAGCAGCACGACGTAGTACGGCGCCGGTCGCGGCCAGTAGCTATACGTATAAGCCAGAAAGTTGCGGATGGCCTGCGGATCCATGCGGCCCGCGCCAAAGGTGTCGTAGATCGCTTCTACATCCACCACAGCGGTGCGCAGGCCCTGGCGCGCGCGATGAGACGCCAGGCGGTCCGCGGCTGTCTTGAAGTCGGGATGGGTGATCACGATGTAATCGGCGCCGCCAGATGGGGTGCTCACCGTCTTGACCGGCTGCAGAGCCAGCGGCGCCTTCTCCTGGCCGGCCGGCACGATCAGGTACTCAGCCGGCGAGGCATCCGCATCGCCGAAGGTGAGCGTGCTGCCACTCAACCAGAAATTGGTCACAATCTTCGGCTGCAGCGGCTGGGTGATGTCATACACCGCCACCGCGCCTGGAGTTGTCTGTGACACTTCTGACTCCTGCGACTCCTGCGCCGCAGTAGGACCGCCAGCTTTCTGGATGAGCGGAAGATAAAGGTGATGAGAACCGGGATTGTTCAGGTTGAAGACGTAACGCCTGCGGCCAGCCTCACCTTGCACGGCCACCTGGCCCGAGACATGGCGCGTGGCATAGCGCAGCGCGATGGCGTCCAGCCAGGTTCCTTCGACCGTCACGCCGCTCAGCCCGGGCAACGCCAATCCCACCTGGTTGTCACCGGCACGCAGGAGACTGCCCGGAACGGTGAAGGTAGCGGTGATCGCCCCGGCGCCGTCCCATGTCTGCTCGCCCACGTCGCTGCCGTTGAAGGTGAAACGCACGTGGTGGTCAGGATTGCTTGGAGGATCGGTATATCCGTGCAGCCAGACGGTCAAGGTCGCAGGGATATCGGTGCGCGGCGCCTCCATCTGAATGGCGTAGCTGGCGGAGGCACGGTCGGGCCGCTGCAACTTATCCCAATACCAATGATCTCCGTCGCGCGCAGCGTAGTGCGAATCATAGTAGCGATTCTGCTCGGCGACGATCGTGCGGCGCGCAATGCCCTCGGGCAGACCGGTCGGGTCGCCAGAGCGGGTGGCCATGCGCAGGCCAGACGCACCCCCGTAGCTCAGGAAATAGACATCCGTATCCGTATAGCGGCTGAAGTTGGGCGCGGCGTAGAAGAGGATGCGCCCTCCCTCGACGCGGATGGCCACCTCCTGGCGCGGATAGCCGTGCATCATCCGAAAGGTGGTCGGGTCGACGCTGCCGATCGGCACGCCGGCTGCCTGCAGGGCACTGAAGCTGAGGGCGTATAGACCCGACGCGCCGACCAGCACCTTGATCTGCCCGCTGCTCGCCTGCGCGCCCACGCCGGCCGGCTGCGGCGCCGGTGTCTCCTCACGACGCGAAGTCGAGGAATCGGTCCATCCGGCCGCCTCAGGATTGAGCAGCACGCCCGCCAGCGCCTGGCTCACCGGGTCATCTGGGGTGGCCTGACCGGACAGCGCGCCCGCCGGCGCCGGCCGGCTGAAGTGCACCGTCAGTCGCACGTGGCGGAGCACCTCCAACTCCCGGCGCACCGGATTGACACGCAGCGGGTAAATGCGCAGTGCCACGACGCGATGTCCGCGCAGCGCCGCCGAGCTCGACAGCTCTACCGCCTCCGCCGGGTAGAAGGCATCGGTGGCGTAAATGGCTTTGTCGCGCTCCAGCGGCTCGGGCAGGGGCACATCCCTCTCCCACAAGATCGGACGTAGTGGAAGCACCGGCAGGGGCGGATGCGGCAGGGCCACCCGCTCCACTTCCAGGTTCACCACTTCCAGATGCGCCATGGCGGCCGGCGGCAGGCCGATCAGCGCACTGTAAAGCGGCAGCTGCGGCGCGCCAGGCACACCGGCCGGGGGAACGCCTTCCATCTCCAGGCGGCTGTACGTGTCGCCATCCACTCGCACCGGCAGAACCCGGAAGGGTGGTGGTGTCCAGGTGAGAGTCAACCCTTCACGGTGTGATTCGATCAGTGGCACAGTTGCCTCCTGGCCCTGAGCCCACGCCCCCGAGCATCCCACAGCGGGTGTGAACAGGGACACAAGTTGAATCACGAGAACCAGGACGAGGATGCGAGGGCTTCTCATAGCGCACCGAGTCATTCTCCCAGCTAACCCACAACCGAACCCAGCACAAGGGATGTGTACGATCCGAAGCTGCCGAGGGTGGATCTACGCTCAGTTTATTCAGTAGGGGCACGACACTCTGCCGTGCCCCTACTCCTTGACACAACGCCATCCGGCGGCAGCTCCAGCCGCAGCGGCTATTTGGCAACTACCGGCAGGAAGATGGTATGACTTCCACCGCCGTTCATCGCCGCGACAGCGCTTTCCGGATGCACCGTCTCATTCCCGTTGAAGTCCACATCCACCAGCCAGTAGGTGTAGCGCTGGCCGGGCGTCACGGCGGTATCCAGATACTCATAAGAGGCGCCATCTTGTGTGCCATAGCCCTGCCCGGGGATGAAGGCATCAATATCCCGCGCGTCCTCCAGGCGACCCGTGGTGCTGCGCCACAGGCGGAAGCCATAGTTGTCGATTTCCACAGCCGTCTCCCAGCGCAGCCGGATGCCCTGTGGCGTCGGCTCCACGATGAAGGAGAGCAATGTCACCGCGGTGGCCTTGTTGCGCAGCGGCACCGTGTCCTCGGCGCGTGGCACCGGTGTGTCGTAGATGTCCTTGGCGCCCTCGACGATGCCCGTGTTGTCCATGTTGAACGTCGGATCGGTGCTGGTCACGCGGAAGGTCACGCGGACCAGGAAGCTGTTGCCGCTCGGCAACGGTGTGCCGCCGAACTTGTCCACCAGATTGTTCCAGCGGATCTGGTTGCCCGCGACACTGTCAGCTGGCGGCTGGCTGCCCACGAACTGCACCGGTCCGGTGAAGACATCGGTCAGCGGCACCAGCTTAAGCGCCGTTGGGCCCGTGTTGGTGATGCGCAGCGTGAAAGTGATCAGGCCGTTGACCGCATCGCCGCTGCCCTCCACCTCCTTGTCCAGCACCAAGCTGGGTGCCTTGCGGCTGTTGATCACGGTAGCGCGCGCCGGGCTGCCATCGACCGGCACTGTCACCTGGGTCGGGTTGATCTGCACCGTCCAGGCGCCCACCGGCGCCGGCGCCGTCTCGGTGACTGTGTAAACGCCCGGAACCAGGTTAAGCCAGGTCAGTGCGCCGCCAGTTGGTGCGTTGTCTAGCATCTGGCAATGCGGAGTTGTCGGGTAAGAGGGCCCCTGGATGCAGATCTGGAAGTCCTGCTCGCGGTCAGCCGGCACGCCGTTCCATTCCACTAGCTTGGTCACCTGCAGCACACCCAATCGACGCGTGTTGGTGATGGTGACCGCCGGGCACTGTGGAGATTCGGGCAGTGTGTCTATGAGTGCTGCGGCGACACCGTTTTCTCCCTCCGGCAACACGCAACCGGCTTCCACCTGCACCGCTACACCCGATCCCTGCACCGTCCACGCAACCCCAGGATCGGTCTCGGTGATCACATACGTCCCGGAGATCAGATCGTCCCAGGTCAACTCACCACCATTATAGCCGACCGTCTGGCACGAACCTTCGGGATAGGACGGACCACCGATGCAAATCTGGAAGCTCTGGTCTTCGCCCGGTTGGACCTCGTTCCAATCGACAGATTTGGTAACCCGCAAACTGCCCAACTGTCGGTTGCCGAAGGTCAATCTCTCGGCGTCACCCGGGGTGAGAGTGACGTTCTGACACACCGCCGTGGTGTTCTCCCAACCCGACTGCAACTCTTCCTTCACCGAGTAAGCACCCGCAACCAGGTTGCCAAACACCACATCGCCTTCCACCCCGGTGGTGGCAGTGACCACCAGCTGGACACTGCAGTTAGCACCTTGATACAACTGCATCTCCCAGCCGCTCAGATCAGGCTCACCTGGATCCTGCGTCCCGTCTCCATCCACATCACTAAACTTGTGCACCGTGACGGAACTCCGCTGCGTGTTCGTGAACGTGCACGTCACCACCTCACCCGCAGCCAACGCAATGCCTTCCGCCGGGTCGCTCTCATCATTGCACATCGCACCCGTCAAGTCCCAGCCCGCCGGCACCGCCTCTGTCACCGTGTACACCCCAGGCACCAGCCAGCCCGAATGATGCTCATCACCATCACCCAGCGTAAAGGCATCCGTGTAACTGGCTGTGAAGGTGAACTCTCCCACCGCACCAGCCGGCTCCGTCTCCTTCACCACCACTATCTCACCCCGCTGCGTGTTCGTGAACGTGCACGTCACCACCTCACCCGCTTGCAGATCGATGGCATCCACCGGGCTCCCATCACTGCACGTCGCACCCGTCAGATCCCAACCATCCGGCACCGCCTCTGTCACCGTGTACACCCCAGGCACCAGCGCACCACTGTCAAAGGGCGCCTGCGTGTCGGTCAAAGTGAACGTCTGCGTGATGCCACCCGGCTGCGTCAGCTCAAACCGGAAACTCTCCGCCGAACCCGCCGGATCCGTCACCTTGTCCACCACGAGCTTGGCCAGCTTGTAGTTGCCAAACATGGGACCACAGATCGGGCCACGGATGTTCCCTGTCGCAAACGCGTTGCCGGCTTTGACCAGCGCCTCTACAGTGCCAGCCGGATAATCGGTATCCAACGTAAACGTGAAGACACCGGTTTTGAATGGGTCTTCTACATCCCACTTGATCCCTGTGAATCCCGTACTACCGTCATAACCAACGCTGTAACCTGGCGTTGCCGACACAATGTGGCTCGGATCCACACAAGTGACAATGCCCAGCAACCAATGACTCAGGTCGCGTCCGGAGACCTCGGTCACCGTGTAGGTCCACGTGCGGTCCACAACGCTGAGCCAGGCTACATCAATCACAGTGTTCTTGTTATCGTTCAATGGGATGCTTGCATAAGTCGGGCCAGGACTGCCACTAAGGGCGGCTGCATACGCATAGCCCGTCTGCGTCAACGGCGTGCTGCTCGCCCAACCCTCTGGCAAAGTCTCATAGACGTTGTATTTGCCAATCGACAGATTGTCCCATTGAGCAAATCCACTGTCATTGGTCTGTTTACAATCGTCTCCTTCAAGGCACAACGTCCACCCCGCGATAGGATTCTCACCCGGGTCATAGTTGCCGTAATAATCGGTGTCTTCCCATTTGAAAGCTAGCAGTGTCGTTGTCGCACGGCGGTTGCCGAAGTCCACCCCCCTAACCGATTGATCCGTGAGCGTCACCGTGTGCGTCCCCGGCGTCTCCGGATAGGTCTGCGTCCACCCCGAACGCAGTGTCTCACTCACTACATAGACGCCCGGCTCCAGATTGTCGAAGTGATAGGCACCACTATCATCAGTTAACGTGGATGTGATGAGATTGCGCGGACCACCAGAAAGGGTGATCTCCCAGCCGAGCAGACCGCTCTCTTCGGAGTCCTTCTGACCATCTCCGTCCACGTCGTTCCATTTCATCCCCGAAATGCTCAACGCACCCCGGTTGCCAAAATAAAGCGTTTTCTTCTCCGGATATCCCAAATTCAGGGTTTGCGAGATGGCGGTCGTGTTCGTATAGCCAGGTTTGAGGTGCTCTAGGACGGTGTAACTTCCACCGTCAAGGTGAGTGAAGCTCAATCGCCCGTCAGGACCGGTTGTCCCACCTAGGTAAGCGGCATCGCCCTTGCGCAGCTCAAACTGCCAGTTGGGCAACGGTGGCTCGCCCGTGTCCCACACCCCATCTCCATCCAAGTCAAGGAACTTGATGACCTCAATAATCGAGTAGCGAGCGTTGCCGAAGTGGGCAATCCAGGCACTACACCCCTGACCATTGCTGCGCCAACACGTTTGGCTGAGCGGTGTGGTGTTGGTCCAGGTTGGAGACTTGGGCGTTTCCATCAGAGTATAAGCGCCATCGTCTCCCACCTTGTTATAGAAGTATGCCCTCCCATCCGCCCCTGTGGTGCTGGTATACGTCGCTCCGCTCGGCACCGTCAGGGTAAACACCCAGCCACTCAGATCCGGCTCCCCGGCATCCTGAACGGCGTTGTAGTTGCTATCTTCGAATTTATGGGCGATGATCACATTCGTTGCGCTGATCCACGTCTTGCGTGCTGTCGCCGTCACCGTGACGGGTGTGCTCTGGCCTAGCACCAGGCGTTGTTTCCCGAGTGGGTCGGTGGCGTGCACAAAGCGCGACCCGGCAGGCAAGGTGACACGCGCTGTGGCTGTGATATAGGCAGTTCCCGAAAAGCCGGTGCCATTAGTCAAGGTAAAGGGTACACTACCGGTGGCATCGGTCGTTCCACTGTTCTTGTCCAATGTGCCCCGGCTTGCGCTGACGCTGACCGTGTAACCGATCAACGGTTGTCCCCCTTTTGTCAGGCGCACGGTGAGAGGATGCACTTCTTGGCCGGGCAGGAAATTAGTCGCATTGGCCGGTTCGATCACGATGTCCACATTGCCGGGTTGATACTCAGGTGGCGGTGCAGGTGGAATGCTCGCCAAAATAGCCCAATAAGCATTGCGTATGTCATCATTTAGGTTGTTTACAGTGAGTGTATACCCATCAGTGAAGTGCCACACCGCCGCCTGACGTGCTGCCTGCTTAACCTGATCAGTTGTGATAGGCGGATAGTTAGTGACCAACCAGGCCACACGCCAGTCGGAGAAAAAGCTGCTGTCCAAACACATACGCTGGTCGGAAGACAACCCATGACTGATATCCGTGCAAAAGGCATATGCAACCTTGCCATCATCAAACGTCAACCTCGAGGGGGGTGTCCCGATGGTCCTTGTAATCGTCCCATTGGTTACCCAGACCGATTGAGAAGAGGACCACCATGTATGTGTCGCGCACACGGTGCCGGTCAAGGCAGCAGGTCGTAGACTAGGGATATCTCTCCCCTCGACATCCGAATGAAGTGGTTGAACAGGTTGGGCGTAAGCTGTGTTCCCCGGTGCAATCAGCGCCAGCGCCACTCCCATCAACAGCAGACCCAGCACAACTGCCGGCAACAGGCGCACCGAACGATGGTGTGCTGCAATGTGGTGATTCAGGACATTTGTGATCCCAGCAATAACCTCCGAAAAGGATAGCATCATTTCCTCCTTTAAAGACACCAGAACTGTAACAAAGACAGATCAATCCCAACCTTGGACAGAATGAAACGCAGAGCGCCCCGGCAGAAGAATACTCCAATAATTTATGCTACCATTTTCATTCTATCACACGAACATTACGAATCACATTACGAAGCCACGAATTTGGGGCCAATTTCGCAATGAATTTGTCGCGTGGCTCATTTTGGGCTAGACTTTTGGATGACCTAAGAGGGGTGGAAGAGAGGATTGTCCTATGAAAGCGATGGCAAGCTCGAAGGAGAGCAGCATACCAGGCAGTGCCATAGCAGCCCGCGTGCGCAGTCTGGCGCAGCTGGGGCGCCGGCTGGAGGCGGTCGATGCCGCTACCGCTCCAGAGGGGATCACCGGCGCGCTGCGCGATGTCTTGGGCTATGACCAGGTAGCGCTCCACTTATGCGACGTGGCCAGTTCGCCCCCGTCATCTCCATGGCCGCCGGCCGAAGCGGGCTCCCTGGTTGCGTGGGTGGCGGAGCAACGCACACCTGTTCTGGTTCCGGACGGGCACCAGGATGCGCGCTGCCGTGATGCCACGGGCGGGGTCCGTGCCGGCAGCGCCATGGCGGTGCCCTTGCTGGCCGGCGAACGGCTGCTGGGAGTGCTGGAAGCGCGTGCCGCTGCCCCCCAAGCGTTCTCTGAGCTCGATCTTCTCGTCCTGGAAGCGGCCGCAGATCGCATCGCGACGGCCCTGGAGAGCATCCGCTTTCGCGCCCAGCTCCAAGCGGCGCTGGAGGAGACGCGCCGCAAGCTGGAAGAGATCTCTACGCTGTATCAGGTCGCCCAAGAGGTCACCAGCAGCCTGCAACTGGATGAAACGTTGGAGGCCGTGGTCAATGCAATCCGGAACGCCTTAAACTGCCGCGGTTGCTGCGTCTTCCTGCTGAATCCTGCGGACCAGATGCTGGAGATCAAGGCAGCGGCCGGGCT
>JBMFPH010000128.1:0-9393 GCA_049969215.1 Anaerolineae bacterium | reverse complement strand
CATTCGTCCCGTTTCAACCAATTCGGGTTCCCCTCTTCCTAGTTCTTCATAATCGTAAAGTTCGTAGTTGCGCCGGTCCTTTAGCGCGCCATCAGCGTGAATACCCGATTCGTGGGCAAAAGCATTGGCGCCGACGATCGCCTTGTTAGGTTGCACGACAATACCGGTGTAGGAGCTGACCATGCGGCTGGTGCGCATAATCTGGGTGGTATCGATGTTGGTCTTCAATCCGAAGAGCTGCTGGCGCGTGTAGATGGCCATGACCACTTCTTCCAGCGAGGTGTTGCCGGCCCTTTCTCCGATGCCGTTCACGGTCACCTCTGCCTGACGGGCACCTGCGCGGATGCCGGCCAGGGTGTTGGCAGTTGCTAAACCCAGATCATTGTGGCAATGTACCGACCATACCACTCGATCTGCACCGGGTGTGTGGCTGATCAGATAACGTATCAGCTGAGCGAACTCCTCCGGCGTCGTATATCCAACCGTATCGGGAATATTGATCGTGGTAGCACCCGCTTTGATCACCTCGCCGAGCACGACGGTCAGGAATTCCGGATCCGAGCGTCCGGCATCTTCTGGGGAAAACTCAACATCCTCGCACAAGCTACGCGCATAAGCGACTGCTTCGACAGCACGTTGGATACACTCCTCGCGGCTGATTTGCAACTTATGCTGCAAGTGGATATCACTTGTGGCTAGAAAAGTGTGAATGCGATGGCGCGGAGCCGCTTTTACTGCTTCGTAAGCGCGATAGATGTCCTTTTGATTTGCACGCGCCAGAGCAGCGATGACCATCGGTTGGCCAGTCTTACGGCCCTCTGTCAGGGGACCGATCTCGGAGGCGATCAAGCTGACCGCCTCGAAATCCCCAGGAGAAGCAATGGGGAAACCCGCTTCACAGATATCTACTCCCAGTCGCGACAGCTGACGGGCGATTTCCAGCTTCTCGTGAACATCAAGTGTAGCGCCAGGCGATTGTTCTCCATCGCGCAAGGTTGTGTCGAAAATGAGCAGGGTATCCTGGGGTACGTTATCACCCATGTACGGTTCCCTCCTTCAGTGATGACAGTGTGGTCACAATTCACCGATCTCCTTGGGGTTGAGCCATGGCATCATCCGGCGCAGCTGACGGCCAACGCGCTCAATCTCGCTGCGTTGTGCTTTACGACGTTGTTCTTCAAACCATGGGCGGCCCTTGGCATTCTCCTCGATCCATGTTTCTGCGTAAGCACCCGACTGGATATCCGCTAAGATCTGCTTCATGGTGGCACGCGTCTGATCGGTGATGATCTTAGGGCCGGCAGTATAGTCTCCGTGCTCCGCCGTGTCGCTCACACTGTAACGCATATAGTTCAGCCCGCCCTGGTAGATCAGGTCTACAATCAGCTTCAGCTCGTGTAGGCACTCGAAGTAAGCGATTTCAGGCTGGTACCCAGCTTCGACCAGGGTGTTGAAACCAGCTTCGATCAGGGCGCTCACGCCGCCGCACAAGACGGCTTGCTCACCGAACAGGTCGGTCTCAGTCTCCTCGGCGAAGGTGGTTTCGATGACCCCAGCACGTGTGCCACCCAGCCCCTTGGCATAGGCCAGCGCAAACGGCTTCGCTTGACCGCTGGCGTCCTGGTGAACTGCCAGCAAACATGGAGTACCGACGCCCTCTATGAAGAGCTCACGCACGCGGTGTCCAGGGCTTTTAGGCGCTACCATACTGACGTCCACATAGGGTGGCGGCACAATCTGCCCGTAGCGGATGTTGAACCCATGGGCAAACATTAGGGTCTTGCCGGGAGTAAGGTGAGGTTCGATCGCTTCCTTGTAAACCTTGGGCTGACTCGTGTCCGGAATAAGCAGCATGATAACATCCGCCTCGGCCGCAGCTGCTGCTACCGGCAAGACGCGCAGGCCATCTGCCTCCGCTTTGGCCCATGACGGGCTCCCTTCGTAAAGTCCGACACGCACATCCGCGCCGGAGTCGCGCAGATTGAGCGCATGGGCATGCCCTTGGCTGCCATAGCCAATAATAGTGATTTTCCTGCTTTTGAGGAGCTCGAGATTTGCATCTTTGTCATAGTAGATGGTAGCCACGGCTTATGCCTCCTTTTCTTTCAGCAGAAGGTTTTAAAGGATAGGGAATGCACGGATGATACTACAACTTGCGCCGTCACGACACTCCGTTATGCCGGATGGGCGGTTTCGCGTTACTGCCACGCACCATCGCTACCTGCCCGGTGCGCACCATTTCTAGAATCCCAAAACTGCTTAACAGCTTGACGAGCGAGTCGATGCGCTCCTCGGAGCCGGCAATTTGGATGATTAACGAATCCACATCGACATCGACGATGTTCGCGCGATATATATCCACCAGCTGAATGATCTCGGCGCGATTACCACTGGTGGCACGCACTTTGATCAACGCTAGCTCACGGACAACAGTCGGCTCGTTGGTGACATCTTCGATCGCTGTGACGTTAATGAGCTTGAATAGCTGAGCTTGCACTTGGTGGATTTGTCGGTCATCTCCGTCCACTACAAAGGTCATACGGCTAATACCGGGGGTCTCACTGTGTCCCACCGTCAAGCTCTCGATGTTGAAGTTACGTCGGCGAAATAAGCCTGCCACCCGGCTGAGCACACCGGGCTTATCCTCCATCCATGCAATAATTGTGTGTTTCATGGTGCCGCTTCACTCCTCTTCAACTTCTGCAGGCAACGGTCGACGGATCATATCGGCATTGCTCTTGCCGGGCGCCACCATCGGGTAGACATTCGTGAAGGGCTCGACCTGAAAATCGATCAGGAAGGCACCGTTATGTGCCTGGGCTTGGCGGATGGCCGGCGCCACCCCTGCGCGATCGGTCACGCGTATGGCCGGAATGTTATATGCCTCAGCGATCTTGACAAAATCAGGGTTGTAAAGCGCCGTGCTGGCATAGCGTTTATTGTAGAATACGTCTTGCCACTGACGTACCATGCCCAAGTAGCCATTGTTGAAGATAGCGATCTTGAGAGGTAACCCCTCCTTGGCAACGGTGGAAAGCTCGCCCATTGTCATCTGGAAACCTCCGTCGCCGGCGATCACCCAAACCGTCTCGTCAGGGCGGCCCAGTTGCACACCGATCGCTGCCGGCAAGGCAAATCCCATGGTGCCCAGTCCACCTGAGGTAAACAGACCTCTTCGTTTGACATGCAGGAAGTATTGCGCTTCCCACATCTGATGCTGTCCCACATCGGTTACCACGATACAGTTCCCCCCATCCGTCAAATGCCACAATTGACGCACGATGAAGGGGGGCACCAAGTCATCGGTCTCCTGGGCCAGCAGATCGCGTCGGTCGGTATCGCGTTTCCACTCAGCAATTTGCTCCATCCAAGAGATGTGCTGATTGGGCTCCACCAGTGGGATCAGTTCACGCAGGCTCAGCTTCGCATCTCCAACGAGGGGGACGTCAATGCGCAGATTCTTGCCGAGCTCAGCGGGATCCAGGTCAAGGTGGATGATCCGTGCTTTGGGTGCAAAGGTGCTGAAGGCACCGGTGAGCCGATCATCCAGGCGGGCACCGATCACCAGCATCACGTCGCTCTCTTGTAGGGCATAATTCGTGAAAGCTTCTCCGTGCATACCACCCCAGCCTACGGAGAGAGGATGCGTTTGCGGGATGGCACCAATGCCGAGCAGGCTGGTCGCCACTGGAATGTGCGCCTTTTCAGCCAGTTGAATCAGCTCATCTTCGGCGTTGGCGATGATCACCCCATGCCCCGCTAGGATGACCGGTCGCTCGGCCAGGTTGAGCAGTTGTGCCGCGCGTGCTATACCCTCTGGATCGGCAGCGGTTAGCGTGGGCTGATAGCCGGGAAGGTTGACCTCGTCGGGATAAACGTACTCAGTCTCAGCTTGCTGGACATCCTTGCAAATGTCAACTAGGACAGGGCCAGGTCGCCCCGTGCGCGCGATGTAAAATGCTTCTTTGAGTACTTGGGCCAGCTCGCGCACGTCTGTCACGAGATAATTATGCTTTGTGATGGGCATACTGACGCCATGGATATCCGCTTCCTGGAAACTATCACGCCCTAACAGGCTCGTTGCCACTTGACCGGTAATTGCTACCACAGGGGACGAATCCATATACGCCGTTGCCAGGCCCGTGGTCAAGTTCGTGGCTCCTGGTCCTGAGGTGGCCATGCATACGCCCACACGGCCTGTGGCACGCCCATAGCCGTCGGCCATATGCGCCGCGCCCTGTTCATGCGTTACCAGCACGTGACGGATAGGGTATTCGTACTTAGCCAGTGCATCGTAAATGGGCAATGTCGCCCCACCAGGCAGGCCGAATACTACTTCTACTCCTTCCCGCAACAGGCTTTCCCAGACGATTTGTGCTCCGCTTTTCCTCTCCGCCATTTCTGCACCTCCTCCTAGTGATCTATAGAACACCTTGTCTCAATACAGGTAGGCGCTCGTAAGGTCTTATGCCAAACCGAGCGCCTATGCTCTTTGCGCGCTTTTAACTTTTGTAGTTGGGTGATCCATCTTCTAGTTTCCCATATAAACCGAAGGGCCTCCTTAGTCTGGGAGGCCCTTGGTAGTCTACTCCGTATCGCTTCAGTCGCGCGTCATCCTCCCAGTAGCACAGAAGTGCTCCCAATAAGGAGTACTACAATGAGGATGACAAGGCTGCTAATAACCAAAACGCTTGACTCTTTCACACGTATTCCCTATTATACCGCCATGCTAATGAAAACTATAATAGCATGGATGCCATCTTTTGTCAAATCTCACCAGGATTTTTAGAAAACCTTCTAGAATATGAGCGGTAACCTCGAGGAGAGGTGATCTGGCTAAGATAGTGATTTGGACGATCGGTTTAGAAAGGCTTCGGAAAGGATGTCTATGAAGTGTCAGCATTTTGCTCATGATGCGGTGTCAGTTGCTTCCATACCGTTGACCGATGCAAGTGGCAAGGCAGCATTGATGGGCAACTTTCGGGGGCAAAGCAACCTGGTGCTCTTGTTCTCCCATGGATTAGGATGCCAACACTGCCAGTGGCTGGTCGAGCAGCTGGCAACCCAATCTCAAGAGTTGATCTTTGCAGACGCTCAAGTGCTCGTCGTTCAGCCTTCTAATGCAACAAGGGAGGCATCTCTGTCCTTTCCCATGCATCTGGTGTGGGATTGTGAAGGAGCTGCATGGCACAAGTTTGCGAGATTGATAGAGCAACCAGTGACTCAAGATGATATTCTGGTGGTCATTCTGGATCGATATGGTGCTCTCCAGGCTGCTTGCTCGGTCTCTCACGGTAATGATGGCAACCTTGTGGCGGAGATATTGGAATACCTGAAATTCATTGCTATCCAGTGTCCGGAGTGAGGCGCGCCGGAGTGGCCCGTCGGGTCACTGGACTAGAACGGAATACTTATAGTATCAGCATCCCAGCCTTCGGACTGCTGGGTCAAAAATATGATGCCGCCCAGCTACTGGGCGGCATCATATCGTTTGTCAAAAGCGACCAGACGGAACTTAGCTAATCTGCTCCGACAGGTAGATCTGGAGACCCATCTGGTTGATCTGATCCAACTGCGCCTCCAGCCAGTCTACGTGGCCTTCCTCATCCAGCAGGATCGACTCAAGCAGCTCATGGCTGCCAACGTCACCCAGTTCCATAGTGAGCTTAATACCATCGGTGTAGGATTTCACCGCGCCGTACTCAGATTCCAGATCATTCTTATGCATCGCCGGCACATCTGCGCCGATGTTAATCTTCTTAAGATTGCTCACAATGGGACGACCTTCCAGGAACAGAATCCGGGCTATAAGCTTCTCCGCGTGCCGCATTTCGACGATGGCCCTTTTCTCGATGGCATCGGCCAGCTTCTCATAGCCCCAATTTTCACACATTTCTGCGTGCACCATATATTGATTGACAGCTGTCAGCTCGTCGGCCAGTAAGTCATTTAGCTTGGCGATAACGGTATCATTTCCTTTCATGGTTTCCTCCTCGCTTTTCTATCCTATTTTGAAATTTGCGGTTACCTCGATCGGTTTCATAGGCAGAAGAACAAGAGTGTGCGGCGTTTCTGCATGATTGCTGCGTTCCATGCGATATTTAACGGTCGCCGAACAGACAAACTCGATCAATTATGATCATACATCAGAACCATCTGATAAGGCAAAAACAGATTGCGGCCAATGTAATGTAGGAAGTTGACATATTTGAAGAGACATGATATTCTCATGTTTAGTGATGCCTCGGCTGGTGAGACGATGTTCTGCGATACCTCGTTCAATGTTCAATAGCGAAAGGAGCAGCAGTTCCCATGCCATCACGTACAGAAATGATGGTTGCGCGACTTAAAGATTTGCAGGCCAGCAGTGCCGATATCGAAGCTTCAGCTGTAGTGAGTGTTGACGGGCTGATCATGGCCTCTTCACTGCCGGCAGATGTAGAGGAAGATCGGGTATCTGCTATGTCAGCAGCGATGCTTTCGCTGGGAGAGCGAATAGCGAGCGAATTGAGGCGTGGAACACTTGAACAAGTGTTTATCCGAGGCAGGAATGGATACGTTATCCTCATGTCAGTAGGCGAGGAAGCTGTCTTGACCACTTTGGCCCGTAGCGAGGCCAAGCTGGGCTTGATTTTTCTAGATATGAGACGCGCTGCAGAGGACTTGGCTCGGCTGATCTGAGCTTTTCTCGATTTGGTTTCAGCTTGCTGGGCTCTGGATGGACGCTTAAGAACCTCGACTATTGCTCACATCCTCTGGGCTAATAGTCTCAACGCTTCTCAATGAGCCGCCTCGGCAAAATATGGTGAAGTAAGTTGGGTTTTTCAATTGGAGGCACTGGCAGTTCCTCCGAGAACATTTTGCGCTGATCCGCCAACCACTGATGGCGCGCCGTGATTGCCTGTGCGCTGCTTTCAAGTAGCGGTTCGAGCGTACCCTCCGCGAGCAGTGCACGCAGCGATCTGATCTGTTCAGTAAAAGAATCCAACCACGCCAGCAGGTGGGCACGGTTTGAAAGCAGCTCATCGCACAGAGCGTCGGCGTCTTCGCCTATCAATCTCCCGATCGCATCATAGTTGCCTCCGATCAGCTTACGCATATCGCGCCAGCCACAGTCGGTAGTCGCGCTTCGCCACAGCGCCAGAGCCAACAATTGGGGAAGATGATGCGCACCAGCGACCAGACCATCGTGTTCCGCCGCATCGAGATAGAATGGCCTGGCACCCAAAAGGGTGATAAGGCTGGACACCAAGTGTACTGCTTCGGGATGGGCGCGTTGAGAAGGCGTAAGGCAATAGAGATGTCCTTCGAAAAGATTCGGACTGGCAGCTTGTGGCCCAGAGGCAGGAGATCTCACCAGAGGGTTGCCTCCCACGAAGTTCACCGTCTCAGGCAATGATTGCTCTGCCATTGTGAGGACCTTCTGTTTGAGCACAGCGGTGTCAGTGATGACACAACCCGCCTTGAGATGTGGTGCGATAACGGTCAAGGTTTCTTCGATGGCATGCAAGGGGAGTGCCAAGATGATGAGGTCAGCGTTCTCGCAGGCGTTGATCAGATTCCAGTCACTTCGGTCTATAGCTTTCAGCTTGCGCGCGGCGCCAGCGTGCTCAATGTTCTTGTCGTGCCCCACTATCTCAAGGGGTTGTGCTGCGCGATGCAAAGCTAACCCTATGGACGTACCAATACAGCCGGTGCCTACAATGGTGATCTGCACCTTTTCTTGCATTTTCTCCTAACCCACCCTTCTCAGATGATCAACCCCATTATGAACCGAGCTGGTGTCATAACCAGAGTGCTGAACAAACTACCCCCCAGGAACACCAACATCAAGAGGATAACAGGTCCGAAAGGTTCCAATCTCTTAAACGATTCAGAAGTCGGGTAGGGTAACACTCCGTACAGGATGCTAAACCCATCCAGAGGCGCAATCGGTAGTGCGTTAAAGATAGCAAGCACTACGTTTAAGAATATAAAGGTGAAGACAATTTGATAGGGATCAGGAATGTATAGTGACTGAAACATCGGTGAGATCAAACCCAACTTGAGCGGGACTGCTGCGACAAATGCCATTGCCAAATTGGACAGTGGGCCTGACAAAGCTACGAGTGCCATTCCGGCCTTGGGGCCATTGCGCAATCGGTATGGATTGACTGGCACCGGCTTGGCCCACCCAAATCCAACCGCCAAAACCATAATGGCACCCAAGACGTCTAGGTGCTTGCGCGGGTCTAGTGTCAGCCGTCCCTGATCATATGCAGTGGGATCGCCCATTTGCAGAGCTGCCCACGCATGGGCGCATTCATGCCCCGAGAAAGCTACTAATAGAGCTATCGCAAAGGCAAGGGTCTGTGCCAGCGGACGCCCTAATAAGAAGTTTTGTACGAGGCCGATCAAGAAGAACGCGATCAACGGGCTGAGATCTAAGTTGCCTACCTGGCTAAAACGACGCAAAGGGATCAAGAGTGGATCGGTGACCTGACAGAGGATGCGTATGAGTGGATTGTACATGCTCACATGTAGCCCGAACATAGGCAGCCAAGTCACAAGCACACGCGCCAGAACCAGCCACTTAAGAACCTCAAGCAAATAGTACAAAGGCAATGCCAATGGACCCATTACCTATTCAATCCTCCGTCGCAGTCTACCATACTTTCGCCTATAATACTATTGCCCAACTTGAATATCCACGAAGGCGGTCATCCCCCACCTTAACGGAAGCGCATCGACGTTTTTCAGCTCTATTGTTACAGTGTACGTGACATCGCCCCGTTTGGTCTCAGAGCGTGGTGTGATCTTGGTAACAATGCCCTCAATCTCTTTGCCGGGCAGTGCATCCACACGGACCACAGCACGCTGTCCCAGCGCCACCGACACGATGTCCAGCTCGCTGAGATCATCCGTGTCAACGTACCACGTGGAATTGTCACCCAGGCTAATGACGGGGATGCCGGCACCCACAACCTCGGCGCTGCGGATCCTGACCTGTGATACTACTCCGTCGAATGGGGCGATCAAGTCATAGTCTGCCAGCTTATCCCGCGCTGTGTCCAGATTAGAGCGAGCTGTCTCCAGAGCAGCTTGTGCCGATGCCAGTCGCGCCTTGGCGGCGACGACCACCGCTTCGGCAGCCGGCACGCCGGCTTCCGCCTGCTGCACATTAGCTTCCGCCTGGACCACGGCTGCCTCCGCCACGGCGATCTGCTCGGCAGTTGGGCCTGCCTTCACTACTGCCAGGGCCGCTTCTGCTTCGGCAACGCCGGCGCGCGCAATCGCAATCTCTTCCGGCGTAGGTCCTCGTTTCAGCCGCTCATACTGCGCCTTAGCTGCCTGATAGTCGAGGGTGGCTTGTTCCAGAGCTAAAGCCTGTGGGGACTCGCCTTTGTTATCTGC
>JBMFPH010000127.1:0-9461 GCA_049969215.1 Anaerolineae bacterium | reverse complement strand
ACGGCGCAATGTCGGATTGTTGTCGAAGTGCAAGCGCACTACCGTGTGGAAGAGCACCCAAGTTAGCATACTCGCCGAGACGAGGTTGGACACTACCGACACCGCTGCCAATCCGATCACGCCACCACCCAGCAATAGTGCCAGCGCGCCTAGACTGGCACGCACCAAGGTAGTGACGGTAGAAACTCCTGCCGGATATTCCGCCTTCTCGTGTGCATAGAACAATGCGGTCAGCCCATCGGCAATGTTGCTGAAGAACAGCCCGAGGGCAAACAGGCCCACTGCGATCACCGTTTCCGATGCCAGACGACCGAAGAGGACATATAACCACAGGGCAATGCCCATCGCCGGCAAAGACGCCAGCCATAAGATAGCGCGCAAAATGGTGATATTGGAGAAGAAGATGGCGCTTTGCGCACGATCACGCGCCACCTCACGCGTCAGCAGCGTGCCCAACCCGAAGCGCGTGAGAATTTCGGCATAACCGATAAACACGACGGCAAACTGATAGCGCCCTGCACCCTCAGGCGTCAGGATGCGCAACATCAGCATGGCAAAGCCAAAGTCTATAATGCGATTCAGGAGCGCCATAGCCATCGGTGCCAAGCTGTTCTTGGCAATGCGCTTGATGGGTTGATCGTCCGCTGTCTCGCGATATAGGCGCCCCCAAGCCCATACACCGAGCAGAAACAGCAGTATCACGGCGGCAATGAAGCTGCCATAGGCACCCAATTTGAAGCTCAGAGGCGAGTAGACGAAGCGCACTTCCCAGTTGCCCGCCTCCAGGTACACCGCGCGAAAATTGCCGTTAGCAAGATGAATGCTGATCTCACTTTCCTGTACATCCTCAGCGGGTGTCTCCCCGCCTACTGGCCGGCGATATGCTTTCCAGCCCGGGAAATAGCTATCGGCCAGCACAAGCCAGCCCGGGGTGTCTCGTGTCACACGTACCAGCACCTCGTTGGGTGTGTACTGCACTATCTGGGCTGGGTGTAGCGGGCAGTCCTCTGCTTGTGGCAGGAAGGGTCCCTTGATGGCATGCCCTGCGCCATCGTCTTCCAGGACCACCTTACACCGTGGATTCAAGCTACGCAGGGCATAATCCATCTCCTCGGCTGCCACCTGATGTGCTGTCGGCACAGTGAAGGCGCGTGGCAATACATTCAGATTCTCATAAACGCGCAGCTCGCCGTCGTATACCAGACGATAATTGGCGTTGGGGATCTGCTCGGTGGTCAACACATAACGCACACCCAGTAGGTCAAGCAAGGCCGAGTCAAGCGCTTCGTAGCCGGGAGCATAGATGGGTGCGATGCGGTTGTAGAGCAAGTCCCCTTGGGTCTGGATCAACCCCATGTAGCGCGCATATTGCGCCGGGATGATCGAGTCGTATCCGCGCACATCGTAGAGATCCCAGAACATAGGGGTGTTAGCAATCAGCGGGTGGGGCTGACCGGGCACATCGAAGCTAGTGATGCGAAAGAGGGGGTCTTCCTGCTGGCGCTCGAGCAACCATTTCACCACGGGTGGCTGAAACTCCAGCCAGCGCGGGTCTGCAGCTGGGTTGAATCCCCAGCCAGCGACCAATAGGTCCATCGCTATCACCAGTACGGCCAACGGTTGCCAGATGGGCATTCCCCTCAGCCGACGCGGCAAGTAAATCGGGCAGCGACTGATGCGCAGCACGGCGCCAGTCGCCATCACAAACAGACAAAACTTGAGAAGGTTGACCCACTGATAGCCCAGTAGCTGTGCACCGTCGGCAAAGGCGTGTCGTGCCAGGCCGGAGCGGTCTAACACTTGCTGTGCCAGCTGGATGAAAGGTGCCGGGTAGAATGCCATAATGATCAGCAATACCATTCCAGCTGCCCCGCAACCGAACACAGGCCATGCCAAGTGCCGAACAAGCATTTGGAGCAAGCTTTGGCTAGGTGACATGCCTTGTACCATGGCGTCTTCTGCGCCCGTCTTCCCATTCCCACTGTGCCCCAGTTGACTTGCAGCTAAGCCGGCCAGCACGGCAGCGCTCAGTGTAAAGGGAAAGATCCAGCGGAATGGCGAGTGCAGCTGATTCCAGTAGGGGAGCCCATAATAGAGTAGCGCGTAAAGGGGGGTGCCGAATGCAAAAGCGAGCGACAACACGAGCAACAACACAAAGATAAGCGTGTGACCTTCTGTTCCCTCCTCTGCCCTCTCGACGGAAGTGGGATCAAAGGTAACGACATTCCCTCTATATGTTGCGCGGGAGGTCATAGGGGCAGGGAGATACTTTTTCACCCACGGGACAACGGAGGCAACCGTGGCCAGGAGTGTCAGCAACAACGGCAGTACACCGACGTAAGCACCCGCTTCGACGCTGGTTTTGGTATCCCAGCTGGTACAATAGGGGCACAGCGGATTGACCTCGCCATAGGCATTGCGACCAACAGGCTGCCAGCTCCAGCTGCGGAGGTCAAACCAGACGTGATGGCTGGGATTGCCGAAGAAATCGGGGACGAGGAACGAGATAAGACGCCGGGGCGGCAAAGCCCATCCCACGACGTCCTCGTAGGTCACCGACCCGACGCGGAAGTTGCGGCTCGCCACCTCATAGAGCGGAACGGACTGGATGGCACCCAGGCCCATGCCCAACACAACCATCACCAGCAGCCAGACACCCAGGCGTGACGCAGGTCGCCAGGTGTGCTGACGCCGCCAGAGCATCAGCAAGCGACAGGCAGCGTAGAATCCGCCTACTAAAAGCGTGTAATAGGTGATCTCCACGTGGCCGGCCAAGTTCTCCATCCCCAGCACGACGGCGCCCGCCACAACATAGGGGATAGGCGAGTAAGCGCGTGTCCCCTTTTCTTCCTGCTTGCGGATGATGATTTCGATCACAGCGAGCAGCAATGGCAGCCAGATAGCCGCGGCAATGATCATGGTGAACACAATGCTGACTACAAAAAAAGTGCTCAGCTGGAAGGTGATGCCACTTAGCAAGGCGCCAATCCGATGAGTGCGTAACACACACAAGAAGATGTAAGTGAATAGGCCACCCAGCCACAGCTGGAGCAGGGTAAACCAGCCATACGCCTTACTTAACGGCAGTATGTAGAACAACACGCTGAAAGGGTAGAGCGCCGAATGTTGTCCATTTGCCAGGAACGGATGACCGGCGAAGATGTAGGGGTCCCAAAGAGGGAGGCTTCGCTCTTGAATGCTCTGCAGGATGAAGCGCTTCCAGACGTAGTTCTCCAAAATCAAATCGGAGAGCAACAGGTTGTGGGGAGAGCCAACACCCAGCTGCTTGGAAAAGGCGGACCAAGGGGGAACAACATAAAGATTATCTGCCGGCAGCAGGGTGTACGGGCCCAGCGTCACTGGCGCCAGCAAGATGAGTGGCAGGAGCAGAAGCACCAGCGCGATGAGCACTTCCTGCCCGACACTGCGACCGCGCAATGTCACTGCTCCTAGCTGGTGACCTCGCTCGGTTGTTCGGGACACGCCTGGATATGGCGATGGCGCAGACGGATTTCAAATACACGCATTGCCGCTTCGATCTTGACAGGGATGCTCATTTTGCTGCGTCCGATGCGGCGATCTTCAAAGTAAATGGGCACCTCAAGAATGCGCAAACCGATCTTTTCGGAGATGTAGGCCATTTCCACCTGGAAAACATATCCATTGGACATAACGCGTCCAAGACCGATCTTGCGCAGTGCGCTGCTACGCCACATCTTGAAGCCGGAGGTGGCATCGCGCGTGCGGATGCCGAGCGCCAAGCGTACCCATACCGAATTGGCCCACCAGCTCAGAAACCAACGTCCCCATCCCCAGCGCTCGTCCAACCGTCCGCCGGGCACATAGCGCGATCCCACCACTACATCGTAGTCCTTGATGGCCTCAAGGAACTTGGGGATATAGCTCGGAGAATGGGAAAAGTCGGCATCCATCTGGACGATGTAATCGGCGCCGCGCTCCAGCGCCCAACGGAAGCCCTGTATATAGGCGGTGCCCAAACCCAGCTTACCGGGTCGATGGATGACGTGGATGATGTCGGGATAGCGCTTTGCTAACTCTTCTGCTACCTGTCCGGTGCCATCCGGCGAGGCATCGTCCACCACCAACAGCTCCAAGCCTTCGATGTCCAGTGCCAACAATTCCGCTGCAATGGCCGGCAGGTTATCCGCCTCATTATAAGTTGGTATCACCACGACAAGTTTCATTGTTGCATCTCCTGGGGAGAATGAACGCCGCTCGGTTGCGGAAGGAAAGCCCCCTCACCCCTAAGACCGTTATTATACTTCAGCTAACATAGCTCCTGCAAAGTGGTGCTGGAACTCTCGGGGCGGAACCTCTCGAGCATTGCGCGCGGAGGATAACACGCGGTATACTGGTTGTGGCTTGTAACTCACTTACTCTCGAGGAGATTCACAATGGCACAGGCAACCGTGACCTTGGTGGATGGGATGCAGTTCGTGGTAGAAACGCCCAGTGGGCATGCTTTGGTCATTGACGCGATCCCCGATGTGGGGGGGCGCAATACCGGTCCACGCCCAATGGAGCTGCTCGCCGCTGGCGTGGCTAGCTGCACCGCGATGGACGTGATCTCCATCCTGCGCAAGATGCAGCAGAAGGTGACCGGTCTCAAGGTGCACGTCAACGGTGAACAGGCCACTGAACATCCCAAACGTTTTACCTCCATCCATGTTCAGTACACAGTCATCGGATATGGGGTAGCGGAGGACAAAGTGGCGCGTGCCATCGAGCTCTCGCAGACCAAGTACTGCTCAGCAATGGCGAGTCTGCGTCCCGGCGCACCCATTACCTTCTCGTACACGATCCTTGAGGCAAGTCCCGAAACGATGGCCAAATAGGATGGATGCGCAGGTACGCCGCCCAGGAGTCCTGCACGCTCTGGGTGTGTATCTGCTCCTCAAAATGTTGGGTGTGTTGCGCATCCGTTGCGGCCGAGAAGGTCATTCTGTGCCAGGAATGATCTCGTATGAGGCGGGCCGGAAGACGGGGATATGACCGAGCGCATAGACGAGGGCGGCGTCCTCGCCCAATGTCTCACGCCATTGGTAGCCTTCGGTCAACACCAGGAAGATGCCAACTACCGTGATGGAAACGCCCCATTCCGTCTTGGCTTTGCGGAAGAGCTCGAGCACGGCTTTCAGAGACATACCGGTGTTGGCCACATCCTCGATAATGGCTACCCGCTTGCCGTCCAGCTCTTGGGCGTGCTCGCGCGGGAGATAGAGGCGCTGCACCACGTCTGGCTTGGTCACCGAGGTGTACTCGTAAACCAGAGGATCTACATCAAAGGCCTTAGGGGTCTTACGGAGCAGATAGGAGCGCTGCAGGCCCAATGTCCGTCCCACTCCGTGCACCAGCGGAATACCCTGTTCCGGGATGCCCACCACAGCATCGGGGTGATGTGGCCTGACAAGTGCAGCCAGCTCGGCGACAACAGCGTCGATTTTCTCATAAGGTTCATCGTTGCAATTGATCAACGAAATCGCTATCCCACGCGCGATGTCCACCATGCGCAGTTGCAGAGGATAGCCACCTTTCAACACAACCGTGTAGGTATCGCGGATCTCCATCGGGATATAACCTCCAGGACCCTATACTTTCTCGGTTGGCAGGGGCAGCTTCGAAGCTGCCCCTGCAAGGCACAGCGCAAACGCGATTACTTGGTTGGAGTGGGAACAGGTGTGGGAGCGTCCTTGAGCTCCAGCTTATGTCCCTCCGGCGGCGGCGAAGGATATTCGCTCTTGACACCATCGACGAACCACTGCATCGTCAAGAGGTCCATGTCGGTCAGGCATTTGCCCTGGGGCACCTCGATGCGCACTTCTTGGTTGTCCGGGTTCAGGCCGGTGCCACTGAGCGGGCCGCAGAAGGGCTCGAAGCCAGCTTTGATGTCGGCGATGATCTGCTCAGCGGCGGTGCGCACCTCGGCGGGGACGAGATTCGCGTTCCAACCGGTCATCACCACGGCGTCTGCCTCAAAGCCACCCCACCAGTCGTGCGGCTTCCAGTTACCCTCGAGTGCCTCTTGGATTCGGGTGACGTAGTAGGGGCCCCAGTTCCATTCGTTGGTAACTAGCGAGCAGGGGGCATAGGGTGTCACATCGGTGCCATATCCCACGGCGATCACCCCCGGCTCCTGGCAAGCGGTCTGGCTGCTGTAGGGGGTATCAGCCATCTGGCGGATGACCTTGTAACCCTCGGCGATGAGACCATCCGCAGCGAGCTGTTCTTTTTGGACATCCAACCAGCTGTTGATCCAGACCACGCGCACCTCGGCCGTCTTGGGATCCTGGCCAGCTTCTTGCAGTCCGCGTTGCAATCCTAATGTGAAGCCGTTGATGCCGCGTACCGGCTCAGGGATGGGATGGGTGCCCACCAAACCGACCTTGTTGTAACCCAGCCGCCCCACCACATAGCCGGCAACGTAATCTCCCTGCTCTTGCTTGATAAAATAGGTGGAGAGATTGCGGCCGTTGCTCTTGGTCATCGGATAGCCACTACAGTGTTCAAACAACACGTCGGCGCGCTCCTCTGCCAGGCGGGACAATGCCCACTGCGAATCCCACCAGGTGCCAAATACCATCTGCGCGCCCTTCTCCAGTGCCGAGCGCAGCACGCGCTCAATGTCAGAATCGCTGTAGCCGACCTTCTCGATCACGCTCACGTCCAGAATACGTCCATCCGCGAGCTTGACTTTAAAGGATAGGCCACTGCTCTCGATCACCTCGCCAAGCGTTTTCAGCTGGGTGATGCCACGATAGTGTGCTGCGTTCCAGCCGTTGTCGGTGGGCGAGTCGGCCAGCATGAAGACCACTTTGAACACCTGTGGATCCGTGGCGGTCGCAGGCAGTATGGTGGCAAGCGACGCAGCCAGCGGTTGACGGGCCGCTACCAACGACATTGTTAGCAGCGCTATTAGCAATAATATGGAAAATGCTCTCGAGCTGTACATGGTTGGTCTCCCCCCATTTCTGAATTTTGGATAGCGGCCTGTGAACGAGACTTCGAACAACGACCTACGTGTATTAAAATCCGGAATCTGAATCGTGCATCCACCACCCCCTTTCCGAAAATCAAAAAGCGCACAGAGCGGACACTCTGAGGGCTAAGAAGCGATCGCTTCGCCCGCCTCTCCGCGACGAATGCTCTGTGCTCGGTTTTATGAACTATTTGCCCGCGAGTTGCCCGTGGAGACTTTTTGGCAACCCGCTCATTGCACCGGCCCCATTGTTTCGGGCGGCCAGTAGGAGAACCACGCCCGCCCGACCACGTTCTTCATCGGAATGGGACCGAAAGTGCGCGAATCGTTGGAGAAGTTGCGATTGTCTCCTAAGACGAAGAGATGCAACGGAGGGACATCTATGGGACCATAATCCCCATCGGCAGGAAATACTACGTAGGGTTCATCGAGTGGCTGATGGTTGATCCACACGTGACCATCTCGTATCTCGACTTGATCACCTGGCAAACCGATCACCCGTTTGATCAACAGCTCGTCCATCCCGTTGATGTGCAGTACCACCACATCACCCCGTTGGGGTGAGCGGAGGTGCAACCAATTGTTGTAGGAGAGCTTTTCTACCACCACGCGCTGTTCGCTGTGAAGAGTCGGTTCCATGCTCTGACCATGCACGCGCGTCGCCTGAGCGACAAACAGGTTGATCGCGAGCGCCACCATCATTGCTGGGGCAATCGTCTCCAGCAATATGCGCAGCCCGCGCGCCAAGTAACGCCAAGCGGGATAGACATCGCCACAGTGCTCCCAATCTCTGGGACGCGCGGGACGGAGCATCGGAGCTTCAGCGACACCTGTAGGAGTGATCGCTTGAGTGGGGTGCTGCCACACCAGTTGCGGTCTGATCGACGCACGGTCAGCATGAGGATGTCGTGCTAACGGTACTGTGTCGTGACCGCCGTGGCGTACCTGGTCACGCGCCTGCGGCAAAACCCTATAACCGGGCCGTAAATGTGGCAGCTCCGTCATAATGTGATGTATCTCTTTCCTGGTATCTGCACCTTAATCAACGGCGGCGAGATAGCTGCTTGCTTGAGCTCTGTTTGCCCACGCTCTTCGGGTGTGCTGCGCGACCGCTATCTCCTCGCTCCCGTGAAGGGGCCGGCGCACGTGCTGAAGTGCGTTGCCGATCAGCGCGCAGAGCTTCTTCGACTGTCCAACCTTCTAAGACTGCCTGACGTGACAGGCGGATCTTGCCATCGGGATCAATGCTGGTAACCATCACCATGATCTCGTCACCTACGCGCACCACATCTTCCACACGTGGCACGCGGTAGTCTGCTAGCTGGCTAATGTGCACCATACCATCCACACCCGGCAGGATTTCCACAAAGGCACCGAAATCGGTGATGCGTACAACCTTACCGGTGTAAATCTTGCCCACTTGCGCCTCTTCCGTCAAAGCTCGCACCATCTCGATAGCGCGCTCACTTGCTTCGCTGTCGCTCGAGGCAATGTATACCGACCCATCCTCTTCGATGTCGATCTTGGCGCCGGTCTCTTCCTGAATGGAGCGGATCACCTTACCGCCGGGTCCGATCACCTTCCCAATCTTGTCCGGGTCAATGTGGATGGTGATGATGCGCGGCGCATAGGGGGACAGGTGGGGGCGCGGCTTGTCGATGGTCTGCAGCATGCGCTCCAAAATGTGTAGGCGCGCTTCCCGTGCCTGGGCAAGCGCCCTGTCCATCAGTTCATAGCTCAGCCCGCGGATCTTGATATCCATCTGTAGCGCTGTGATGCCGTTGCGCGTACCGGCGACCTTGAAATCCATGTCACCCAAGGCATCCTCCATGCCTTGGATGTCTGTCAGCACGACATACCGCTCGCCGTCCGCGACCAACCCCATTGCCACGCCGCTCACTGGTTCGCGGATAGGCACGCCTGCATCCATGAGCGAGAGCGTGCTGCCACAGACGCTGGCCATCGAGGTGGAGCCGTTGGATGAGAGCACCTCGGAGACCAGGCGCAGGGTATAGGGGAATTCATCCTCAGGTGGAATGACGGGCACCAACGCGCGCTCAGCTAAAGCCCCGTGGCCGATGGCGCGCCGGCTGGGGCTGCCCATACGCCCCACTTCACCGGTGGAATACGGCGGGAAGTTGTAATGGTGCATATAGCGCTTGGTCTCCTGAGGACCCAGCGTGTCCAGCATTTGCTCTTCGCGCGGCGTGCCCAAGGTGGTGATGGTCAGCACTTGGGTCTCGCCACGCATAAACAGACCGGAGCCGTGCGTGCGCGGCAACAAGCCGACTTCACAATAGATAGGACGGACGTCAGTGGGACCGCGCCCGTCAGGACGGATACCCTCGTGAAGAATCCGCTCACGCACCACGCGCCGCAGCTCTTCTTCGAAGACTTGCAATGCCTCTTGAGGATGCACGGTTTCGTCTTCGGCGAAGCTCTGGATCAACTCTTCACGGAGCTG
>JBMFPH010000126.1:0-9488 GCA_049969215.1 Anaerolineae bacterium | reverse complement strand
GTGCGTGCCGCTGATAGGGGTGCCGGGAAGGCATAGCATCCACCAGCGATTTCGCCTCTTGCCCGAAAAACCTCAGTAACCCTCTCTTGACAAATGAGCGCTTCTGTATTATACTATTGGCATAGTTAACTATGCCAATATGTCAAAGGTGATTCCGCGCATGGAATTACATATCGAAGCAGGTGGTCATCTACCGGTACACGTACAACTGCGCGAGCAGATTCGTTTTCTCATTCTGAATGGGGATCTGACGCCGGGCAGCCGACTGCCACCCGCACGCCAGCTGGCTGGCTTCTTGCACGTCAACCGCAATACAGTGCAGCGAGCCTATCGCGAGTTGGCACAGGAGGGATTGGTGGAATGCCGCCAAGGACGCGGCTGCGTGGTGATAGCACACGTGCAACCGTTGACACCACGCGCCTCAGCGGATCTGTTGGAACAGGTGGATAATCTGCTGCTGCGAGCACAGATGATCGGGATGCAACCTTCAGAGGTGGCAGCGTTGGTTCTGACACGTGCACGTCACCGGGTACGGCATGAGCCATCCGCACGAATGGCTTTCGTCGAATGTGAAGCGCCCATTGCTGAGGCGGTAGCGCGTTCGATACAGGAGCGCTTGGGCTTTTCAGTGCAGCCACTGGTGTTGGGTGAGCTACGCGTGGCGCCAGGTGGCATAGAAGCTGCACTGCGCGATGTGCCCGTCGTGGCGACCACTTTCTTTCACATCCAGGAACTACGCCAGGCGCTGGCACGCACCCGTAAGGAGGTGATTGCGCTGTCCGTCAAACCCCAGCTGGAGAACCTCATCCAGGTGGCGGGAATACCGCGAGGCACGCGTGTAGCGCTGGTGTGTATCTCTCAGAGCGGTGCCCAGGAGCTGCATCGTTCCCTGGAGACCTCCGGAATCACCGGTTTGGAGGCCGTCTTGGTGGGTGTGGATGAACCACAGCGTCTGCAAGCAGTGTTGCCGAACTGTCCGGTAATCGTCGTGTCGGATTTCGTTGCCGATGCGGTGCGACCACTGGTACGCCCAGGACAGCAATTGATCGTGCTCGACTACACGACGCTGGACGAGGCAGCTATCGATTTCCTGCGTGTCGTTCTGACAGATGGGCTGCCACCATCCGACCAAGGAGTCACGCACTACGCGGGGTGAGGCAAAAAGGGGATTTTGAAGCTATGAACTGGAACCTGGTGTGGATCCAACAGGAGCGCTATAAAGATTTGCTGCGCGAGGCAGAGCGAGAACGTTTGGTGCGCTTGGCGTTAGCCGCACGACCAGGGAAGGCTGTCCGGCGTAATGGTTTGCTATTGGGTGCCATGGGCTGGCTGGGCTGCCTGCTGGTGTGCTGGGGGGAATGGCTGCAACGCCACAGCAACCCCTGCACGTGCTGCCGTAGCGATCCAGATCTCAAAGCCCCACAAGCCCAAGTGTTGTGACAGTAGCTATTGGTGTGGCCTCTGTCAAAGCACCAATAACAAACGGGAAGCGCGAAAAAGAAAAAAGAATAGAATCGACGCATTCATCCACTGTTGCCCTTGCACCGAGATCGCCATGTGACCTGTATTTCCTTTGTTCTCGCGGGTGGATTAAGGTGGTCTTTGCCAGGACATCTATTGGTGCATAAGTTCACCCTCGGCCGTGGCTATTCCTTGCCTGGGTCGGAGTTTGACAAGTGGGATTAGCTGGTATTATCTCTGAGCGAAAATGTGGAGGATTGAGTTGTGAAGACTTACCTGGACTGTTTCCCATGTTTCCTACGACAGGTTCTTGATTCGGCACGCGTGGCTGGACTGAATGAGACACAACAGTACGAGCTGTTACAGCGTGTCCTAGTAGAAACACAACACTATGACACTAGCTACACCCCTTCCGAAATGTCCTCGCGCATTCAGGAAATGGTGCGCCAGGCCTCACGCAATGGTGACCCCTATCGGCGTGCCAAGGATGAGAGCACTCTGCGGGCACTGGCACTGCTGCCACACTTGAGAGAGCTGGTACGCCAAGCATCGGATCCGTTGGAAACTGCTATCAGACTCAGTATTGCCGGAAACATCATTGATCATGGCGTGGTGAAAGCGTTTGACCTGGAGAGCACGGTGGAGCGAGCGCTTACCGAGCCGTTCGCCATCAACCATTTGCCTGCCCTGCGCGCGGCGTTAGCTCGTTGTCAGAATGTGCTCTACCTGGCGGATAACGCCGGGGAGACAGCGTTTGATCGCCTGTTGATCGAGCAAATCCCCGCGCCGGTCACCTATGTGGTCAAAGCGGCCCCAACAGTTAACGACGCCACGCGCGAGGACGCCGTAGCAGCGGGTATCCACGAAGTCGCCACCATCGTGGATAACGGGAGCGATGCCCTGGGCACCTTGCTCTATCGCTGCTCTCCGGAATTCATCGAGCGTTTCTGGGCTGCTGACCTGATCATTGCCAAGGGTCAGGCGAACTTCGAAAGCATTGATGGCAGCGGCGCGCCAGCGTTTTACCTGCTCCAGGCAAAATGTGAGGTGCTGGCGAACCATCTGGGCGTCCCCCAGTATGGGATGGTGGTGAAACAGGAGCCAACGCGAAGTGAGACAGCAGAGAGGGAACTCCGAAATGAACCAGCGAGAACGTGTTCTTAAAGCGATTCGTCACGAAGAGCCCGATTACGTACCGTATAACTTCCACGCGACGGCCAGCGTCTACGAGAAGGTGCGGCGTCACTATGGCCTGCCGGATAACGAGGCGTTGATCGAATTCGTGGGCAACCACATTGTCAAAGTCGGCAGCGATTTCAACGTTAACCCTTGGGCAGAGAATGTGCAGGTGGAGCTGGTGCCCAGCGGTGGCCCAGTGGTGTCATCCTTGGATGCCCAAGGTGGTCTGCATACCGATGAGTTCGGTTGTGTCTGGGATCGACGAGGCGGCATGCCCCATCCTGTTGCCCACCCCTTGGCAGAAGATCATCGACTGCTCGAAACCTATCGCATGCCTGACCCCTATCGCAGTGGCCGCTTTGACGCGGCGCGTAAACTGGCCGACCGTTATCGGGGCAAGCGTTTCATCTTTGGCAAACTGGGCATGGCCCTGTTCGAGCGTGCCTGGGCGATTCGAGGGATGCAAGAGCTGCTGGTCGACATGGCCGTGCGACCTGAATGGGTAGAGGAGCTGCTGGACCGGATCCTCTACGAATGGAACTTGCCCATCATCGATCAGCAGATCGCATTGGGCATTGACGGCTTCTATTTCGCCGATGACTGGGGCTCGAAAACCAGCCTGCTCTTCAGCCCTGCCATGTGGCGCCGTTTCATCAAGCCGCGCATGGCAATCTGCTATCAGCGGGTAAAAGAACACGGCCTGGTGGTCGGTCAACACTCCGACGGCAATGTATTGAAAATCTTGCCCGACTTGATCGAGATCGGCCTGGACGTGTTCAATCCACTAGAACCACAAGTCTATGACATTTATGCTGTCAAGGAACAATATGGTGACAAGATCACCTTTTATGGTGGCATCGATGTAGAGCGCACGCTGCCACACGGAACTCCCCAAGAAGTGCGATCGGAAATCTTCGAACGCGCTGAACGTCTGGGACGTGGTGGTGGCTACATCTTGCAAAGCTCGCACACCATCTTAGATGACGTTCCGATGGAGAACATCGTGGCATATATTGAAGCGTGCCACGATCTGGCTGGTATCGACACCCAGCAGGCACTCAGAGAAGCGCGGCCTTTGGCTTCCTGAATACGAAATGCTGGCCTGCCCGCGCCCCGATCAGACAGGTTATTCTCCGATAATCTGTACAATGATCTGGCGCGAACGCGAGCGCGTGTCGAAGTTGATAAAGACAATCTGTTGCCAGGTGCCAAGCATCAGGCGACGTTGTGTGAATGGCACACTGAGCGAAGGACCCATCAGCGCTGCACGCACATGGGCAGCGCCATTGTCATCTCCCCAACGACGGTGATGCTGATAATCGCGCCCGTAGGGGATCAACTCGTCCAAAATCTGCTTCAAGTCCGCTATGGCGCCACTTTCATATTCGATCGTCGTCAGACCACCCGTGGAGCCGGGGCAAAAAATAGTGGCGACACCCGCCTGTAAGTTGGAGGCTTCGACCGCTCTTTGCACGTGCATGGTGATATCCACCACATCGCATTTCGCCTGCGTGGAGATTTGGAACTGGTGTGTGAAGACCATAGGGATATCCCTCCTTGATGCGTATGTGCATAGGGCTCAATTTTAGCTTTTTTTACCCGCAAGCCAAAAGGAGGCCAGGATGACACAACGTATCGCATTAGTGACAGGCGCCAATCGTGGCCTGGGCTTTGAGATTGCCCGCCAACTGGCCCAGCGCGGCGTGCACGTTGTGCTCACCGCACGTTCAGCGGAGAAGGGACAAGCTGCTGCAGAGCAACTGCGCGCCTCTGGTTGGGATGTCTCGTTTCACCAGCTCGATGTAACCCAACCTGAGAGCATTCGAGGCGCCGTGGATGCAGTCTGCACGCGGTTCGGCCGCTTGGATATTCTGGTCAACAACGCGGCTGTGCTGCTGGGCCACACCACGCCCGGGCTGCAATTCCCAGTTGCGTTGATCCGTGAGTTGATGGAAGTGAACACCTATGGGCCATTGGTGATGTGTCAGGCAGTCATCCCAGTGATGCAACAGCATAACTACGGGCGCATCGTGAATATCTCAAGCCGTGCTGGTCAGTTGGCTTCTATGAGCGGAGGGTCACTCGGCTATCGGATGTCGAAGGCGGCCCTCAACGTGATCACCCGCGTGCTGGCAGCCGAAGTGCGCGACTATAATATTCTCATCAACAGCATGTCGCCGGGGCATATTCGCACCGATATGGGCGGCCCTCAGGCACCACGCTCCCCCGAGCAGGGCGCTGATACGGCTGTCTGGTTAGCATTGTTGCCTGATGGTGGCCCGAGCGGGCAATTTTTCTTCGAACGCGAGCCGATCCCATGGTGACATCGGCTGTCCTGTTGCTTGCTTTCGACTTTGCCGCATCGTGTAAGAAAATGGAGTGGTGAGAACGGAAAACTGCCGGGGCCTTGACGCCCATTGCGGAGGGGTTTTGGAAAGGCGCTCAATTCTACCTGTCCGCCGGCCTTCCCTCTTGCAGGAATTCGGACATCCGAAAGATTCTTCCAAACTTCCCCTCTCATGATATTGAACAAAAGCTAAGAGTGTAGTATAATAATAGGTGCTAATAAGTGCTGTATGGTCACAAGACGACAATCAGAGTGTTGAGAATTTGGAGTTAGCTCCTTGTCGATCTACGTTTCTGGGAGGATCAGATAGAATAGAAAGTTTTTTTGTTTTCTTTATCACCACAGCAGTAGGTATTATGTACAATCTTGAAAGGAGGTGATGGTCCCAGAAGTATTGCGGTAGTTGCTGTGGTTTGGGCACCTGGTATGTACCCACTGTGAATGCCTGCAAAGGCACAATGTCTGTTTAAGACAAAGGAGGAACAGCAATGAAAAGGGTATACCTGTGTGTCAGTTTTCTCGTTATCCTTTCCCTGTTTGTGTTGCCACTTGGCGTGTTGGCGAAGGGCGCCGACCAAGAAGGTGGCAAAGAGCTGATCGTTTACCACTGGTGGACCGCTGGTGGCGAACGAGAGGCAATGAATAAGATCTTTGAGTGGTTCAACAAGAAAAACCCTGACATCAAGATTGTGGACAACCCCATTGCCGGTGGCGGCGGGATCACGCTTAAGACCGTGCTGTTGGGTTTGCTCGCTGCCAAGATGCCACCCGACACCTTCCAATCCCTTAGTGGCGCCGAACTGAAGATGTACGTGGATGGCAACTATATTGATCCGGTGGATGACATCTGGCAGGCCAACAATCTGGACACCAACTATCCACCCGTGATCGGCCGGATGACTTTGTTCAACGGTCATCATTATGGCATCCCTATGAACGCGCATCGCGCCAATTGGCTCTTCTACAGCAAGAAACTCTTTGACGAGTTAGGACTGCAGCCGCCTCAGGACGTGGACGAGATGATCGCAGCTGCGAAGACCATCAAAGAGAAGAAGCCGGATGTCGCCCCGATCGGTATCGGCACACGTGAGAAATGGCCTGCCGTCTTCTTGTTTGACGTGGTATTGCTGTCAGTGGGCGGCCCAGATGCTTATGAGAAGTTCTATACTGGGCAGCTGGATCCCAAGACGGATCCCGCTCTCAAGGACGCGCTGGCAAAGTATAAGGAGCTCATCCCCTATCTGTATGAGTTCCACGGCGCCAAGACCTGGAGCGATATCGTGGGCCCACTGGCCGAGGGTCAGTTCGGCATGATGATCATCGGTGACTTTGCCGCCGGGCTGTTGGTGCAAGCCGGCTACAAAGAGGGTGTGGACTGGGAGGCTGAGGCATTCCCCAAGAAGCCCGAAGAGGTCTTCTTGATGATTGTGGACACCTTCACACGCCCGACCGGCGCCAAGTCGCCCGAAGCTACCACTGCTTGGCTGACCAACCTGACCGATCCCAAGGTGCAGGAGGAGTTCAACATCATCAAGGGCTCCATCGCCATCCACAAGGATGTGCCCGACACTGCCTATGCGGACTCACTGCACCAGCGGGCATCTCAGGCATTCAAGACCAAGCGCATTGTGCCCAGCTCGATCCACGGCGTGTTAGCGCCCCCCGCTTTCCTCAGTGACTGGCAGGATATTCTCACCCGCTTCCTGTATAGCCCGGACATCGAGCGTATCCAGGGTGAGATTGCCGACTCGATGGCGCTCGCCAAGGTTGCCGAATCGAGCCAGTGGTACTGGGCTAAGTAAAGTTATCCGACCCATCTCAAGCATAAAACGGCAGGGAGGCACGATGCCTCCCTGCCATGGTCATTGTCACGATGCGATACTCAAAAGGCCACGTTATTTTGTTCCTGACCCCACTCGGTCTGGTGGTGCTTTTCATGTACGCCATGATGCTCTGGACCGCCTACGTTTCCATGAACAACTGGGTGGGGATGGCACCGTCATGGAATTTCAACGGCTTGGCTAACTATTTGACATTGTTCCGCATGGAACGTTTTTGGATCAACCTCCAAAACAATATCCTCTGGATGGTGATCTTCATCCCACCTACCGCCTTCCTTGGCCTGGTGTTGGCCTATGCTTTGGAGCTCTCCGGACGTGCGGAAGCGTTCTTCCGTCCCATTTTCCTCTACCCTATGGCGCTTTCCTTCGTGGTTACAGGCACCTTGTGGGCATGGATGTATGATCCGGGCTCTGGTGTAATCAATTCGATACTAAAAGGGTTAGGACTGGGAGCACTGGCGCAGCCCTGGATCGCATCACCCAAACAAGCGCTCTACTGCATGATCGGCGCAGCAATTTGGCAATATACCGGATTCGCTATGACGCTGTTCTTAGCCGCAATCCGAGACATTTCGCGTGAGATCATCGAAGCGTCACGCGTGGACGGGGCTTCTGATCTACAAGTGTTTATCCACATTGTGGTGCCGAATGTGCAGCACGCCACCATGATCGTGGTAGCGATGCTGACCCTCTTCTCGCTCAAGGTGTTCGACCTCGTGTGGGTCATGACTATGGGTGGGCCAGGCAACTCCACTGAGGTACTATCTTACTTTATGTTCGTGGCGACATTCCGCCAGCAATTAGTAGGCCTGGGTGCAGCAATTAGTGTTATCATTCTGATACTGGCCGTGGTAGTCGTTATTCCTTACGCATCGTGGTCGATGAAGCGGATACAAACATGAAGCATCCTGCGCGTCTCTGGTTGCACGCGATCCTAGCCATAACAGCAGCTGCCTGGTTGTTGCCGATGTACGTCATGTTGAGCACCTCGCTGAAAACGCCACGCGAGGTGGCGTTGGGTCAGTATATCACCCCACCTCACAGTCTGGAGATCAACAATTACATTGTAGCCTTCGAAGTGCTCAAACAGGGCTTGCTCAATAGCGTTATCGTGGCCGTTCCGGCTACCGCTTTGGCGGTTTTTCTGGGTTCTTGGGCCGGTTTCTTCCTAGCGATGTTTCGCTTTCGGCACAGCCAGACCGTCTTCTTTGTAGCTTCGGTTGCCACCTTCCTGCCTTATCAGATCATCCTGATCCCATTCACACAATTTATGGCGGCGCTGAACTTATTCAATACCCAGCTGGGGTTGATCGTTGCTTACCTGTTGCTCAACGTGCCTATGGCGGCGCTGATTTCGTCCACTTTTTTCCAGATGCTGCCGCCCGAGCTGCAAGAAGCAGCAGCGCTAGATGGATGTGGGCCAATCACGTTCTACTTTCGCATCCTTCTACCTGTAGCACAGCTGGGGCTTGTTTCCACAACGATTCTCATCTTCACTATGATATGGAACGAGTTTCTCATTGCGATCACACTGACTCAGGGACCCTATACCCAGATGGCCACGCCAGTGCTGGCAGGGCTCAAAGGCAACTACGCCCAGCTGTGGCACATCCAAATGGCAGGCGCGATGATCACTTCCATCCCACCGCTGATCATCTTTATCTTCCTGGGGCGCTACTTCATTGCCGGGTTAATGGCCGGCACACTCAAGGGGTAAAGTTCAGGGGAATTGCAGTCCGCGTCCTCTTAATCAGGCGAGACCTGCCTGGTGGTGTGTCTCCTCGATGAACGCCAGTATGTTCTCCAGTGGCACGTCTCCTTCAACATCGTGTGCCGGCGCCAAGATATAGCTACCCTCCCGTCCCAGCTCGAGCAGGCGGCGTGTCTCCCGACGCACATCCTCCGGTATGCCGTAGGGCAATGTACGCTGAGTCGACAGACCACCATAGAAGGTGAGCTTGCCGCGATAGCGGTGTAGCAAACTCACGACGTCCATGACTTCTGGCTGAAACGGGTTGAAACAGTTCAGCCCGATGGCGATCAAGTCGTCGAATAGCTCATCTACATCGCCACACGAGTGGATAAAGACATACTTACCCGCCTCTCGAACAGCGCCATACATGCGCTTTAATACCGGGTAGATAAACTCATGCCAGATGCGTGGACCCATCTGAAGTCCGCGCTGCTGCCCCCAGTCATCCCCAAAGTAGACCGCATCAATATCGTATTCCATCGCCTTACGCGCTTGGGCGATGTTGTAATCGGCGATGGTGTTCAGCAGCTCACGCACGAAGGCGGGATGATCGTAGAAATCCAGCATCAGGTTTTCCCAACCGCGCATCGTCCATGCCCGTTCGTATAGCGAAAACCCTATCTCGAAAACACGAAAACAGTCCCCATAGCGCGCAATCCGCTCCGGAATATCGGCGAAGAACCGTGGGTCGAGCGGGTCGGGGAATTGATAGCCACGAAGGGTAGGTTCTGGCAACACAATTCTCTCGACGATACCAATATCGCGATCCACAGTGCGATCCCAAATTACCCCGAAGACGTCCCGAAAACGATAATCACCTAGCTCCTCAAAGAAACCGACCGGATTACCCAGTCCCAGCAGGTGGTTATGCAAGACTGCGTCCAGATCTTGAGTGCCATAGTGCTTA
>JBMFPH010000125.1:0-9501 GCA_049969215.1 Anaerolineae bacterium | reverse complement strand
AGTTCCGGATTCAGGCGCACTTTGGAAGCTGGCCGCCCAACGGTGCCATGGTGCGAATCAAATGCCTCGAGAATACCTTGCCGCACAAGGCCCTGTAATGCCCTGCCGACCGTTGTAGGACTCAGACCGGTCGCGCGGGCAATCTCAAGCCGCGTGCGTGGGCGAGCATCTCGCAGCAGATATAGAATGCTTGACTGGTGACGCTTTTGAACTGGTATAAATACCATTATGCACAATATCATAGCTCGAAAAAGCCAAATTGGCAAAATGATTTGTGCAAATGAGTGTAATTATCCCGCAGAAAGGCTTGACTTAATCATCGATACTACGTATAATAATTAATGTTCGACCTTCACGGCGATGCGCCGCAGCATATGGAGGCTGTGTTATCAACTCAGTCATCTCTTGGCAAACCTCTGGGGAGGAAATGTTATGCCGTCCGACAAGTTACGTGTTCTGGCAGTAGGCGCCCATCCCGACGATCTTGAAAACGCCTGTGCAGGCACTCTGGCCAAGTTTGCGCGGGCAGGTCATCACGTGATTATGTGCTATGTGTGTAAAGGGGATGCTGCTTCTTACGAGCTGAGCCCCGACGAGATTGCAGCCCTGCGCGCCCAGGAGGCGAAAGAGGCGGCCGATGTCATCGGCGCCGAGCTGATCGCCGGCCTAGGGCTGGGAGACAGTCAAGTCTATGTGAACGAGGCGAACACGTTGCTTTTCATCGACTTGATACGCCGCACGAAGCCCGACCTGATTATCACCCATAATCCGGAAGACTACCTGCAAGACCATATGAACACCAGCCGCTTGGTTTTTGAGGCCAGCCTCTTCTCCAGCACGGCGAACATTAAGTCGCAATACCCAGCGCATCCGGTCATCCCGCCCGTTTATTACATGGAACCATATGGGAGCTTAAACTTCCAGCCGGTGGAGTATGTGGACATTACCGATGTCATCGCGATCAAACGGGAGATGCTTTCCAAGCATCGCAGTCAGCTGGACTTTATGAAGCGACACTATGGAGACGACATGCTAGAGCGCATGGAAGCAGTCGCAAGGTTTCGCGGCATCCAGGCAAACGTGCGCTATGCAGAGGGCTTTATCCCCATGTTGCGCTGGCCACGCGTGATGACCAAAAGATTGTTGCCCTAGCTGTGTCAGGTTTAGCGCGGTTCCGAAAGGAGGTGATGCGCTGGGGTTGATCGTCTGAAATTGTTGTCGCACGCAACTGAGGTGGAAAGTATCTGTCTGGCCCATTTAGCTCCTGCAAATGTTTCAAGGGAGAACACAGATGTTGACGAGGAGGACAAGATGAAAAGGATCACCAAAGCTCTGAGTGCGTTGGTCATTTTGGCCGTTTTGGCTTTGACGGTGATGCCTGCCCTAGCGGCAGCTCCTCCACCGCAGGACGAGATCACCATCACCTTCTGGAAAGCCTCCCACGGCGATAAGGACACGGACTGGCGGGTTATCTTCGACAAGTTTGAGGCGGAGAACCCCGGCATCAAGGTGGACGTGCTGATCCACCCGTGGGAAGGCTGGGATGAGCGCTACGGCGCCGCTTTTGCTGCGGGTGAGCCGCCTGATGTCTCCTATATGCCTGATGAATTCTGGCCCAAGTTTGCCGAGGCCAAGCAGCTGGCGCAGCTCGATCAGCTCTTCCCCTCTGAATTAGCCGCGATGCAGGAAGAATATCCGGAGAATTTCTGGACGTTAGGGTCATATAAAGGGCATCAGTACGGGATACCCTTCCTCTTCGTGGCCGTGCAGCTCTTCTACAACAAGGACATGTTCGATGCGGCCGGCATCGAATACCCCCCTTCCAGCCAGGACGACCCCAAGTTTGCCGAGTGGACTTGGGATAAGTTCGTCGAAGTAGCCAAGAAGCTCACCAATCCGGAAAAAGACCAGTGGGGTTTTGCCTGGAGTGTCAACTGGCGGGACAACAACTTCATCTACCCCTTCTTGTGGCAAGCTGGCGCAAACATCCTGGACGTTGAGAAGAACACCAACGCCTTCAACAATGAAGCTGGGTTAGCTGCCTTCAAGTTTATGTATGACTTGGTACATACCCACCAGGTAGTCCCGGATTGGGGCCTGAACCCGAAATTCCAGCAAGTTTTCTATGAAGGGCGTGCGGCTATGAGCCCGGTCGAATCCTATTCGATCCCCATCTTGCGGAACGATTATCCGGAGCTCAACGTGGGCGTGGCCTTAGCACCACAGGGTCCCGGCAAGGATTTCTATGATGGCCGTGGCACCTTTGGAAACTCCGGATTCTGGGTGGTTGCAGAAGCCTCCAAGCACAAAGATGCCGCTTTCAAGCTTATCCAGTTCATCAATCGTAAGGAAAACGTGGATTATATGATGAACGTGGTGAAGCTGTTCGGTTGCCGCAAGGATTTCGAGCCACCCATCAAGGAGGAGCCTCTTCTGGAGGTATTCTTCAAGGGTATCCCATATCAGGTGCCTTATCCGCTACATCCCAAGCTGCGCCAGGTGCATAGTTTGATCCGATCTGAGATCCAGGCAATGATCCTCAACGAGAAAACGCCGGAGCAAGCCTTGAAGGACGCCGCCGCTGAAGTGGACGCGCTGCTGGTGGAGTAGCCCATTTTTCGGATCTTGTTGAGAGGTGGTGATGGCATCAATAGCCCTATCACCACCTCTCCTGGGTCAATCAGCAACAGTTCGGCAAAAGGGGGGATAACCATGAAACCGCAAAAGAATGCTCGGCTGAGCCGAAGGGATTTTCTGCGTTTGTCTGCGGGCGCAGCGGCCGCCATGCTGCTTGCGTCCCACAATCTCGAGACGGTGTTCGCCCAGGAGAGCACCCCCATCCCGACACCTACTCCTATTCCAGGACTGTCTGGGGAGATCGTCCTGTGGGGGTGGAAGGGAGGAATTGAGCATTTCCAGGCCGCAATTCCCGATTTTCAGAAGTTATACCCGAATGTCACTGTACGGATCGAGGAGATGAGCTACGAGGACACCCACACAAACGTCCTGGCTGCCATCAATACGGGGGTGGGTGTGCCAGATGCCACGAATTTCGATGTGAACCATTTGGGCGAGTTCGCCGAGGGGTTAATGGATTTGACGGAGAGACTGCAGCCCTATTTGCATGAGTTCATCCCGGTCTCTGTCAAGCTGGCGACCTATAAGGGTAAGATATTAGGGGTACCCCAGGACAGCCAGCCAGTGGGCATGTTCTATCGCAGTGACCTCTTCGAGCAGTACGGGCTGGATGCAGAACAGATCACAACCTATGCAGACCTGGTGCAAGCAGGCAAACAGGTGGCTGAGGCCTCGAAGGGTGAGGTCAAGATGCTGGCCATGGATGTGGGCAGCAAGATCTGTATGGGGGATCCGCATCTGATCATTGATCTTTTGCTGGTGCAGAACGGCCTCGGAGGGACATACTTCAACCGCGAGGATGATAAGGTGGTGGTCGACACACCTGAGGCGATTGAGGCGATGGAAGTGCTCAAACAGCTCTCGGATCCAGACATCTGCTTCCTGGGGATGAGCGATGATGCCGCCATCGCTGCCTATGGCGCCGACAAGATATTGGCGACGGTTGCCCCGGCCTGGTTTCCCCTGGCGATGACGGGTAACCTGCCACAGCTATCCGGCAAATGGAGGATGATGCGTCTCCCGGCCATTAAACCGGGTGGCTTGCGAGCCAGCTACCAGATCCCATCCGTTACGGCTATTCCCAAGGATGCCCCTAATCCCGATGCCGCATGGGAGTTCCTCCGGATTGCCCAGGTGTCCCTGGAAGGCCAGCTGCGATTTTCTGAGGCCACGGGCGGGGTTATGCCGACATGGAAGAGAGCGGTTGAGACATTGGTGGAAAAACCGATAGAGTATTTTGGTGGTCAGAAGATCTACGGCCTGTACGCCACCATCGCGGAAGAAGTTCCCGACGTATGGTTCGGGCGGGGCTGGCCTGAGGCGCGCTCTATTATGCGTAAGCACACTGAAACTGTCATCCGCCGCGAGAAAAGCCCCGAGGAGGCGTGCAAGGCGGCCGCTGAGGAGATGCGCATGAAACTCAACAAGGGATAAAACCTGAGCCTTCCGATCTGCTGAGCCGCACCGCTGCGTGCGGCTCAGCGCATTAACACTTACCTCAGGATGAAGGTTGAGATCCGGACATGCTAAGTTCAAAATGGCCCAAGTTGGCACCGTATGTCTTTATATCCCCCTTCTTCATCATATTCTTAATATTCGGTGCGTTCCCCATCGCTTTCTCAGGTGCAGTCAGCCTCATCGACTGGAGCGGAGTGAAGATGGGAGAATTCATCGGATTCCGCAACTACATAAATTTGCTCCAGGATCCCGATTTTGTGCGCGCAGTGCTCAACACTGTCTACTTGTTGGTGTTAAGTGGCCCCCTCACGATCGGGGGTGGACTGGTCCTGGCCGTCCTGCTGAATTCGCAATTGCTACGTTTCAAGGGCTTATTTCGCACCATATTCTACCTCCCTATGGCTGTATCGCTTGTTGTCTCAGCCCTTGCCTTCACGATGTTGCTGAACAAGCCTTTCGGATTGGTCAACGACCTCATCATTCGACAAATATTTAACCAAGAGCCTATTGACTTTCTGACCAACCCAACGTTGGCCATCCCCACGCTCACACTCTTGATTATATGGCGCTACGTCGGCAATGATTTGGTCATCATGCTCGCCGGGTTGCAGAGCATTCCGAGCGACTTGTACGAAGCATCCCGCATCGACGGTGCCTCCCCCTTCCAGACTTTCATCCATATCACATTGCCACTGATGGTGCCTTTCATCCTTTTTGATGCGATCCTGACCACGGTGAACACCTTCAACTTGTTCGCTGAGCCTTACATACTCTTTGGCACAGAGGGTGGAGCGAACCAGGCAGGACTCACAACCGGTCTGCTGGTCTTTCGTGTCTCCTTCAAATACTTCAAGTTTGGCTATGGGGCTGCAATGGCCTACCTGCTCGGGGTGGTTATCTTCGCGCTCTCGCTGTTGCAATTGCGCGTCGGACAGAAAGATTAGGAGGAGCGAGCCGTGCGCTATCAGATGTTGATCAGCAAGCTGATTATCCACATCATCGTCGGAGCAGGAGCATTGCTGATGCTCTTGCCGTTATATTGGATGGTGGTGTCAGCATTCAAACCGCTGCCGGAGATTATGACCGTGCCGGTGACCTTCATTCCAGTTAATGCGACGCTGGAAAACTTCAGGGGATTACTTGCGGAGACATTTTTTGCACGCAGCATGCTGAATAGCACCGTGATCGCGCTGGCGAACGTGGTTCTCCAGGTGTTCTTTTGCTCTCTGGCTGGGTTTGCTTTCGCCAAGTACCGGTTCCCCGGGCGTGACGTGTTATTCACTCTGGTCTTGGGAACCGTTATGATTCCGCAGTATGTGACTCTCATCCCGAATTACATTGTCATGGGCAGAATCGGCTGGCTGGATACGTGGGCACCGCTGATCATTCCGGGCATCGCCAATGCATTTGGCATATTCTGGATGAGGCAGTACATTGCCACTGTGCCTGATGAGCTGCTGGACGCGGCGCGCATCGACGGCGCTGGTGAATTTGGGACGTATTGGCGCATTGTGGTACCCATCATCAAGCCAGGCCTCGTCACGCTGGCCTTATTTATCTTCTCGACCAGTTGGAACGAGTTCCTCTTGCCTCTGGTATATTTGCGCAGCAAAGAACTTTACACGGTCCAGTTGACTATGGCGAATATCTTCCGCGTGCAATATAAATTTAACTATCACTGGGCAATGGCTTCAGCGATTCTGGCCACCTTGCCGATGGGGATCCTCTTCGCCACCCTCCAGAAGCAATTCATCTCTGGCCTGACACTGGGCGGCCTGAAGGGGTGATCATAGAGTGGTAGCTTCACAATCACGCATCCTGCCACGCCGTGCTCGCCAATGCTTGACCGCTTATGGCTTTCTGACCCCTTACTTAGCCTTGTACATCACTTTCATTCTGCTCCCTGTACTGTGGTCCTTTTATCTTTCGTTATGTAAAGGCGGATTGCTGAGCGGCACCGAGTTTGTGGGCTTCCACAATTATATCAAGGCATGGAACAACAGTTTGTTTCTCCGCGCGCTACAGAACACGGCTTACTATACCCTGTTGGTAGTACCCCTGGCGATGCTCTCTTCGCTCACGTTGGCACTCCTGATAGACAAAATGGCACCCTTCTGGCAGAATGTGGTGAAATCGGCGCTGTTCTTGCCGATGGTTAGCTCCGTGGTTTCCTTGTCTATCATTTGGAAAGCTATCTTCATCCCCGACCGAAACGGACCGCTGAACACACTGGTGGGCGTTATCGGAATACCGCCGCAGAACTGGTTAGGCAATCCAGATCTGGTGATTCCGTCCATTGTAGGGTTCGAGATCTGGCGCGGATATGGTTTCTGGGTCATTGTGTTCCTGGCCGGCCTGGACGCCATTCCCAATGACCTCTATGAAGCAGCCCGCGTGGACGGCGCCAACGCCTGGCACATTCTGACGCGTATCACGTTGCCCTTATTGCGCCCCACATTCCTGTTCTTGCTCGTGATGGGCTTCATTTGGAATTTCCAACTGTTTGACGCGGTGTATATGCTCACGGCTGGTGGACCGGCCAACGCCAGCGCCACCGTGGTATGGTATGTATATCGGAACGCATTCCACTTCGAAAATCTGGGTTTTGCTGCCACGATGGGGGTTTTATTGCTTTTCATCATCCTGATATTGACTGTACTGCAACTGAAGTATATCCCTTCGGAAGTGGACTGAGGATGCGAAGGATGAATCTGGTCCAGAAACTATACCGCGTTGCGGCCCGAGTCGTGATCTATGGCGTGCCCTTTCTGGCCTCCATTGCCTCGATCGCGCCTTTCGTTTTTATGGTACTGATATCCTTCCAACATACGTTCTTCGTGTCGGGTAACCCGGCGCGGTGGATCCCACGTCAGCCCACCATTGAAACTTACTTGGCAGTGCTCGAAACACCTAATTTTCTGCGCTGGGTATTCAATAGTCTTTTTGTCGCTTCCACTGTCACGGCGATGGTTCTGTTGATCCAGTCTATGGCCGGCTATGTCTTTGCTAAGAAAGAATTTCCCGGGCGCGATCCCCTCTTTATTCTGATCCTCTCGGGCATCATGATACCACGGGCAGTCACCATCATCCCAGCTTTCTTCATTGTCAAGGATCTGGGCTTGCTCAATTCCTATCCTGGTCTGATCCTCCCTCCCCTGGCAGTGCCCCTCGGTGTCTTCTTAATGCGTCAGTATATGCAGACACTGCCTTCGGAACTTTTGGACGCCTCACGCATCGACGGGTGTTCGGAGCTCGGTACCTTCTGGCGCATCGTGCTGCCTCTATCCAAACCCGGATTGGCGGTGCTGGGTATCTACACTTTTATGGAACAGTGGCGTGATTTCCTGTGGCCACTGATTGTGGCACAAAAGGACGCATTAAAGACCTTGCCGGTGGGGCTTTCGGTCTTCCACACTGAGTTTCGCACAGATTATGGTGTGCAGATGGCCGCCGTGCTGCTCAGCATTGTGCCCTTCTTGATCGTCTTTCTGTTCTTCCAGCGATATTTCATCAAGGGAATGACCGTCGGCGCACTGAAAGGCTAGAGAAGAAGGGCCAACTCACACAAGTTTCGGCAAGTTGACCATCCCTCAAGCTGATGGTACACTGCCTGGAGGGAAAAGTGGCTGCCGGCATGATTTGAAATGCCTCTTGGCATAGGCCGAACGTCCCCGCAGGTTCTTTGGCTCTGCCTTAACGACAACCTGTCATTCTTTACAGTATGGAGGTCTCAATTGGAGGACACCGTTCTCGACCAATTGGTCACTATGTCGCGCAACCTTGGCCGGCCTGAGCTAGATTATGTAATCCTAGGAGAAGGCAACACCTCGGCCCGAGCGGATGCAACGAGCTTTTGGGTGAAGGCCAGCGGCTATGAGATGCGCGCCATCGGACGGGATGGCTTTGTGCGCGTCTGGCGCGAGAAGGTGCTGGCGATCCTGGATATTCCCAACTTGACCGATGAGCATCTTAAGCAGCTGTTGGCAGATGCCAAAGTGGATGCAGCTGGTGGACATCCCTCGGTGGAGACCGTGCTGCATGCCATCGTGCTTGGCCTGGAAGGGGTTAACTTTGTGGGACATACTCATCCCACCGCGATAAATGCTTTGACCTGCGCCGCTGCTTTTGAGACGGCAGTGAGCGGCCGGCTCTTCCCTGATGAGATTGTGGTGTGCGGGCCGGCCTCGGTGGTAGTGCCGTATGTAGATCCAGGAGTTCCATTGGCGCGCGCCGTGGCCGAACGCATCGACCGCTATTTGGGCGAATATGGCGAGGTGCCCCGTGTCATTCTCATGCAGAATCACGGCCTGATCGCATTGGGCAGCACACCGCAGCAGGTGGAAAATATCACAGCAATGGCAGTTAAGGCAGCTCGCATCCGGCTGGGGACTTACGGAGTGGGCGGTCCATACTTTATGTCACCAGAAGCGGTGCGGCGTATCCACACCCGTCCCGATGAGCTCTTGCGACGCAAAGTGATGGGATAAACGAGCGACCTATGGAACCGAATGCACGCATTGCCACCTTGGAAACCCAGCTAAATGATTTCGATCCGCACGTTCGCGCGACGGCATTGGCTGAGTTAAAGTCCTTGGCTGAGCAGGGCTATGTTTCCAGCGCGCCACCGTTAAATGTAGTCAATATGCACTGCCATACCTTCTTCTCCTTTAATGCATATGGCTATTCCCCGAGTGGCTTGGCGTGGCTGGCTTGGCGACGTGGCTTTCGCGTGATCGGCATTGTCGACTTTGATGTACTCGACGGAGTGGAGGAATTTCTGATAGCGTGTGAGGAGCTGGGCGTGCGCGGCACCGCGGGCCTGGAGACGCGTGTGTTCATTCCACAGTTCGCCACACGCGAGATCAACTCACCAGGCGAGCCTGGCATCTCCTACCATATGGGTATCGGCTTCACCTCCAGCCGAGTGCCTGCTGAAGCATCTGATGTGCTGGCGCATATGGGACGCTTGGTGCGACAGCGCAACCTGGATATCATCAGCCGCGTCAATGCATTTCTGGCGCCGGTCACGATTGACTACGAACGCGATGTGTTGCCTCTAACCCCAGCCGGCAATCCCACCGAACGCCATATCGTGGTCGCGTATGTACGCGCAGCGGAACGCAACGTATCTGACCCCGTTGCCTTTTGGAGCGAACGTCTAAAAATGTCGATCGACCAAGTGCGGGACATGATGGGCGACCCAGCCCGCTTTCAGAACACCATTCGCGCTAAGCTGATGAAACAAGGTGGTGTTGGTTACGTACCCCCTACGCACGAGGCATTTCCTACGGTCTCTGAAGTGCACAAGCTTATTCTGGCCTGCGGCGCACTGCCTTGTGCAGCCTGGTTGGATGGGCTCTCTGCTGGTGAGCAAGCGATCGACGAGCTGTTGCAGCTGCTGATCGA
>JBMFPH010000124.1:0-9604 GCA_049969215.1 Anaerolineae bacterium | reverse complement strand
ATATGGAACAGCTGCTCGACCGCGCTGTGGATACCATCTTGCAGGGAAAGGTGATCGGCTGGTTCCAGGGCCGCTTTGAGTGGGGGCCGCGCGCGTTAGGCAGCCGCTCGATCCTGGCGGACCCGCGCCGCGAAGAGATGAAGGAGATTGTCAACACCAAAATCAAATTCCGCGAGCCATTCCGTCCATTTGCACCGGTCATTTTAGAAGAACGCGCTGCTGAATATTTCACCACACCTGGTCTCGACCGTCAGTATCCGCCGCGATTTATGCTGATGGTGTCCCCGTTCCGTGAGGATAAACGCGATAAAGTGCAGGCGGTGTGCCATGTGGGTGGTACCGGCCGCATGCAAACCGTGCGTCGCGAGTGGAACCCGGCCTATTATCGCATCGTGGAAAAGTTTGGGGAAGCGACTGGCATCCCCGTGTTGCTTAACACCAGCTATAACCTGCGTGGTGAGCCCATCGTCAACACACCCCAGGAAGCGTTGAATACCTTCGCCAACAGCGACCTGGACCAGCTGGTGATGGGACCATTCCTGGTGAGCAAACCGGATCACCTTACAGGTCCTGTCCAGCGCGGGCCAGCAGCGCTGGACTGAAAACGCAAAGACGCCCGACGTCGTGCCCTCGAGAAACCAGCGGAATCGCGGAGTATATCCAGGCTATCACCTAGGCCAAACTAGGACTCATAGCCTATTGCATTTCGATTGTCCCTTTCTTATAATAGGAGTAGGTATAGGGGCAACAAGTACCGCTGGTTTCTCAGGAGGGTACAACGCTCGGATCAGGTACAACGTCGTGCGGATAGGTACTTTACCATGGCAAATGGGTGCGTGTGTGAACAGTCGCATCTGATGCTACCGGAGGCAGCCCAGGGGAGCTTTCTCCATTATCAGTACCGGCTGCTCGTGATTGAAGATGAGCGCGACATGGCGCGTCTGGTCAGCTATACACTGCGACGAGCCGGGTACGAAGTACATTGCACGGCTACGGTGGATGAGGCGCTTAGTCTGATCGAACGCATTGGAATGCCCCACATGGCCATTGTGGATCTGATGCTCCCGGGAATGGGAGGGTTCGAGTTCTGCCGACGGGTGCAGGAATTCAGCGATTTGCCTATCCTGATCATCAGTGCGATCCACGACAAGGACACCATCATCCGCGGAATTCGGTTGTACGCAGAGGACTACATCACCAAGCCTTTTGATCCCCAGGAGCTCCTGGCGCGTGTGGAACGTGTGCTCAGGCGCATTGGCAATTTTGCTTATGCCTTACAGCCGGTTGTTCGAGTAGACGATCACCTGGCAGTTAACTTTGCACGTCAGCAAGCTTATGTGCGCGGCACGCCTGTCACGATGACACCGCTGGAGACCAAGCTTCTTTATATTCTGATGCGCAATGCCGGCCGGGTTGTCACTACCGACTTCTTGCTGCGGCGGTTGTGGCCTTGCCAGGAGGTGTACGAGGACACGTTGCGGGTGCATATTCATCGACTACGCCAGAAGATTGAACCGGACCCCGCACGCGCGAACTACATCATCACGCAGCGTGGAGTCGGGTATCTCTTCCCGCTTGCTGACAATTAGGTTTCATCCAGGTTGCATCAGGATGCTCCCCCAGGCAGGGTGAGCACAAAAGCCCGCTCGATATCTTCTGTTCTCGTCACCCTATCCGAGCCACGACCATCAGAGAACGGTATGGCCTCCACCCCGATCCTCCCCGTGGACGGCGGAGAGTCCGCTTGCTGACGCGCGCGGCTCGGTTGGATGTATCCATCCGGCCGCCATTTCAAAGAACCCCCCTAAAAGGACCCTTCCGCCCTTTGTTCGAATCTCTGCCAGAAGGACGTGGCGAAATACCCAATCAGATAGCTATAAAAAATTGTGCGTTCCTCTTTGATGTTCTTCTTGCTCCTTGGTTTGCAGGAAAACTCGAACGGATATAGAATGTCATAAGAGACGAATATTCTCAGAACAGATGGTTCTGATGGATTTTCTTTGCAATGACGAAAGGAGGTGGACGGGCGCACTGACATTTTACTGTTTTAGCTTCAAAGAAACGCGGCTATCTTAGGTGATTAGGGCTTGCTCCATAATCCAAAGAAGGAGGCTGTGCTATGAAACGCATCTATGTGTTTACCTTGCTTTGCCTGATTGTATCCCTCGTACTGTTGTCTCCTGGTATGGCGCTGGCGCAGGAGCCCAAGGAAATTGTCGCCACCTATATGCAGGCCGGCACCTATGACAAGGCGGCGGAGGAGTTGGTGCCCGCCTTCGAGAAGGCGACCGGCATCAAGGTGGAGCTGATTGTGGCGCCCTGGGATGTGCTCAATCAGAACCACATCACCGACCTGACCACCGGCACCGGCGCCTATGACGTGATGTCAGGCGAGTTCTGGATCGCCACCGTCTTTGAGCACATGCTGCCGCTGGATGACTATGTCAAGCGCGACAATTACGGCGGCGATTTCATCGAGCGCATCTGGTCACCTGGACCATCCAACTTCTACGACGGCAAGCGCATCGGTGTCCCCTATAGCGCCGACGCCTACGGCATTTGGTACAACACCGAGATCTTCGAGCAGTGCCAGCTGAAGGCCGAGTGGGAGACATGGGACGACTATATCGCCGTTCTGGACAAGCTGCAGACCTGTCTGAAGGGCAAGGACATTGCCCCGATGGTGCACTACTTCGGCCAGATCGAGCAGCCCGCCGCTATTTTCCTCGGCATGTACGATGGTTATCTGGTCGACAAGAACGGCAACTACGCGCTCGACCGCGAGAAAGCGGTCGCAGCTCTGAACAAGATGCAGAGCTTGCTGAAATACAACCCAGAGGGCGTACTGGGCTTCGACTTCAACGCAGGCAATGCTGTGTTCCTGGCGGGCAAGGCGGCGACTATGGTGGGTTGGCCCAGCTTCATCCGCGCCAATGCCGATGATCCGAAACAGTCGCAGGTGGTGGGCAAGTGGGCGATGGCCAAGTTCCCCGGCCCCGGCTTCCCTATGGTGAGCGCGTGGAACCTGTTCATCTCCAAGTACAGCAAGAACCCGGATGCTGCCTGGGAGTGGATCAAGTTCTACGCCAATCCGGAAAACGGCACCAAGTTCATGCTGAAGTACGGCATCGGTTCACCGTTCAAGACCACCTATGAGGACCCAGAGCTGCTGAAGACGCTGGCACATTTCCTGCCCGGACAGTTGGAGAACCTCAGCCGCGCCAAGTCGCTGCCGTGGACCTTCGCCGCGTTCGAGGCATTCTTCCGCAATGAGGGTGACTTCCATCAGGGCAAGATCACCGCGGAGGAGATGCTCGACCGCGTGCAGACAGAATGGAACGAGATCAAGGTGCCCGAAGCACTGATCCAGCTGGCCGATGCCCAAGGCTTAAAGGAGAAGTAGTGTAACTCCAGCCACCGTGACCGGCGAGGGGGCGCACGAAGCGCCCCCTCATTTTACACATTGTGTTCTTGCAAATGTTTGCTGACCGCTTTTCGATAGCTTCGTGCCAATGTTTTCCAAAGAAGAGGGTCTGATGAGCGCTGTTGTGGCCACCAAAAAGCGTCGCCGGCGGCTGCGCCACGACTGGGCCTGGATGGCTGCTTTTGTGGTGCCGGCTGCGTTGCTTGTCGTCGCGGTGCAGTTCTACCCGCTGCTCTTTTCTGCCTATTTGTCCACGCAGGATTGGACACTCACCAGCTCCCAGTCCTCGGAGGGATTTGTTGGCCTGCAAAATTTTGCTAAGGTCTTGCGGAATGATGTGTTCCAGCGCGCTGTGCGCAATAGTGCCCTGATCACGGGCACGGCGGTCGTGCTGGAGATGATCCTGGGCACCGCACTGGCCTATCTGGCGGTGGGCAGCAGCCGCATCATCCGCGCGGTGCGCACACTTCTCATCCTGCCGTTGGTGATCGCGCCAGTGGCCGCCGGCACACTGTGGCGTATGATGCTCAACTCGCAGATGGGACTGACCAACTACCTGCTGAGCTTTCTGGGCATCCAAGGTCCCGACTGGCTGGGCAATGCCGACTGGGCACTTGTCTCGGTCATCATTGTGGACGTGTGGATGACCACCCCCTTCGTGCTCCTGGTGGTGCTGGCCGGATTGAGCAGCATCCCGGATGAGCTGCACGAGTCAGCTGCGCTGGACGGCGCCTCGCGCTGGAAGTCCTTCATCTACATCGATGTGCCGCTTATGGCACCATTGCTGCTCTTGACGTTCCTCTTCCGCATGCTGGAATCGCTGCTCTCCCTCGACTCGATCTACACACTCACTTTGGGCGGCCCGGGGTATGCCACGTTCACGATGACCTACTATATCTACACTCTGGGTCTGCGCAGTTTTAACCTGGGCATGGCCGCTGCGGCCTCGTGGCTGTTTATGTCCTTCGCCACCCTGGCGCTCCTGGTGGTATTCTGGTTACAACGGCGCTGGCAAACGGCGCAATAGGAGGTGCTGTGAGCATGCCAAGCGGAAGCTTCAACAAAGTGGCCCAACGCGGCCTTCGGCTCCTGGTGTTGACGATCGCCTGTTTGGTTGTATTGGTGCCGTTAGGCTACCTGCTGCTCAACAGCGTCAAGCCGCAGAGCGAGATGTACACCATACCGCCGATTATTTTCCCCAGCCACATCACCCTGGAGCACTTCGAGGCAGCCTTCAACAATCCGCGCACGCTGCGTTTCCTGACCAACAGCTTGACAGTGACCGGCATCACAACAGTGGTCACCGTGGTAGTCAGCACGATGGCCGCTTATGGACTGTCACGCATGGGGTTGCGTGCCAGCGTGTTGAGCCTGGTTGTCTTTGTCTTCCTCTTCATTCGTTTCTATCCGCGCATCACCACCGTGATCCCCTACTTCCTGGTGATGCGGCAGCTGGCACTGCTGGACACCGTCTGGGCTGTGATCATCGGCCACCTGGGTATCACCATCCCGTTTGTCACCTGGCTGATGCTGATCGTCTTTCAAGACCTGCCGCGCGAGGTGGAAGAAGCAGCTGAAGTGGATGGTGCAAGCCCATTGCAGCGCTTCGCTCTGGTGGCACTGCCTATGGCAGCACCGGGTGTGGCGTCCGCTGCAATCCTGACCGCTTTTCTCTCTTGGAATGAGTTCCTGATTGCCTCCAGTGTCACGAAGCGACAGGCGCAAGTGCTCTCCATTGCGGTGGCCAGCTTTGTCACCGACCGTGGGGTGCAGTGGGGGCCCATGGCCGCAATGGCAGTTATCATGATTGTGCCGATGATCCTCTTCGCTCTGTTCGTGCAGCGTTATCTGATCCGCGGCATTACACTGGGCGCCGTCAAGGGCTGATCGGAGAAGCAGGGATGCGATCGAAGATGACTTCCCTGGAGCGCTCGTTGTGTGCCATCTATCATCAGCCGCCTGACCGCGTGCCGGTGATCCCTCAGGCACACGTGTGGGCACTCTACGCCTACGGGAGCAGCAGCCAGGAATGTATGTACGATGGCGCGCGCTATGCTGAAATCCAGATCCAGGCCTGGCGCGATTTCGGGTGGGATGGTATCTTTGTCGCGACCGACAGCGTTGCCGTCGCCCACAGCTTGGGCCTGGAGGTGCAGTATACCGATGTGGGTGCGGTACCAGGTCCCAAGGGCCTGCTCAAGAGTTTGCGCGACGTCGAGCAGATGCGCTGGCCCGACCCACGCGAGACCCGCCTCAATCAGTGGATCATCGCCACGCGCATCCTGGCACGCGAGCTGGGTGACCGGGTGCTCATCCTGGGGCGCGCCGACGCGGGTGCCTTCAGCCTGGCGGCGCAGCTGCGCGGCATGGAGGAATGGCTCATGGAGGTAGCTCTGGAGGAGCAGCCGGCCCAATTGCACGCGTTTCTCGAGCAGTGCAATCGCTATAGCTTGTGGTTCGCCGATTTGCTGCTCGAAGCGGGCGCCCACGTGGTCACCATCGGTGATGGGCTGGCGAGCGGCAGTGTGATCTCGCCGCGCGTGTATGAACGCTACGTCTTCCCGTATCACTATGCCCTGGCACAGGCCATCCGGGAGCGCAACGCACGGCTGAGCATCCACGTGTGCGGTGACATCGCGCCGATGATCTCCCAATTGGTACAGACCGGCACACACATCCTGGAATTCGACGCGCCGACCGACTTCGAGCTGGCGTGGCAGACGGCACGCGGCAAGACGTGCCTGCTGGGCAACGTGCCCGTGTCGGAGGTGATGACGCGCGGCAACCCCGCTCAGGTCGAAGCGGAGTGCCGCTGGCGACTGGAACGGGTGAAGCCTGCCAGCGGCTACATTCTCAGCTCTGGCTGTGCGCTCTCACCCGATGCCCGGGCGGAGAATCTGCACGCCATGGTCGAGAGTGCACAGCGTTATGGACAGTATGAGTGAGACTCATCATCGAGACTATGTGAACAACTGTTGGGTAGCACTTTAGGGAAAGGAGTGTACCAATGACCGATCCATCCGTCCATTCCGCCAAATCCGAGGCGCGACCACTGCTTACGACACCAGAAGGCCGCCAGGAACTGATCCGCATCTATCGTGATGGCCTGCTGTACGATACATTGCCCTTCTGGATCAATCATTGCGTAGATCGCGAGTACGGCGGCTTTATGTTCTGTCTGAACCGCGATGGCACCGTGATCGATACGGACAAGGGGATGTGGACGCAGGGCCGCTTCACCTGGTTGTTATCCACCCTGTATGCCGAGGTTGAGCCGCGTCCGGAGTGGTTGGAGCTGGCCAAGCATGGTATTGACTTCATCCGTCGCTACGGATTCGACACTGATGGGCGCATGTTCTTTCACGTCACACGTGATGGCCGACCGGTACGCAAGCGACGCTATGTGTTCACCGAGACCTTCGCCGTGAGCGCACTGGCGGCATATGCCCGTGCGGCCAACGACGACCAGGCACGCCAGGAAGCAGTGGACTTGTTCAAACTGGTCATTCGCTATCTGACCACACCGGGTCTGCTGCCGCCCAAGTTCAATCCGGAGGTGCGACCGATGAAGAGCCTGGCCGTGCCTATGATTCTGATCGTCACCGCGCAGACATTGCGCCAGGCAAGCGACGACCCCATCTGCAACGAGTGGATCGAGCGCAGCATCGCCGAGATCGAGCGTGACTTCATGAAACCGGAGTTCGAGGCTGTCCTGGAGACCGTCGGTCCGAACGGTGAATTCCTCGACCATTTCGATGGCCGTATGCTCAACCCGGGCCATGCCATCGAGGCGGCATGGTTTATCATGCAGGAGGCACGCTACCGCGGCAATGATCCCCATCTGCTCAAACTCGGCACCACTATTTTGGATTGGATGTGGAAGCGTGGCTGGGATGAGGAATACGGCGGTCTCTTCTACTTCCGCGATGTCAAGGGCTTGCCGGTGCAGGAGTACTGGCATGACATGAAGTTTTGGTGGCCCCACAATGAAGCCATCATTGCCACACTGCTGGCCTATCTGCTGACCGGCGATGAAAAATACGCTCGTTGGCACCAGATGGTGCACGACTGGTCATATGCACACTTCCCTGATCCCGAATATGGTGAGTGGTTCGGCTATCTGCACCGCGACGGTCGTCTCTCCGTGCCACTGAAGGGGAATCTGTGGAAGGGCCCGTTCCACTTGCCGCGTATGCAGCTGCGCTGCTGGCAATTCCTGGAGCAGCTGGGGCGTTGACATGGCCGTAAGCACCTCAGGTAACCTGCCACAACCGCTGTTGCAGGCAGAATACCGTCTCTTCGTCTTTCCCACACGTGAGGAATTGGGCGCCGCCGCGGCAGCATATGTGGCGCGGTTGGCTGCCGCGGCGACTCGGACGTGTAAACGCTTCTACGTCGCCTTCTCCGGTGGTTCCTTGCCCGGGTTGTTATGCCCTGCCCTGACATCAACTCCTCTGCGCACCGCAATCGACTGGCGAGCATGGTCTATCTTCTGGGCCGATGAACGCTGCGTACCCCGGGACGATGCGCAAAGCAACTACCGCCTGGTGCGCGAACAGTTGCTTGATCAGGTGGACATCCCCCCGGCGCAGGTGTATCCTGTCGATACGCAACTCAAACCAGCTGCGGCAGCGCAGGCATACCAAACGGTGTTGGCAGAGGTTTTCCGGCCGTCGGAGGGTGAGATACCGCGTTTTGATCTCATCTTGCTGGGGCTGGGTGAGGACGGGCATACCGCCTCGCTCTTCCCATGGCACCCCTTGCTGCACGAGAAGGAACGCTGGGTCGCTGCCGTCCACGACTCGCCCAAGCCACCGCCGGAGCGCGTCACCTTAACTTTTCCCGTGCTCAATAGCGCGCGCGAAGTGGTGTTTATCACGGCCGGAGAGGGCAAGGCAGCAGCTTTGGCGGGCGTCTTCGCTCCGTATGAATCCCCGGAGGCGCTGCCGGCGCGCCTGGTGCGACCACCCTATGGCCGTGTCACGTGGTTTGTGGATGAAGCAGCAGCTGCACGATTGCAGACAGGAGGAGCGCATGTTACTGGCCGGTGATATCGGTGGCACCAAGACCACCCTGGCCATCATCGCACCTGATGCCGGGATACGCCATCCGCTGGCACAAGCCACCTTTGCCAGCCAGGCGTATGCCAGTCTGACACAGCTGGCGGGCGAATTTCTGCGTCAGACCGGATATCGGGTGGACAGCGCCTGTTTTGGCGTTGCCGGGCCGGTAGTGGCCGGACGTGCCAGCGTCACCAACCTTCCCTGGGAGGTCGAGGCAGCCGAACTCAGCCGTAGCCTGGGCATCGCCACCGTCCACTTGATCAACGACCTACAGGCGATCGCCACTGCCATTCCTCACCTGGAAGCAAAGGACATCCACACCCTCAACCCGGGCCGCCCGGTTGAGCGGGCTGCCATCGCCGTCATCGCGCCGGGCACCGGGCTGGGCGAGGGATTCCTCACCTGGGACGCGACGCGCGGACGTTATCAGGCTCAACCGTCCGAGGGCGGTCACGCCAGCTTCGCACCCTCCAACGCGCTGGAAGACGGCCTGCTCCATTACCTGCGCGAGCGCTACGGGCATGTTAGCTATGAGCGGGTCTGTTCCGGAATCGGGATGCGCAACATTTACCAATATCTCAAGACCAGTGGTCAGGCGGAGGAACCACCATGGCTGGCCGAGCGGCTGGCACGTGCTGAAGATCCCAATCCCATCATCGTGGAAGCGGCATTGGATGCGAGGCAACCGTGCCCACTTTGCGTTCTCACCGTGGACACGTTCGTTTCGAGCCTAGGCAACGAGGCGAGCAACCTGGTGCTTAAGGTGCTCGCCACCGGCGGCGTCTACCTGGCCGGTGGCATCCCACCGCGCATCCTGCCAGCGTTGGAGAAAGGCTTTCTCAAATCTTTTCGCCACAAAGGGCGCTTCGCCGAGCTGCTGAGCCAGGTGCCGGTGCACGTGATCATCAACCCCAAGGTGGCCCTGCTTGGCGCCGCCTGTTACGGCCTGGGATTGTAAGTGTGAGAAAAAGTACAAATCGCTTGCGCAGCAGGTTAGTTTGCATAGAATAGAGCCCACACCTGTTTCCCAACATCCTCTGGAGGTTTGAATTATGTCCGTCTTCCGAATCCTGGTCACCGATGAGCTGTCGCCGCAGGCGATGGAGCTGCTCAACGC
>JBMFPH010000123.1:0-9631 GCA_049969215.1 Anaerolineae bacterium | reverse complement strand
GACGGTTCTTCCCCTTGAGCAGCGGGGATAGTTTCTTCTTCAGCTTCGGGTGAAGGCAGAACAACTGCCTCCTGCGCGCCTGTGAGATCTTCTTCTTTTTTGGATCGTGGTGGGATGGTCTCCTCTTCTCCGGAGGGCGTTGCCGTGCTGAGCCGTGTTGTTTGCATTGCCTCCAACTCGCGTAGCCAATCGGGCAGTGGTTCCTCCGGCGCCGGCTCGGCAGCTGGGGGTGTCTCCGATCCACCTCGTACAAGCGCTTGCGTCGGCTCGGCGACCTCACCTGGAGGAGGCGACTCAGGCATTTGAGATGAGATGGCAATGAGACGTTTCAGCCAGTCCGGTATCTCTTCCTCGGACGAGCTTTCGTTTGGTTCTGCGGTTGTGCTCGCCTCTGCTGCCGGCAAGGGGCCCAACGTCTCGCTCAATCGGCCCGAATCACCGATCGAAGGCGCAACGAGTTGCTCTGGCTGTACCAAGCCTAGCTCGCGCAACCATTCCGGAGCAGGTTCCTCGGGAACACCTTCCGCTGTATCTGTGGGTGGTACCAGCACACCAAGCCTCTCTTCTATTGAAGGTGCCGGGGTTTCTCCTGGGACAGTATCAGGTTGTTTAGTAGGAGCAGGCTCGCCAAGCAATTCGAGCGATGGTGAAATCTCTTGCTCCAGATGAGATTCAGATAATACCGGTTGCGCTGGCTCCAATGCAGATTCTTCCGAGGGCATCGCTGGGGCTGAATCTAAAGCGTTTTTCTCCTGCAAAGCTCGCAGCTCGGCTAGCCAGTCGTCTATTTCTCTGTGGGCTGTGGATGTCACAGTTGATGTGCTTGTTTCCTCGGAAGGCTGCGCCTCTACAAAGGCAGGCTGCTCTTTGACTGATCGCCTGAGCTTTTCGACTTCGCTCAGCAGCTCCACATCCTCGGGTGGAACATCTGTCGGTGGCTGAACGACATCCGACGAAGCGCGTTGCGCGCCGAGAGGTTCTGTGGGAGCGGCAGACGGCACGCACTCGACCGAAATACCCTCAAAGGCAGGCATCGGCTCACCATAGCGGGCGAGCAAAAGCTCCAACCAATCCGGGATCACCTCCAGAAGCTTGCCGCACTGCACGCAAGTAGTGCTGCCTGCCTGGTTCAATGCGCCACAGTTAGGACAGATGGACATGTTTATCTCTCCCTGCCTCATCAACATATGGCCGATCCACACCGAGCAACACCCGTATCCCGGTGGCCAGAGTGCCCAGAGCCACTCCGATCAGGATGCCTCGTGTGCCGGCCAGAACGGGCACGTCAAAGATCCAATCCTTGATTGCAGGCAATTCTTCCCACAACAAAGCTCCTGCTGATGTCTGACCGAGCAGCACTACTATGGCAAAGATCACGAACAAAGCACTCTCGACATTACGGACTCGAAAAGCACGGTAGGTTGCTGTGACGATGAAGAATGCCAACAGTGAGTAGAGAGCTGCCTGCAAGGGAAATAACACATTGTCAAACAGGCATTGCACCCATCGCGAATTGGGCCCACCACCGATAAAGCCCAACGCCAGGGTGGATGCCAATGCTACTAGCAGGATAAAACTATAAGGACGTTCCGGACAACGTGCACGAACCCGACCCAGATGGAAACGGGCCAAGTTGGCCAATCCCAAGAACAGCGCGAAAGCGGCCACTATCGAGGCGATATATACCAGTCGGTTAGCCAATGCATCCAGCCGTGTGTCCGCGATAAAATAGCTGGCCAACACCAATAATCCTACCCCTATTGCTACTGGCACCGAGATCAGACGAGCTAGCAAAGGGTACCTCCTCCACCGGAACAAAACCGCGCAGGTTGCCTAGCGCACCCCCAGCAAGGTGTTTATCATTACAACGATAAGCACCAACAACACGATGAGCCAACGCAGTATGTCTTGAGCCCACAAGCTGCCCAGATGCCACGGCTTATGGGCGAGGTATGCCCCTGCTGCATACAGTTCCTCGCCTAAAAGGGCCGCCCGAGACGTAGCGACCACAAAGGGCAACACGGCAGGTTGGCTGGCGCCACCCAGCTGTACTCCCACGCGTTGGACGCCCGCTTCACCCATCAACAAATATTCTGCACCGAAAAACCCGACCATCATGTTCACTTCGACAGGTTGCCGATCCAGCATGCCCATAACACCCGCGGCATATGCCGCCGGTGTCGCCGTCAGCCAACGGACATCCGGCTTCGCCTGCCAGAGACCGGTGGCAAGGCTGCGCTGGACACGATGCACCTGGTCTTCCGCCAATAGATGCAACGTTGCGTCCCCTGTGGTCACGAGCGGCATCCGACCAGTCAAACCCAAATGTTTCGCCACGGGCCCCAGTACTTCCACACCTGCCAAGCTATCCATTGCAGTCCCACCCCACAGGCTGCCTCTGCCTAACGTGATGTGGAGGGCGCGGCCCTGCTCAACCGCGCGCTGGATGGCATTGTGAATTCGATCGAAGGCGGAGATGGTGCGCCATTCGGTAGGCAGCCACCTGCCTGTTCGACGCCTGCCAACCACCAGGGCACCTATAAAAACGAGCAGCAAGGCCAATAGCACACGTTGAGTCTCGTTCACATGGTCACCTTCGATGCTCGTGATGAGGTGGACTCGCTACGGACACTCCGAGCTGGGAGGATTCCAACTGCTGCAACAGAGTATCCCATTGTTTCGGATCGGTCAACAACGCTACCCCTTCGTCAATCCAGCGGCGGGGAACTAAAATGTCCAGGAACGGCTGCAGGACCAGGAGCAGTTGAGCACCCACAAAGCTGAGGGGCTTGTGTGCATCCAGCAGCGCGATAGCAGGAACGGATAGCCGTCGGCAAACCAATTGTTGCGCGACCCTCTCGGATAAGCTCCTGCTTGGCACATTCATCTTACACCTTCTGTTCCAATGGCTGTGACACGGGACCTCGTCTCAGCAGACAACCCAATCGTCGCCATCCCCGGCACGTGATCGCGGCGATAGCACGTGCCGCTTCGGCAGCCAGCATACCGTCGAGAGCTGGGTCATCGAGTAGTTTCTCCAGGCGAGGCACAGCAGCTGATGCTCCGAGTCGGCCGATTGCCCAAACAGCCGTATAGCGCACTTCTGGTTGAAGGTCATCCAGAGCATTGAGCAACGCCGGCAACGCCGCACGCACGCGGCGCGCTCCCAATGCATAAGCTGCACTACGCCGCACCAGTGGAAATTCGTCCTCGAGCCGCTCGATCAACGGTGTGATAGCACGCGCATCCCAGAGTCGTGCCAGGGCGCTAGCAGCGGCCCTGCGCACGCCGGGAGCCGGGTCGTGGAGCAACTCGATCAGGCGCGGCACCGCTGCACGCACCTGTTGGCAGATAAGTGCCTCGACAGCACTTTGGCGCACCATTGCATTGGGATGTTCAAGTGCACGCAGCAGTCCGGACACTTCTGCTCTGTGCATCCGACTCAACGCATCGATGGCAGCCGCTTGCGCGAGCGGAGGACCTCCGGTCAGGGCGCGCTGCAGGATAGCCTTCGCTTTGGGATTGCGAGCTCGTACCAGTGCCATCGCCGCTTGCCAGCGCACGAAGGGGTGCTCATCTCTAAGAGCTTCTTCCAGGGCTGTCAACACATCGGCGCGGGATCGGTGCGCCACCTTGGCAAGGCGCGCAATTGCCTGCCAGCGCAGCGCGGGCTGCCGCGCCGTCAGGGAGCGAATGAGATCCTCTACCTCATCAGCACGCTTCATAGTTTACGTAATGTAAGTATAACACACTTCTTGCCAAATTGCAACACGTTATTAGTCAAGAACAGCACTACTCACTTCAATAATTGCCGAATCCACAGCCCAAAGATAGAATAGGGGATGTCGTCCGGCGCAATGACAACAGAGTAAGAGGTAAACAATGATAGCTGTAGTCACCGACACATGTGCCAGTATTCCCCAGCATCTGGTCGAGTCACTCCAAATCGAGGTTGTGCCATATTATGTCCACCGAGATGGTAAGACCTTGCGCGATATGATCGACATCTCCCCTGAGGAGTTCTATCGCTGGCTGCCAACAACCCAGAAACTGCCCACGACCGCTAATCCGGGGCCGGGAGACTACTTGCAAGCTTTTGAGCGTGCCGCACAGCGTGCCAATGGGATCGTTTCTATCCATATGACTTCTAAGGGAAGTGGTGCTTACCAAGCGGGGTGTGTGGCACGGGAGATGGCCGAGGCAAGTATGCCAGGTGTTCGTATCGAGGTCATCGACACTTTGCAGGTCTCAGGAGTGCATGCATTGGCAACCATCGAGGCAGCATACGTCGCGCTGCAGGGTGGCAGTTTGGAAGAGGTCGCCGAGACGGCTCGTTATGTGGCGCGTTCCGGGTTGATGCTCCAAGCATTTGACACGCTCCGATATCTCTATCTGGGAGGCCGCATCGGAAAGGCAAAACATCTGGTAGGCACCCTGCTCAACATTAAGCCCATTGTCAGCATGGCTGACGGTATTGTGGTCCCGATGGGGCAGGCGCGCAGCATCGAGCAGGCCTACCGCAAAATGGTGGAAATGATGGCGGACAGGGGCGCCGGGAAGGGGCCCATTAAGGTGGCAATTACCCATAATGCAGCTCCCGACCGTGCAGCGGCACTGCTCGAGCTGGTCACCCGGACATTCGATTGTCGTGAGACGTTCATCACCCAAACCTCACCAGCCTTAGGTGTGCACACCGGCCCGGGTATGATTGGAGTCAGCTATTTCCCGCTTCGGGCAGGAGACTGACGAAGCTGTGATCGCGGTCGTGACCGATACTTGTGCCAGTATTCCGCCTGCCTTGGCCAGGAGTCTCCAGATTGAATTAGTGCCTTATTACATTCATCGCGGACACGAAACACTGCGCGACGAGACAGACATCACGGCCGAGGAATTCTACCAATGGTTACCCTCTGCGACGCAACTGCCGACCACGGCTAATCCCGGCCCTGGCGATTATCTGCGGGCTTTCGAGCGGGTTTCGTCACGCGCTACGCAGATTGCAGTATTAACCATGACCTCCAAGGGGAGTGGGGCCTATCAATCCGCAAGGATTGCGTGCGAGATGGCCACTGCGCAGTTTCCCCATTTGCAAGTTTATGTACTGGATACCCTGCAGGTGGCCATGGTGCACGGATGGGCTGCCATCGAGGCAGCGCGCGCAGCACAAGAGGGTGCAGGGATCGAAGAGGTGCTGGCAACAGCGCAACGGGTTAGCCAGACCGGGTGTATGCTCAAGACGGCCGACACGCTGCGCTATTTATACCTGGGTGGGCGCATTGGACGGGCCAAGCATCTACTGGGAACATTGCTGAATGTGAAACCCATCATCAGTATGCAAGACGGCATCATTGTGCCGGTGGGCACTGCCCGCAGCATCCCGCATGCGATGGCCAAGATGATCGATCTGATGGTCGAGAGGGGTGCGGCGAAAACGCCCATTAAGGTCGCCATAACACACGCCGCTGCTCCGGAACGAGCAGCGGCGCTTTTAAAGTTGGTGCTTGCAGCCTTTGATTGTGTTGAAGTCCTGGTCACCCAGCTGTCACCGGCACTGGGTGTGCATACCGGCCCCGGCTGTGTGGGGGTAAACTTCTTCCCCGCGCACTGAACCGTAGAAGTTATCCTGCCAGATCGGCGAACAGCGCGGTGCTGAGATAACGCTCGCCAAACGAGGGGATGATAACCACAATCATCTTGCCCGCATTCTCCTGCCGTTGAGCGACTTGCAATGCAGCCCACATCGCCGCCCCCGATGAAATGCCGACCAACAGACCTTCTTCACGTGCCATCCGCCGTGCTGTCTCAAATGCATCCTCGTTTTTCACCCGGATAACCTCATCATAGATCTTGGTATTCAGCACTTCAGGAATGAACCCGGCGCCGATGCCCTGGATAGGATGGGGGCCTCTCTGTCCACCGGAAAGCACCGGCGACGCATCCGGCTCAACAGCGATGCACCTGAAAGAGGGCTTGCGTGCCTTGATCACCTCTCCCACCCCAGTGATAGTACCACCGGTGCCCACGCCTGCTACCAGGATATCCGCCTGGCCATCCGTATCCCGCCAGATCTCCTCGGCGGTGGTTCTACGATGGATCTCCGGGTTGGCCGGGTTCTTGAATTGGTTGGGGATGAAATAACGGGGGTCCGTAGCAGCCATTTCCTCAGCCCTTCGCACCGCGCCTGGCATCCCTTCGGAGCCGGGGGTGAGGACCAGCTCAGCGCCATAGGCACGCAGCAACATACGGCGTTCCATACTCATTGTCTCGGGCATCACTAGGGTACACTTATAGCCGCGAGCGGCACACACGAAAGCTAAGGCGATGCCCGTGTTGCCGCTGGTGGGTTCCAGGATGATGGTATCCTCATTGATCAGCCCTGCCTTTTCAGCTGCCTCAATCATGGCAACCCCGATGCGGTCCTTAACGCTATGCGCCGGGTTGTAAAATTCCAACTTGGCCACTACATCGGCCACACATCCCTTGGTAAGACGTCGAATGCGCACCAGAGGGGTATTCCCGATCAGCTCCGTGACATCGTTTGCGATTTTCATTGACAGTTACTACCTCCTTGATCGAAGGGTAATTTCTGAGTGAGTGCGCTATAAGAAGCACAACCACAAAATCGAGACCTGTTTAGATGACGTACATATACCCCGTCTCAGCTGAGGCCTCCCTCTGAGAGATGAGGCTTCCATTACATTCGGATGTTCCCAGTCCGGCCAGCTCGCGCGCTTTGAGACACAGGTCTTTAAGGGTGACGGAGTCGAGCAGGTTGTTGACCACTGCGCTCATTTGTTCCCACACCAGATGAGTCACACAACTGTCTATGCGCCGACAGCGTCGTCTACTGCTCGCCTGGGGGATAGCACAATGAACCGCTGCAAGAGGTCCTTCCACCGCCCGCAGCACATCGCCTACCCGGATGGTTGCCGGGTCACGTCCCAGAATGTAACCCCCGCCGGGTCCTTTCACACCTCTGACCAGTCCGGATGTTGCCAAAGATCGAAACAGCTGAGCCAGGTACTCCGCGGAGATTTCCTGGCGCGTCGCAATGTCTTGGCGCGATACGGGTCCCTCACCCTCGTGTAACGCCACGTCCAATAGCGCACGCAACGCATAACGCCCCCGTGTCGAGATGCGCATTGTTTCATACCTCCTAAATAATCTACCCACATCTTGCGATCTCACTCAAAGATGAGTATAGCATAGTTGAGTTGAAATGTCAAGTATTTGAGATGGAAAAGAAACTATCTCCGTTGTGCCAGGACTTATCCACAGGAGCGGCAGGTTATCCACAAGCTAGGGCAGTTTATCCACAAATGAACAATTGCACAGGGGATGTTTTTCCCCAACCTCGCAGGTGCCAAGCACTGCGACCAGGAAAGGAATTATCGAGATGTTCAGCCCACGAGTTGCTCAATAGACGTGCTAGCTACCGAGCAGGCGTGCCAGCTCTTTCTCGGCGGTGTCGTCGTCCAGCTTCTTAAAGAGAGGCGCCGGCTCGCGCAATGCCTGCCCAGGTGGCAGCTGCGAGGGCTGCCACTTCCCCATCGCCTGGCTGCCGTCATAACATAGGGCGATGTGCGCGCGGGTGGATTCGTGGAAGGTCTGCACATATTGGCGGCCAAAGAGCTGTCCGTCGTAGCCTAACATCTCGTGCAGGCGCTGGCTGGTGAAAGGCAAGACGGGTGCCAGCAAGATTTTCAGGTTGTCAATCACGCGCAACATCACATAGACCGTCGTAGCGGCAGCTTGAGAGTTGCTCTTGACCTGGAACCAAGGCGCCTTCTGGTCAAGATAGGCGTTGGCCGCACGCGCGATGGCCATCGCCTCCTCCAAGGCGGCTTTCAGCTTCACCGCAGCATATAGATCCCCCACGCTGCAAAATCCCGCTTCACTAAGCGCTAGCATCTCGCAGTCGTTGCCGTCCATTGTGGATGGCAACGGCACGCGCCTGTCAAAGTGGCGATAGGCAAAACTCAACACGCGGTTGGCCAGATTGCCCCATGTAGCAACCAACTCATCATTGTTGCGGCGCACGAAGTCAGCCCAGGTGAAATCGGTGTCGCGCGTCTCCGGGGCGATGGCCGTCAGATAGTAGCGCACCGGGTCGGGATCGTAACGCGACAATAGATCCGGCGCCCAGATGGCCCAATTGCGACTCTTGGAGAGCTTCTGACTCTCCATATTAAGATACTCATTTGCAGGCACGTCGTAGGGCAGATTGAACGTGTGGGCAGGATCGTCGTCATACAGCCGTTCGGTGGCCATCAGCTCCGCCGGCCAGATGATAGTGTGGAAGGGGATATTGTCCTTGCCCATAAAGTAATAGGTCTTGGCAGCAGGATCATACCACCATTCTTTCCACTTCTCCGGCTGGCCGATGTTGTGCGCCCACTCGATGCTGGCGCTGAGATAACCGATCACCGCTTCAAACCAGACGTAGATGCGTTTCTGCTCATACCCTGGCACCGGTACCGGAATACCCCACTCGATGTCCCGCGTGATGGGACGCCCACGCAAGCCTTCCCGCAGATAACTGCGCGAGAAGTTGATCACGTTGGGACGCCAGTGCTCTTTATTCGCGTTCAGGTAAGCCCACAAGCGATCCTTCAGCTTGGGCAGGTCGAAGAAGAAGTGCTCAGTTTGACGCACCACCGGCGTGGAACCGTCGATACGGCTGCGTGGATTGATCAGTTCGGTGGCGTCAAGCAGCTTGCCGCAATTGTCACACTGGTCGCCGCGGGCACCGGTGTAGCCGCAATGCGGACATGTGCCCTCGACATAGCGGTCGGGCAGAAAACGCCCTTCGCTTTCGGAATAGAGCTGGTTCTGCACCTCCTTGTACAGATAGCCGTTGCGCAAGCATGCCATGAAGATGTCCTGCGAGACGCGATGGTGGTTTTCCGTGTCGGTGTGGGTGAAAAGGTCATAGCTGATGCCAATTTTTTGCCAGGTCTCCAGAAAACGCAGGTGAAAGCGCTCGAAGATCTCACGTGGGGAGACCCCCTCAGCGTCGGCACGCACGGTGATGGGAGTGCCGTGGGTATCCGAGCCGGAGACCATCAACACCTGGCTGCCCACCAGCCGATGGTAGCGCGCGAAGATGTCCGGCGGGATGTAGGAGCCGGCCAGATGGCCGATGTGCGGATCGCCGTTGGCATAGGGCCAGGCGGTGCAGACCAGGATTTTCTCACTCATACGTGCACATCTCCTCCAGACGAGACAAGCAATCATGCCGCAGATAGAATGCAGATAAAAATGTGCGGCATGCTGCGCCGGCCATGCCGCAACTAACGCGAATGGTATCATGGGGCAATGGTGCTGTCAAGTGCTACGAAGAGGGAGTATTCAGCAATTTTCGTCTCTCGGTATAGAATGGGAGCATAGGGCTCACTGCCTGGCAACCAAGCGCTGTGCCACCTGCGCGCGCTCGCGCCATAGCGCATAGATGCTGAGCGCCAGCCCCAGCGCGACCCAGATAACGACGAAGTCGATCGTCTCGCGCAGTGCCGCAATTTGCACTGTGGGGGGTGCCATCGTGGCACCACCTGGGATTGCGCCGCCAGCATGCACCATCACGCGCCCAGCCCACACCGTGCTCAATACCGAAATGCCCACCGTCTGCCCC
>JBMFPH010000122.1:0-9674 GCA_049969215.1 Anaerolineae bacterium | reverse complement strand
GGCGAGCGCAACGTGATCTCTCTTGATGTGGGTGGTACGACAGCCAAGACGTCCTTGGTCGAAAATGGCACGCCGCGTATCACCACTGAATACAGGATCGAGTGGCGTCGCGATTATGCTGGTTATCCCATTTTGGCGCCCACGGTCGACATTGTGGAGATCGGTGCAGGGGGCGGTTCCATTGCCTGGGTGGACAATGCCGGCGCTCTCAAGGTGGGGCCGGTGAGCGCGGGTGCTGACCCCGGACCGGCGTGTTATGGCCGCGGCGGTGACAAACCCACTGTGACGGATGCGAATGTCCTGGCAGGCCGCATCAATCCGGACTACTTCCTGGGGGGTGAAATAAAACTCGACGTGGAAAACGCGCGACGCGCGATGCAGCCTATTGCCGACCATTTCAAAGTCAGTGTGGAAGAGGCTGCGATGGGTGTCATCCGCCTGGCCGATGCCAACATGATCAACGCGCTGAAGCTGGTATCAGTGCGACGTGGTTATGACCCGCGCGATTTTGTGCTGATCGCCTTTGGCGGTGGCGGTGCCATGCATGCCGGTGCGTTGGCGCGCGAGTTGCGTGTCAAAGAGGTGCTCATCCCCAACGAGCCGGCCGTCTTTTCCGCCTGGGGAATGCTGATGACCGACCTGCGCTATGACTTCATCCGCACTACCATCCGGCGCGCCGATCAGATTTCTGCTGCAGCACTCACAGAGATTTACGGTGAGATGGAGGCAGTCGCTCGGCAAAACCTGCTGGATCAACACATATTAGAGAAACGAATGATGTTCCAGCGTTTTGCTGATATGCGTTATCTGGGTCAGGAACACACGGTCAAGGTGTCCATTCCCGGTGGAATTATCACAGAAGAACAAATGCCTGAAATTTGCGAACGTTTCCACCGCCTGCATGAGCATACGTACACCTTCCGCCTGGACAGCCTGATCGAATTTGTTAACTATCATGTGACCGGCTTTGGTATCGTGGAGAAGCCCCAGCTCAAGAAACTAGATGGGACACAGGGCAGCTTAGAGGCGGCGCGCAAGGGAACGCGGCGCGTCAACTTCGATGAGCTGGGTTACCACGAAGCACCTATCTACGAACGCAGCCTTCTGCCGGTAGGCATTCGCATCACAGGTCCCTTGGTCATTGAGGAGCCGGCATCCACGACGGTGGTCTTCCCAGACCAAACAGTATATCGTGATGAGTACGGCTTCCTGCGCATTCGCACTGTATATGCCTGACATCCGCTTTGGCTGAAGGAGGATATTGCGTATGGCACGCGACGGAAATGGGGTCGATCCTTTCACCCTTGAGATCATAAGCGAGAGCTTGCGCGCGATCGGTGACGAGATGTTCGTCACCATGCAGCGCACCAGCATGAGCGTCATCATCTACGAGACCCTTGACTATGCCACCGGCTTGACTGACGCCCAAGGGCGCCTCATCACGCAGGGCAATGGGGTTACGCTTTTCCTTGGCACGCTTGACTACGGGGTGCGCAGTGTGCTGGAGAAGTTTGGCTACGATGGGTTGAAGCCGGGTGACATTGTGATCACCAATGATCCTTACGGTGGTGGAGGCACCCATCTCTCGGATGTTTCGTTAATTATGCCTATCTTCTATGACGGGAAGATTGTCGCATTTGCAGCCAACAAGGGGCACTGGACCGAAGTCGGAGGGATGGCAGCGGGTAGCTGGACCACCGACTCCACTGAAATCTACCAGGAAGGGTTGCAGTTCCCCGTCATCAAGATCTTCGAGGAAGGGAAGATCAATCAAGGCCTGGTGGACTTGATCCGCGCGAACGTGCGCACACCGGATATGAGCATCGGCGATATGATGGCCCAAGCGGCATCCCTGCGCATCGCCGAGCGACGTTTTCGCGATCTATGTGACAAGTATGGTGTCGAGATCGTTATGGCGGGGATTGAGAAGCTGATGAATGATAGCGAAACGCTGATCCGGCAAGAGCTGCGCAAAATCCCACCGGGTGTCTATGAGGCAGAGGATTATATCGATGACGACGGAATCTCGGAGGGACCTTTCAAGGTGCAGGTGAAGATCACTGTCACCCCTGACAAGCTCATCTGCGATTACACGGGTAGCCATCCTCAGGTGCTGGGGCCAGTGAATGCAGGCTGGACAGCACTTGTGGCGGCTGCACGGGCGATATTCCTTGCCCTAACCGATCCATCTATCCCCACCAACGACGGGTGTTTCCGCCCGTTGGAGATCATCTGTCCTTCACGCACCATTTTCACTGCGGAACGGCCAGCTGCTGTATCCACCTACTGGGAGACAATGTTATACGCAGCCGACCTGATATGGAAAGCAATGGCACCTGTGTTACCTCATCGTCTGCCGGCAGGCCATTTCCTCAGCGTATGTGCTCCGATCATTGCCGGCTTGCATCCCGACACGGGCTCCCTGTTCATCCTGGTGGAGCCGAGCGCGGGTGGCTGGGGTGCCGGCGCGACCAAAGACGGTGAGAATGGCATGTTTTGCGTGGGAGATGGGGAGACCTACAACGTGCCGGTGGAAGTATGTGAACAGCGCTATGGCGTGCTGGTCGAACAGTATGCCTACGACATCACCGAGGGTGGTGCAGGCAAGTTTCGGGGCGGGCGTGGTATGGTGCGCGATTATCGTATTCTGGCTGACAGCGCGCAACACACTGGCACATTCGGGCGTTTCAAATTCTTGCCTTGGGGCATGGCCGGCGGGAGTCCTGGGTCTCGCAACTACATGAAGATTATCTGGGCCGATGGGCGTGAACCGCTGGTCGTAGGTAAGATCGCACGGTTGCCGGTAAAGAAAGGGGATGTTGTGCGTCTCGTGACCGGCACCGGGGGGGGTTATGGCGACCCCTATGAGCGGCCTGTCGAAAAAGTGGTCGAGGATGTCCGGGACGGCTATATCACCCCCGAAATGGCGCGTGACCAATATGGCGTAGTGGTAGATCCGGAGACGTTGCAGGTCTTGGAGCTGGTGGGCAAACGCGCACAGAAGCAATGAAACGGAGTGCCTGACCCTTACCCTCGTGCATTAAATTTTATGCGACCAGACCCGTTCACCACCGAGGTCATCGCCGAGGGGCTGCGCGCTTCGGCGGAGGCGATGTTCCTCACACTGAAGCGTGCCAGCCAGAGTCCGATCATTTACGAGGTGCTCGACTGTGCCTGTGGCTTGACTGCGCCGGATGGCAGCTTGGTAGCCGAGGCGGAGGGCATCCCGGGCTTTATCGGGTGTCTTGGCTTCGGGGTGCGTTCGATCCTTCGCAAGTTTGGTCTGGAGCAGATTGCGCCTGGGGATATTTTCGTCACCAATGATCCTTACGAGGGCGGTGGCACCCATCTTTCAGATGTGACGCTGATTGCTCCTCTCTTTTACGAGGGACAGCTGGTTGCATTCGCAGCCAACAAAGCGCACTGGACAGAGATGGGGGGCATGGCAGTGGGTAGCTGGACCGTCGATTCCACCGAGATCTTTCAAGAGGGCCTGCAGCTGCCCGGACTGCGCCTCTACCACCGTGGTCAGCCCGATGCTGCTCTGCTTGACCTCATCGCGGCGAACGTGCGTCTCCCGGAGATGACCTTGGGAGATTTATATGCGGGCGTGGCTTCGCTGCGAGCCGGCGAGGTAGGTGTCCTGGAGCTATGCCACAAATATGGGCTCGAGGCCGTGCATCATACCATGCAAAGTGTCTTAGAGCGCGGCCGTGCGGTCGCCTGGGCCGCCTTGCGGCAGATACCATATGGCCATTATAGCGCCGAAGACTGGATTGACGACGATGGCATCGGTCAACAGCCTTTGCATGTGCGTGTGCATGTCCGCGTCGATGAGGAAGGATTCACCGCCGACTTCATTGGTGTGCCACCTCAGACGGTCGGTCCGATCAATACAACTCGAGTGGGCCTAGAGGTCTCCTGCCGTGAGATCTTCAAGGCAATTGTGGCCCCCCACGAACCGAACAACGAGGGGCTGTTTGATCCCTTGCGGGTCGTCTGTCCCGATGGCACAATTTTCACCGCTCAACGCCCGGCGTCGGTTTCCATATACTGGGAAACCGGCGCCTATGCCAGCGAGCTGATCTGGCGTGCCCTCTATCCGGTGGCACGTGACCGACTGCCAGTGGGACACTCCTTGAGCGTGTGCGGCACCATCCTGAGCGGGGTGGATGAAGAGCGTGGCCCGTTTGTGTTAGTCGAGCCTCAAGCGGGGGGATGGGGTGCCACCCACGATCGCGACGGTGAGTCGGGACTGGTGGTGGCAGGCGACGGCGAGACGTACGTGATGCCGGTCGAGGTGTGTGAACAGCGCTATCCGCTGCTGGTAGAACAGTATCGCTTCAACACGGTCCCTGCCGGAGCCGGGTGTTTCCGGGGTGGCTTTGGCCTGGTGCGTGATTATCGCGTTCTATGTGCTCATGCCGAACTAACCGCCACGTTTGGCAGGCATCGCTTCCCTCCCTGGGGATACGCGGGCGGCGCAGATGGCTCGCCCAACACCATCGAAATCTACCCCCACGGAGGAAGTGCCGAACAGCCAGCAATCCGAGCAGGTAAGCTGGCGCGTTACAGATTGCGGCGCAACGACCGGGTGCGTCTGATCACCGGTGTGGGGGGCGGATATGGAGATCCGCTGGCGCGCGACATCCAGCGCGTATGGGAGGATGTGTGCAATGACCTCCTCGAACCTGAGGAAGCAACCCGTTTGTTCGGCGTCGTGTTCAGCCAGGATGGCCAGGGAGTGGATGTTGCCGCTACCGTCACCTTGCGGGAGGCGCGAAGAAAGGGCGAACGGGTGCGGCGATGAGCATGCATGAACGATATCTCGACCCGTTTACCGTTGAGATCATCCGCGAACAGCTGATTGCAGCGGCGGAGGAAAGCTTTGTCGTGCTCGGGCGGAGCAGCCAAAGCCCCATCATCTATGAAGTGTTGGATTACGCCTGTGCTATCACGGACAGCAATGGCGACCTGATTGCACAGGCGAACGGAGTGCCCGGCTTCTTAGGCACCCTCTCCTTTGCGGTGAAGGCAATCCTTGAAAAATTCCCTCCGCATTCGATTCGGCCTGGCGACATCTTCATCACCAACGACCCCTATCAGGGTGGCGGAAACCACCTCTCCGATGTAGCGCTGATCGCGCCGATTTTTTGCCACGATCGACTGATCGCTTTTGGTGTCAACAAAGCGCACTGGACCGAGATAGGGGGTATGGCTGCCGGCAGCTGGACCACCGATAGCCAGGAGATCTTCCAGGAGGGTCTGCAGTTCCCGTCCATCCATATTTACCGCAACGGCAGAGCGGAGCAAGGGCTGATCGAGCTGATTGCAGCGAATGTGCGCACTCCGGAACGCACACTGGGCGACCTCTACGCTGGCATAGCATCCCTGAGGAGTGCCGAGCGCCGTGTTGTGGAGATCTGCCAACGTTACGGCGTGGAGACAGTGTGCCGGAGCATGCGAACCATCCTCGATCATGGCGAGCAACTAGCCCGACAAGCTCTGACGCAGCTGCCCAAGGGATCGTTCTTCGCCGAGGATTGGATGGACGACGACGGTTTATCCGATGAGCCAGTATACGTCTGCGCGCGTGTGACCATCACCGACAGCGCTTTTGTCGCCGATTTCACCGGTTCGGCGCCGCAGGTGCCTGGACCGATCAATTGCACTCGCACGCGCCTGCACTCCGCGTGCCGGACGATCTTCAAGGCCATCACAGACCCGCGAGCTGCTGTCAACGAGGGGTGGTTTCGTCCCTTACAGGTGATATGTCCGGATGGCACGGTCTTCACAGCCCAGCGCCCCGCGCCGGTCTCTACGTACTGGGAGACCGGCGCCTATGCAGTGGATTTGCTATGGCGTGCGCTCTTTCCGGTCTTGCCAGATCGCCTGACCGCAGGTCATTCTTTGAGCGTCTGTGGCACAGTGATCAGCGGCCGAGATGAGGATGGTGGGTATTTCATCCTGGTGGAGCCACAGGCAGGTGGCTGGGGGGCAGGGGCAACCAAGGACGGCGAGAGCGGTCTGGTGGTCGTCGGCGACGGTGAGACATACATTATGCCAGTGGAAGTGTGTGAGGCGCGTTACCCTCTGCTGGTGAAGCAGTTCACGTTCAATGTTCAGCCGGCAGGTGTTGGTATGTATCGCGGCGGATTCGGACTAATACGTGACTACCAGATCCTATGTGCTGCCGCACAGCTCACCACCACCTTTGGCCGGCACAAATATGTTCCCTGGGGTGCAGCGGGTGGCCATCCCGGATCGCCAAATGGTGTAGCAGTCATCCCTGCAGGCGCACACGAGCCCGTCCTATGGAGGGGTAAGCTAGCACGCTATCCGTTGAAACGGGGTGACATCGTGCGCCTGGTGACCGGTGTCGGGGGAGGTTACGGAGATCCACGGCAACGTGACCCTGCAAGAGTTTACGAAGACGTGCGCAATGGTTTCCTGACCGTTGACCAGGCGCGCACCATATACGGCGTCACGTTTCCCGATGACCTGCTCCACTGCGCACGGATCGATTGAAATCCGTTTGGGCGGGAGCGGAGAAGGCGCGTCCACAAAGCAAAATGATGCGCAATGCGAGGAGCTTTGATGAGTCAGATTGAACAGGTCGAAATAGAACAACGGCTGAGAATCCTGCGCGATGCGATGGCGAACTCCAATGTGGGGATAACGGCAGTTGCTCCTGGCGATATGATGCGTTATCTGGCAGGATATGCGTCTTATCCGGATGAACGTCTCTGCCTCCTGCTGATCTCAGCAGACAAAGTGGCTGTAGTGGTTCCAGCGCTCAACGCTGCGGAGTGGCAGACGCATACCACACTGCCTCTATACACCTGGGCGGATGCAGAAGGGCCTGGCGCGGCGCTGCAGGCTGCCCTATCGTCCCTCGAGGTCTCTCCGTTGCGACGATTGGCTGTGGACGGCGAGATGCGGGCGGACTTCCTGCTCCACCTGCTCGAGGCAACTGGTGGTCCGGAAGTCATCACACTGGCGGCATTGGGCGCTCCCCTGAGATTGCGTAAATCGCCTTCTGAGATCGAGTTATTGCAAGCTGCGGCAGCACAGGCCGACCGCGCGATGCAGGCCGCCATCGAAGCATGCCAGCCCGGCGTCACCGAGGCACAAGTCGCGTGGGCGGCGGAACAAGTGTTTCGCATGGACGGTGCGGACTACGTTTGTTTCACCCTGGTTGCCTCTGGTCCCAACAGCGCCTTTCCACATCATCGCAGCGGACAGCGCACGCTACAGCGTGGTGATGCGGTCATCATTGACATTGGGGCTTCGCTCAATCACTACAAGTCGGATATCACGCGTGTGGTATACCTGGGCGAGCCACCGCTTGTCTTTCTGCGCACTTACGATGCCGTGTTACAGGCAAATGAACAGGCTCGTGCTGCCGTTAAACCTGGGGTGACGGCCGCATCGGTCGATCGAGCTGCCCGTGCTGCACTGGAGGCAGCTGGCTGCGCAGAGCGTTTCGTCCATCGCACCGGCCACGGTCTGGGGCTGAGCGTGCACGAACCTCCCTGGATTATGGCTGGCAATGAACAGCCGCTCGAAGAAGGCATGGTGTTCAGCATCGAGCCCGGTGTGTACTTTCCCGGACAATTTGGCATCCGGATCGAGGATATCGTGGTGGTCACCTCTTCGGGTGCTCGCACTTTGACCGGTATCGATCGACAATTGGTCGTGAAGGCATAGATGCTCAACGGCCTCCAAGACCCCCGTGTGGATCGCATTAAGTAAAAGAGAGGAGAGCGATACAATGGTCAAGCTCACAGTATTGTATAACTTGCCTCCCGGAGCTGATCATGAGGCATTTCTGCGCTGGCGTACAACCGAACACCAACAGGATAATCTGGCGATCCCGGGTCTCATCAAGACCGATTTCTACATCATCCAAGAAGCCTGGCAGCAATCGACACCTCCTTATCGTTATATGACCGAGGCATATTTTCCCGATATGGAGACTCTACGCGCCTTCTTCTATGACCCGGAGTACCAGGCGAAGCTCCGTGAGTGGCTGAAAATGATCGCCGACCCCGTCTTCCTTATCTCAGAAGAGGTGATAACCTCCATCGTGCGAGAAACACCATGAACCTGTTGCGTCCTGTCTTCATCGCATTGTCCCGGAGCGCTCGCGCACGCCAGCTGGTCACCCATTATGGCCCTATGCGCAAGCTGGCGAGACGGTTTATCGCCGGTGAGACGCTGGACGAGGCCGTTGCGGTGGTCAGAGAGCTGAATCGAAACGGCATTCAGGCGACGTTAGACCATTTGGGAGAAAATGTTGCCGATAAGGAAGATGCCCGGCGTGCCGCTGAGGAGTATCAGCAGCTCGCGCAGCGCATCGCCCAGGAAGCTCTCCAATCCTCGATCTCGGTCAAGCCGACCCATTTAGGGCTCGATTTCGGCGAGGATTTCTGCTATGGCCAGCTCCGGGCGATTGTGCATATGGCCCAGCAATTTGGTCTGACAGTTGAGGTGGACATGGAGGGATCTGCCTACACGCAAGCCACTTTGAACATTGTCCACCAGCTGCTGGATCATCATCGTAATCTGCGGGTGGCCCTGCAGGCGTATCTCTACCGCACCGAAGAAGATCTGAAGCATTTGATTATGCGTGGCAGCAGTGTGCGTCTCTGCAAAGGTGCTTACGATGAGCCATCCACTGTCGCGTGGCGCAGCAAAGCGGACGTGGATGCCAGCTATGCGCGCCTGATGCATATGATGTTGAGCGAACAAGCACTCCAGAATGGTTTCTACCCTGCGCTGGCAACCCATGATCATAATCTCATACTGCAGGCGGAACGCGAGGCTGTTCGGCGAAATATCGGAAAGGAACGCTTCGAATTCCAAATGTTATATGGAGTGCGGCGAGACTGGCAGCGACGCCTCGCCATAGATGGATATCGTGTGCGTATTTATGTGCCGTATGGAACGCAGTGGTATCCCTATTTCATGCGTCGATTGGCAGAGCGCCCAGCGAACGTCTTGTTTATCACGCGTGCATTGATCGGGGGATGACATTCTTTTTGACCGGATAGAGAGGATGTTGCGATGAAAGCCTGGGTTTTGGAACGGATTTCTAATGTGGGTGAGGGAAGCAACCCTCTGCGTATGGTCGACCTCCCCACTCCCACACCAAGTGCGGGTGAGGTCTTGCTGCGCGTCTCAACGTGCGGGGTGTGTCACACAGAACTGGATGAGATCGAAGGCCGTATACTTCCTCCGCACTTGCCGGTGGTGCTGGGTCATCAAGTGGTTGGCCAAATCGTGGCGAAAGGGCCGGATACCCATCGGTTCTCCGAGGGAGGGCGTGTCGGAGTGGCATGGATATATTCCGCTTGTGGACATTGCGCATTCTGCCTCGGCGGCAATGAAAATCTATGCCCCAACTTCAAGGCAACCGGCCGGGACGTAAATGGCGGATATGCGGAGTACATGGTGGCGCCCGAGGAATTCGTCCACTCCATCCCGGATGTGTTCTCCGACACGGAGGCAGCGCCCTTGTTGTGCGCCGGCGCGATCGGCTATCGCTCCCTGCGTCTTTGCAACTTGCAAGACGGCCAAAATCTGGGATTGGTCGGGTTCGGCGCCTCAGGACACCAAGTGCTCAAGATGGTGCGGCACATGTATTCGAGTGCAGCCATTTACGTATTCGC
>JBMFPH010000121.1:0-9692 GCA_049969215.1 Anaerolineae bacterium | reverse complement strand
CCACCAATGGTGGTACGCCTAGTGGGTGCCAACGAAGAAGAGGGGCGACAGCTGCTGGCTGCTGCTAATGTCATTACCGCCACCTCGTTAATGGAGGTAGCTCAGAAAGCCATAGCATTGGCAGCTGGCTAATGGCCTGATTGTTCCTACTACACTACATACCGTTCTCTTCCCTGAGGGCTACATAGAATGAGCATCTTGGTGAGTAAGGAAACTCGGTTGGTCGTACAGGGCATCACGGGCAACGAAGGGAGCTTTCACACGCGTCTGATGCTGGATTACGGTACCCAGGTGGTTGCCGGGGTCACACCAGGCAAGGGGGGCGAATGGGTACACGGTGTTCCCGTGTTCGATACCGTGCGCGAAGCTGTTCAGACTACCGGCGCCGATACCTCGATCATTTACGTACCAGCCCCATTTGCGGCTGACGCCATTATGGAAGCTGCCGATGCAGGTATTGGGTTGATCGTGTGCATCACCGAAGGCATACCTGTTCTGGACATGGTGCGCGCGTGTCAATTCCTCGAGGACACTGGTGCACGCTTGATCGGCCCCAACTGTCCCGGCATTATTACACCCGGCCAAGCCAAGGTGGGTATTATGCCCGGGCATATCCACATGCCTGGCCCGATAGGAGTTGTCTCGCGGAGCGGCACGCTGACCTACGAAGTGGTGAAAGCTCTTACTGACCGTGGGCTAGGGCAATCTACTGCTGTGGGCATTGGGGGCGATCCCATTATCGGCACCTCCTTTGCGGATATTTTGCGCATGCTCGAGAATGACCCTGCTACTCGTGTCGCCGTGCTGATCGGCGAAATCGGGGGCACCGACGAGGAACAAGCAGCGCGTTTCATCGCCAGCGAAATGAGCAAACCGGTGATCGCTTTCATTGCCGGTCGCACCGCACCACCCGGTCAACGCATGGGACATGCTGGTGCCATCATCGAGGGAGGTGAGGGAACTGCCCAAGAGAAAATCGCGGCACTGGAGGCGGTGGGCATTCGCGTCGCCCGTCACCCTGCCGAGGTGGCTGATCTAGTGGCAGAACTCCTCTGAGGTTTCGATCTTGGTCCCGCAGGTAATTGTCTCAGCCGAGTGCTTAAGTGGATCCAGTGATACTCCCTTGATGGAGCGTCTGCTGCGCTGGTTGCCTCAAGTAGCGCAACCGTGCTTCTTGGTGGGTGGAGCGGTCCGCGATTGCCTGCTGCGCAGCTTGCCCGGTCTCGAGCGCCGTCTAACAATCCCAGCCCAAACGCATGACTTTGACTTGGTGGTGCCTCATCGAGGCATTTCGCTTGCGCGTCGTCTAGCTAATGAATTTGGCGCCGCTTTTTACGTTCTAGACCCGGAGCGTGACATAGGACGCGCTGTCTTCGGCGCGATGGGCCGACCAGACTGGCATGTAGTGGATGTGGCAGCTTATCAAGGGGCAACGCTCCAGGAAGATCTGGCACGGCGCGACTTTTGCGTCAATGCTATGGCAGTGGAGCTCACCAAGCAGCCACTGGTGGTACTCGACCCACTTGGTGGGATGGACGATCTGCGCGTTGGCCGACTGCGCGCCACTTCAGACCACGCGTTATCAGATGACCCGGTGCGCACACTGCGCGCGGTGCGCTTATGTGCTCAGTTTGGCTTTGAGATTGACCCGCGCGCCACGGGTCAGATTCAAGCGGCAGCACATCGCCTGTGCGAGACCTCTCCTGAACGCGTGCGCGAGGAGCTCATGAAAATCCTGGCGCTTCCCAATGCCGATATATCGCTGCAACAAATGGATGCTTGGGACCTGTTGGATGCCATCCTGCCCGAACTGATCGCTTTGAAGGGTCTGCCACAACCGGGAAGCACAATGGATGGCTTTGCCCATTCGGTACGCGCAGTGCACATGATGCACCGCGTGCTGATGGACTACCAGACGCAGCTGGCTGAAGTGTCACCTTTTAGCGAGCGCATTGCTCAGCATTTGGCCACATTGGTGGGTGATGGTTATGATCGACGCGTGCTGCTCGTTCTGGCAGCGCTGTTACACGACATTGGCAAGCCATCCACGTTCAAGTGTTATGAGGATGGCACCGTCCACTACTTTGACCACGAAAAGGTCGGCGCCCAGATGGCAAAGGAGATCCTGATGCGCCTGCATTTCTCCCGCCAGGTGAGCGACTGGGTGGTGTCTATTGTGCGTTGGCATCTGCGCCCACTGTTGCTGTCGCGCGAGGTGACGGTGAGCCGACGCGCACTGCACCGATTCTTTCGTGATGTGGGCGAAGCGGGTGTGAGTGTGGCGTTGCTCGCGTGGGCCGACCATCTGGCAGCATATGACCTGATTTGGCACGAGCGTGAGGATAAGGTACTAAGGACAATCAGCCAGCTACTCGAGGTGTATTTTGAGCGGTGCGACGAAATCGTGGCACCACCTCCGCTGCTCAGCGGTGGTGAGATCGCGCGCCAACTGGGGATTTCGCCTGGACCATTGATCGGTAGTCTATTGCGAGAGTTGCAAGAGGCACAAGCAGCGGGAGAAGTGGCGACACGGACGCAAGCCTGGGAGTGGGTGCGCACTCGCCTAGCTGCATCCTCGCAGCCGAAAGATCCTTGAAAGGTCAACGGATACCCACTGCGGTTTTTGACAAGAAAAGATTGTCTCTTCCAGTCAAACACTTTTTATGTTATCATCAGTTTTAGAAGATCGTGCCAATGTTCTTCTGACCCTGTTCTCTCCATCAATATACATGGGTGAAAGGGGGCGACCATGTCTATCCCAAACTCATCGATGCAACGTACAGCACAGGTAGGCGCAGTGCGCAACCAGCTGGCCAGGCTTGATACGATGCTGGCCGATGGCAAGATCACGGCAGCGGAAGCGGTACGTCGCAGACAAACTATGGCACGCCAGTTGATGGGTCGCAAGTGGACGCTCAACATCCGGTTGTTGTTCGCGGTGCTGGTGGCAGTGGGCATTGTATTAGCCATATTGCGCGCGCTGGGCGAAAGGGACGGTATCATATGGTTGCTTACCGTTCCGCCTGTCGCGCAACAGGTGGGCGATATCGCCGTCGTGCTGACACCGCTGGTTGCTGTCTCTCTGGCCATCGAGCGTCTGCTGGAAACCGCTTTTGATTGGTTTGAGCAAGCCACACGCTGCACAGCTGAAGTGTTAGCCGCACCGCGCGAGACGCTCGACTGGATCGGGCGTGAATACCAAGAAGCTTATGAAGCGGCCGCAGCAGCCGCTGAGGCAGCTGCTGTGACGTTAACCCCTGGGTCAATCCAGGCATTGCAGGAGGCCGAGGAACGGCTGGCCAAAGCGGAAGCGCGCCTGCGAAGTTGGACGAGCGCTCCCGAATATCGCGCCTGGAAGCGAGCACTTTCCATATGGATCGGCCTGCTAATAGGGCTGATGGTGGCAGCCACCGGTGATCTGGGAATGTTTCGCGTGCTCGGAATCCCGATGCCACGTATCCTCGATATGCTGGTCACCGGTCTGATCATCGGTGCCGGACCAGGGCCAATGCACTCACTCATCGGCATCCTGCAAAGTGGCAAGGACGCAGTTAACAATCTTGCCGAGCTTGCCAAGGGCAAAGCAGTGCGCGATGCCGCGCAGGCAGTTTTGCTTCAGGTCAGTGCCAGTAGCAAGAGAGAAATGCAGTGAGCGTGTACCACTGGGCGCTATAAGTACGGCGATATAGTGAGAGGTTGATTGACAGGAGGCAGTTCTATGGCAGAACAAAGAATTCGGCCGGCAGTGTGTGCCGATGACCGTTGGTATCCTGCCTCTGCCGCTGAGTTGCGGCGTGAGGTTACCGGCTACATCGAGAACGCCACAGCCCTTGACCTGCCAGGTGATGTAGTGGGACTTATCGCTCCCCACGCAGGCTATTATTTTTCCGGACACGTGGCCGGTGCTGGATATCGTCAAGTGCGCGATGGAGCTTATGATCTTGTGGTGTTGATCGGGCCAGATCATACCGGCGCAGCGATGGGAGGATTGGCAGTACCCGATTACGCAGCCTGGCACACTCCGCTCGGTGATGTGCCAGTGGATGTCGCTCTGGTCACCGAGTTGGAACGTTCGGTAGCAGTGCGACGTATCCGCCAAGACCGAGAGCATTCGCTAGAGGTACAGCTGCCATTTCTCCAGGTTGCGTTGCACAGCTTCCGCTTGCTGCCGGTGATGATGGGCAGCCAGCCACCTCAGCTCTGTCGGGCACTGGGAATGGCAATTGCCCAGCTGGTGCACGGGAAACGAGTATTGCTGGTTGCCAGCACCGATCTCTCCCATTATTACCCGGAGACAACAGCACGCGAGCTTGATCGTAATACCCTGCAATATATCCTTGCATTTGACCCAGAGGGGTTATGCTCGGCGCTGATGCGCGAGCAAGCGCACGCTTGTGGAGGAGGGCCTGTAGCAGCGGTGTTGTTCGCTGCCCGAGAGCTGGGGGCTCGGCATGCCCATTTGGTGAAATATGCCACTTCGGGTGACGTCTGGCCGGACCGAGCACAGGTGGTAGGCTACGCTGCCATAGCACTGACTCGCCCTCGGGATCAGAGCGCTTGACCGAGTACACTACCACGCGTCCATTTTATGCTGAGGTTGTCATCAACCGTCCACTCGTGCGCAGGCCGATAACCCGAGATGCACCATCCCCTGTAGGAGAAGAAGCCTACGCCGAGGACGCATTGCTGCGCACGTTCACCTACTCGGTTCCCGAAACGTTGCGTGCTCAGATAGCACCTGGACAGCTTGTAGAGGTGCCGTTTCGAGATGACACGCTACTGGGCGTGGTTGTGGCATTGCATGATACGGCACCGCAAGGTATTAACGTACGCCCAATCACCACCGTTTTCGATCCCTTGTTGGCATTGAACGACGCGCAGCTGCAGCTGGCGCGCTGGCTGAGCTTTCGCTACCTAGCACCGCTCAGCGAATGTATCTGGCTTTTCTTGCCACCCGGCGTGCGTCGCTCGTCTCAACAGGTTGCGGAAGCAGTTCCGGATAAAGCCTTGCCTCCCGATATTGACGCGCGTGCCGCAGCGCTCTACCTTTATTTGCAACGTCGTGGCGCTACCCCGACTGCCGAACTGGATGTTTCCGCCCTCAAATTCCTGCTCGATATTGGAGCAGTGCATCTCTCGCATCGCCTGGCACCGCCACGTGTAACAGCCCATCTGGATCGCACAGTGGAGCTGATCACTACGCTCGAAGAGGCAATGACTGCGCTGCAGCACTTGGGTCGTCCATCCAAACAGGCCGATGTGCTTTTACATCTCGCCAGGCTGGAAGACCCACTGCCTGCACTCGAGGATGTGCTCAAAGCGGTGGGGTGCGGAGAAGAGGTGATACGCAAGCTTGTGGCACGTGGTTATGTGCGTGTCATCCCCGCACGCACACGAGTTGCCACACATCTCACAGGTGAAGCATTACAGGCAACATTACAGCAGCTGCACCAAGCGCCTGCGCAGCGTGCAGCATTAGCCTTTCTAGGGGAACACCCCGGGCCGCACGACGTGGAGACGTTGAACATCCCTCGCCCCACCCTATCAGCTCTGATAGAAAAGGGGTATGTGCAACGCTGGGATGAGCCAGCGGGTATCACATTGGCATTGGATTCCGAAGAAGTGCTCGACGCTGTGATCGAATTGCGGCATGCCACCACGATGGCGACTGTGATTGACCTATTGGCACGCGAAGGAGGACGTGTGTGGGTCGGCTGGGTGTATGCCCAAACAGGTGCCACGCTCGAGACATTGCGTCGCCTCGCCGCAGCCGGTCTGGTGGCACTGGACGAAGAACGTTGCTGGCGTGACCCGCTGGCTGATCGCTACTTTGCCCTAGAACGGCCACCACGGCTCACCCCGGAACAAGAGACAGCGTGGCGGACGATCAGCGCACCGGATGCTGCCGGCCGCGCATTCTTATTGCATGGTGTAACCGGTTCCGGCAAGACAGAGGTGTACCTGCGGGCGATCGCCAGCTCGTTGGAACAGGGGAAGGGTGCGATTGTGCTGGTGCCCGAAATTGCCTTAGCGGCACAGACTGTCCAACGTGTGGCAGCACGGTTCCCGGGACAGGTGGCCGTGTGGCACAGTGATCTTTCCCTGGGTGCACGTTTTGACACGTGGCAGCGCGTGCGTGAGGGGTGCCTGCCAGTGGTGGTAGGCGCGCGTAGCGCACTTTTTGCACCAGTGCGTAACCTGGGACTAATCGTGGTGGATGAGGAGCACGAATCCACCTACAAAGCGGAACGGACACCCCGCTACCATGCACGCGAAGTGGCATTGCAGCTAGGACGTCTCACCGGCGCTACTGTCGTTCTGGGCAGTGCCACTCCGGATGTTGTGACCTACCGTCGTGCCGAACGCGGCGAATTGCAGTTGATCACCTTGCCGCGCCGTGTGCTCGCTCATCGCGACCAGCTGCCGACATACCGACGACTGGGCACTGGTAGAGTGCCATCCCCAAACGCACCAGAGTGGTACACCCTGCCATTGCCACAAGTGCACGTGGTGAGCATGGCGGACGAGCTTAAGGCAGGAAACCGTTCCATCTTCAGTCGTATGCTCCAGCAAGCAATTCAGCAGACGCTAAGTGCTGGTCAACAGGTGATTCTTTTCCTCAATCGGCGTGGCACCGCAACTTTCGTGCTGTGTCGCGATTGCGGTTACGTAGCGCGCTGTGCCCGTTGCCGCACCCCACTCACGTACCACGAGGGACGAGCTATGCTCATCTGCCATCATTGCAACTGGCGACAAGCCGACCCGACACAATGTCCCCAATGCCATGGGCATCGCATTCGCTATTTCGGTATCGGAACCGAACGTGTGGAAGCCGCAGTGCGTGAGATGTTTCCGCAGGCACGTGTGCTGCGCTGGGATGCCGACACAGCTCGCTTGCGCGGCAGTCATGAAGCGTTTCTGCAAGAATTTATCAGCGGACGCGCTAATGTACTGGTGGGAACGCAGATGATTGCCAAAGGGTTGGATTTACCACGCGTAACTTTAGTGGGTGTCATCAGCGCCGATGTGGCGCTTTACTTGCCTGATTTCCGTGCCGCCGAACGCACTTTCCAGCTACTCATGCAAGTGGCCGGTCGCGCTGGACGCAGCCCACTGGGTGGTCAGGTGATCATCCAAACCTATCACCCTGAATCAGCTCTCATCCAAGCAGCTGCACGGCACGATTATGCCCTTTTTTACCGAGATGAGCTGCGTAGCCGTCGCCAGGGCCACTACCCACCATTTAAACGGTTGGCGCGACTGATCTATGTTGGATCGGGTGCCGAGCGAGCACAATGTGAGGCCGAGCGCATGGCCCAACTTGTGCGCTTGCATGTGGCGCGTACAGGCGTGCCCGGCGTAGAAATTATTGGCCCGGCACCGTGTTTCTATGAGCGACTGGGAGGAGACTATCGCTGGCACATTCTGGTGCGCGCCGATCGACCGGAAGAGGTTCTCCGCCCAGTGACATTACCCATCGGTTGGCGCGTGGACATAGACCCGATGGATTTGTTGTAACCTGAAGGTTTAGAGGGCATCTCCATCTCGTCGACTGCTCAGGAGTGCCTGGCGCATGCGTTCCAACGCTTCGAGTAAAATCTTGCGTGAACAGCCGAAGTTCAGCCGCACAAATCCTTCGCCTCCCATCCCGAAGGCTGCCCCATCACTCAGTGCTACGCGAGCGTGCTCCAGGAAAAACTGATAGGGATTTCCCGGGATGGATGCGGTGCGGCAGTCAAGCCATGCTAACATAGTCGCCTCCGGCCTATAAACTCGAACGCCGGGCAGATAATTATTGATATATTCCACCAGAAAGTCACGATTGGCTTCCAGGTATGTTAATACCTTGTCCAACCACGGCTGGCCATCCCGGTAAGCAGCTAGTGCAGCGACAAAGCCCATAACGTTTACGTGAGGTACCAGCCCGGAACACGCTGAACGAAAACGTTGGCGCAACGCGGCATTCTGAATAATTGCAAACGAACATTGCAGACCAGCAATGTTGAACGTCTTACTAGGTGCCATCAAAGTGATGGTGCGCATCGCGACAGCGGGATCCAGCGCGGCAATGGGAACATGATAGTGCCCTGAGAAGACTAAATCGCAGTGGATCTCATCCGAACATATGACGACATCGTGGTGGAGGCAGATCTTCGCCATCTGTTCCAGCTCATCGCGTCCAAAAGCGCGTCCTACCGGATTATGCGGATTGCACAAAATAAAGAGACGTGTGCGTTCATCAATGTCCCGTTCAAAGAGATCGAAATCGACATAGTAGCGACCGTTCGTGTCTTGCACCAAGGGTACGATCTTACCTTGCGATCCAGCATTGCCCGGCGCTTCCAAAATAGGCGGGTAGATCGGGGTCTGTATCAACACGGTATCACCTGGTGATGTCACGGCACGACAGGCCAGGTTGAATCCGGTGACCACGCCCGGCAGAAAAACAAAATCCGCCTCGGATACCTGCCAGTTATAGAGGCGCAACATCCGTTCGGCCAACACTTGGCGCAGCGTGGCCGGCTCGGTGCCATAGCCGAATATACCGTGCGCTACGCGTTCTTGAAGCGCCCGGATCACAGGCTCAGGGGACATGAAATCCATATCAGCTACCCACAGAGGTAGCACATCGTCAGGATAGTGTCGCCATTTCTCGCTGTCGGAACGACGTCGGTCGAGAGGGGTATCAAAGTCGTACTCCATAGCTGCAACCATTTAGTAATGGAGACATGCGAACAATGCAGAGCTCCAAGATATGTCAAATGTAACGATACCTCTATACGCTCCAGCAGACAAAAACGCGTGTGTCTTTGTTGTCCTCAGTGGACTTTCAAAATTCGCCCACACCGCCGATGCGGAGACGCTCGATTGCCAACATGCCGACCGTGCAAACGAGCATCAGGATCGTGCTCATCGCCAGCGCCTGACCATAGTTGAGCAAGCCTGGTTGACCCAAGAAGCGAAAGATAGCTACAGGCAGAGTCGGCAACTGGGGACGTGCGATCAGCGCTGTAGCGCCGAACTCCCCCATACTAATAGTGAAGGCAAACACAGCGCCGGACAGCAATGCGCGCCCAATGATGGGTAACACCACCTCACGCCAAACAGACCAGGGGGTGGCTCCGAGTACAGTAGCAGCTTCACGCAGCGACGGTTTGATGCCACGTAACGCCGGCAACACAGCGCGTACTACAAAGGGAAAAGCGACCAGCGTGTGCGCCAAAGGTACAAGGAGCGGTGAAGCACGCAAGTTAAGCGGTGGTTCGTCCAGTGCCACAATAAAACCAAAGCCCAGCGTTACAGCGGAAGTACCCAGCGGAAGCATGAGCAAGGGGTCAAGCAAAGATTGTAATTTTTGACTGGACTTGCTTTGCGCGGGTCGCGCCAGCATAGCGGCACCCAAGACACCAAGGGCAAGTGCCAAGAACATTGTGGCAGTGGCAAAGCTGAGCGAGTTGAGTGCTGCCTGAATCGGTGGCACGTATAACAAAGCATCACGTCGGTTGATAAAGAGCTCCGCATAGTAACGCAAGGTTATAGCACCACCCAACGTGAAAGAACGTTCCACCAACGCCAGTAATGGTAACAACAGCCCTACAATCATAGCGAATACGTTAGCTCCCACCAAAATGCGAGTGCGCCAGCTAGTGGGGTAACGTTGTGTCTGCGTTATGGCTCGCATGTCCAGCGGT
>JBMFPH010000120.1:0-9722 GCA_049969215.1 Anaerolineae bacterium | reverse complement strand
GTGTTGAAAAAGTCCTGTGGCTACCCTCTGGCCACTCAGATTTTCGTAGGAAAATAGGCTGATAAAATGGGTAACTCACATATTTTCAACACTCTCAGCTCGCGGTAGAGGGTGATAGCATCCCCGGTCCGTGTCGCGCAGCTCCCGGCGGGCTGATGGATCCCCTTGTTGCCAGTAGAGCGCAGCCAAGTTCGCGCGTGCCGGCAGGTAGCACGGCTGCCGCCCTAAGCTGGCACGATAAAGGCCCATCGTGTGCGTCGCAGCTCCCGCCATAGACGAACCATCCCGGGAACGACGAACCAGGCCCAGGATGTACCTCTTCTACCGGAGACGTCGGATTTCGCTTCCAGAATGCCTATGGGATATGCCATACTCCTATGGCAGCGCGTTTCGCAGACGGTACACATGCATGTTCTCGCGGCCTTGGGCGCGCGTCCAAGTATATCCGCTGGAAAACACCGATTCCAGGCGGGCATCCTGAGCCATACGCCGATAGGCCGGCGACCAATCCGGAAAGAACACGATATAGCGGCCGTCCCGGGTCTCGATGAAATGCAACAGCGCCGCCTCGTCGTCCATAATCGGGATGACCTCAGGGGTGATCAACCCGGCGAGGTCAAGCAGGCGCCGGCCGGCAAAGTAGCCGACGGCACCAATGTCGTGCACGGCAATGAGGCTATCCTCCGGGGTATTAGCAGCAAGCCAGCGTGCAATGGTGACCATCTCCCCCTCGACGAATCCAACGTCCTGCGCGTACGCCCGCCCTCCCAAGCTGAGGAAGACGAGGTTGATCACCGCGCAGGCCACCAGAGCGGTGCGCTCCGCAATGCGTCGTGCCATCCCCGGCCCAAGCACGTCGCGCAGCATCACGCTGCCTACCACGCCGACGACCAAGAAGGCGGCTAAAACGGGCATCTGATAACGGCCGTGCTGATAGGTGAGCGGCAGCTGCCAGGCGTATAGCGTCAAATGCGCAAAACACCAGCCGGCGAGTAAGAGCACCGTCACTCTCCGTGAATTTCCCCATGCCTCAGCGCACCCTCGCGTGGCAAATAGAGCATGCCCGATGGCGAACAAGAAACCAGGCAATAGCAGCACTTGGCCTCCGATCATGGCTGTCTGAACAACCATGAGCCAACGCTGCTCCAAAGGATATAGTTCTAGCAATACTTGATATTCTTTTTGCTTGGCATACAGGGTGTTTGGAAAGGGATGACCGCTGATGATGAAATGGAACGCCAGATAAGGAAGTAAAGGCAGTGCCACACCTATGCCGAACAATGCCCCAATCATTACCAGTTGGTGCAGTTCGCGACGCAGCTGCCAGGTCAGGATCAACGCGGCCAGCCCGACCAACAGCAACCCTTCCGGCCGCGTCAGTACCATCATGCCAGCAAGCAACCCAGCGACAAAGTACCTTCTGGGTCGGGAAACTTGTTCTACGGCCCTTGCGTGCCTTTCTAATGAGTGCTGGTTGTCGCTTGATGGTTGCCAGTCACTGGTAACCAGGTACACCAGCTCCAACCCCAGGCCGCTGAACAGCAACGTTTCCATACCGGACACGGCTGCCCAGACCAGCTGCCACTGTGTCAGGCATGCCATCCCGGCCAACCATGCGATGAAAGGCCGTCCCGGCAGCAATCTACTGCTCAGCCTCGCAGCAAGCCAGGCGTTCACTCCTAGTGCAAGGACACCCAAGCTATAAGTCCACATCAAGTAGGAGATGCCCAGCCGATAACCCAACGCCAGCAAGATGCTCCATAGAGGAGCTGTGGAACCGGCACTCACCTCGCCGGGTTGAAAGACCCACTGACCGAGAATGCCCAGATTGCGGGCATAGGTCTGGTGGATCCAGGCATCATCGAGTGGGAAACCTGCCAAGTCGTAAGCAATCCTGGTGTAGAGCAGATACACACCGCCCAAGAGTGCTGCCGCAGCTATCCAGAAGAGGGGCAAACGATCGCTGCTCCGGAACAGACGGAAGGTCAACATCTTCGCATTCACCGATTTATTGTGTCCCTTCGAGCGCTTCCAATCGTCTCTGAGCTTCAAGCAAGTAGGGATCTTGGGTCAGCAGCATCTGGTAAAGCTGCCGCGCAGCAGCGCGGTTACCTTGTGCTTGGTACAAGCTGCCCAATGCCAAATAGGGGGCCGCCTCTTCTGGCCCGATCCCAATGTGGAAGAGTGGAGGCAACAGATCAAAAGCTACATGGCGATCGTATAGCACCACCTCGACGTCGGTAGGCAAGGCGATCATAGGTAGGTCGTGGCGATAGAATCGGAGCGCCTCCTGCAAATCTCCGCGCGATTCGTACAGCTGCCCGAGATAATATGCAGCGCGCGGTTGACCAAGGAAGAGTGCGATGCGCCAGTCCTGCTCGGCGGCGCCATCTTCTCCTTGCATCCAGCGCACCTGTCCGCGCACAAGGTACGCACTGCCACACGCTGCATCAGCGCGGACCACCTGCTCTGCCATCCCGAGAGCGTCTTGCAGCTGGTCATCCGCGAGCTGGGCACGTGCCAGCGCGGAACGTACCAGGCAACTGACAGATTGGTCATCCAACAGCGCAGTGGCATACTCTTTTACGGCATTCCACTCCCGACGTGCCAGCGCCAGCTGGAGGCGCCACCGGATTATGGAGAGACGGGCAGGTAACGTCTGTTCTGCCCGGCGCACGATCTCGGGCCAGTACATCCGTCGCGTGGCATCCGCTTCCCAGAACTGCGAAGCTGCCAACTCAGGTGCAGAAGCCAGCGCTTGGCCGTAACAATCCATAGCACGTGATAGATCGTTTATTTGCTGATAGAAGAATCCCAGATTGATCACCAACACGGGATCCGGATCCGCTGCCACTGCTTCCTGCATGGCCACAAGCGCTCCCTCCCGGTCACCCTGTCGCCACAACGTGGCCGCTAGGTTAGCACTCTGACGGCCATGGACTGGTTCCGCTTGCAGAGCAGTGCGATAAAGGGCACTTGCCTGGGAAGTTAGTGACTGTGCATTAGGGGTACCTGTCCGTGTACCCGCCGTGCTCAGAACATGCGCGTGCCAGAACATGTACACGGCCATTCCGGGATCCATCCGGTGAGCATGTGCCGCAGCATCAGCCGCATCCTCCCAGTGCCCGCCTTGAGCCAAGCGGATGCTGCGCTGAACGTAGTACTGCGCACCATCCCACCAAAGGAGACTAAGGGTGTACAATGCCAAGGTTCCCAATGTTACCAAGCCGACCAAGCGGCTGAGGTTAAGCCGTTTGGGCGAGATGCGGGGCACGTGCATAGAAGCCAGCTTCTGTGTGCGCCCCGGCTTCGATGTGCCAAGGGAGGATACTATCAGAATTAACACGGGCAGCACCACGGGAGTAGCAGTGAATGTATCCACTAAGTTTTGGGCGGCAAAGCCCGTCAACGCAGCACCCACTGCGCCGATGCGCACGCGCTCGCGCAGCTCGTGCGTTTCCTTCCAACGCTGTCGCAGTGCGAGCGCTATGCTTCCCAGCAACCAGCCACCGGTTACCAGACCCATCAAGCCGGTCTCGGCAGCGGTGTTTAAGTACCAATTATGGGCGGTCATAATTTGACGACGCGGCAGCGAAGCATCATTGCGCCGAAGGAGGCTGCGCCCATAATTGAAAGGCCCCACACCTGTCAGGGGATCCTCTTGAAACGTTCTCAGTGCGACCTGCCATAAGGTAAAGCGAAAGTCTGTACTGCCTGCCCTCCCGGCAAAAGTGTTCTGCAACCAGAGGGGTGTAAGCATAGCGCATACCAGGGCACTGGCCATCAATCCCGCGCCCAACACCAGCCAGTGGCGCCTCAAAAGGGGCCTGCTGGACGCGCATGATAGCGTGTTCGCACCGGGCATTTCCGCATATGCCCCTGTGGCGCGCTGTGCCAGCCAGAAGGTCAATGCCATCAGAGGCAGAGAGACCATCAGCGCTAAAATCCCTCCCCGAGACATGCTGAACACCTCGACCACCAGCGCTGATGCCAACCAGAGAGCCATGGCGCGTCTGGTATCTCGCGTAGATGTACTGATCATGATGGCAATCGCTAGTGGGATGAGCAACGCTATGTAGGCGGAGAGTGGGGTCGCTCCATTTAGGGCAAGTGATACGCGATGCAAAATGGGAGGAATGAGCTGCCCACTTCTGATGGCAGGCCAGCTTTGGACAAATTGGGGCAGCAACGGTAATCCAAGGTACCAACTGGCCAGTTCGACCCAGCTCACCAAGCAGACAACCGAGGCGCTCATATACAGGGCGCGCAGCACAAAGGAACCATACCCACGCCGACTTAAATCAACCAGGAGGTAGAATATCAACACCCAGGTAAAAGGTGTCCACAGCTTCTCCAGGCTGAACCGCGGGTGTATGCCCAACAGCGCGGTAACGAACAGGGCGGTCAGGTAACCAGCAATGGGCGCATCCAGAGATGTGCGCGGAAATCCCTCGCCCCGGCGCAGTCGATACACCAGCCAGCTGAGCAAAACGACACCGACGAGGAGATGGTGGAACACACGTAGAGGCAACAGAAGATCGGTGTAGAATGTGCCGCCGACAAAAGTGCAGTACAACACAGCGAAGAAGGAAAGGAGTTGCAGTCCAAAAGCTCTGGACGGTCGCATTGATATTCCCTGGCTGCTATTGGCCGCATGCGTTTGCCACAACCTGTGATGGGAACAGGTCAGTGGCATTGTAGCTCGCTTTTCCGAGACGAGCAAACGCTATATTATGCCAAAAGCTTGCGTGCCAATTGCATAAACCTTGCGCTCATGTGTTATAATTTCGCTCCTAGCTTTCACCCATCATTCGGTTGACAATGAGGGATCAATATGCGCATCGTTCTTGACGCGATGGGAGGCGACCACGCTCCCCAAGCGACGGTGCACGGAGCTGTCTGGGCTGCTCGGGATTTCGGGCTGGAGGTGCAGCTGGTGGGGCATCCAGAAGTGATCGCACGTGAATTGGAAAAGCACGATCGGCGAGGCCTCTCTCTCCCGATAATACCAGCCGACCAGGTGATCAGGATGGACGAACGTCCTGCCGCGGCAGCGCGCGCCAGGGCGAACTCGTCTATGGCGGTGGGGATGCAGATGTTACGCCATGGTGAGACGGATGCTTTCGTCACGGTGGGACATACTGGCGGCGGGCTGGCAGCAGCTCTGCTCTATCTAGGACGCATCCCCGGTATCAAAAGACCGGCAGTGGGGACATTGTACCCCACTCTAGGGGCGAACCGTTATTGTTATGTGATCGACATTGGCGCAAATGCCGACTGTCGGCCAGAATATCTGTACCAATTTGCCTTGATGGGCAGCATCTATGTGCAACGCATGATGGGGATCGATCATCCCCGCATTGGCATCCTCACCAACGGGGAAGAAGAGGGTAAGGGCAATCGGCTCGTTCTGGACACGCTGCCTTTGCTCAAACGTGGGCCTTTTCACTTCATTGGCAGTGTGGAGGGCAAAGATGTGCCGACCGGCATCGCTGATGTGGTAGTCACCGATGGCTTCTCCGGCAATGTCTTTATCAAGACCTCCGAGGGAGTAGCACGCCTGCTCACCGATTCTATCAAGGAGGGTGTGCGTCGCTATCCGCTAGCGCGCCTGGGAGCCCTGCTTATGAAGCCCGCGCTTGCAGCAGCCGCGCGCAAGCTGGATTACCGTGAGTTCGGCGGCGCTGCATTGCTAGGGGTAGACGGGGTGGTGGTGATCGGCCACGGGCGTTCGGATGCCTACGCGGTGCGCAATGCCATCCATCGTGCTGCCCAGACGGTGGAGTACGATGTGGTAGGCGCTATCAAGCGTGGGCTGGATGTCATTCATCACGAGCAGAGAGAGCAAAACGATGAGAGTAACCACCAATCAGAAACTGTTGCAACAACGTAGCCAGCTGGTGCGCTGGACCAGTATGGTCGGTTTGATGGTGCTGGGGGGTGGACTGATCGCCTCTTTCAACGAAGCGTACTACTTCTGGTCGCTGCCCGCCCTGCTGATCGGCTTCGTCCTTGCCAACATCAGCGCCTACAATGCCAACCGCTATGTGCGTGAACCGCGTGCCGACCATGTCTTGGAGAAAGCGCTGAGGGGTTTTGACAACAACTATCATTTGTTCAATTACACTGCTGCAGCGCCCCATGTGCTGCTCACACCTTCGCGCCTGTACGTCATCACTGCTAAGGGACAGGATGGCATCATCCGCAAACAAGGCACACGCTGGAAAAGAAATTTCAGCGTCAAACGCTTGTTCCTATTCTTCAATGAGGAAGCTCTGGGCAACCCTACTCAGGAAGCTTTGTCCAACGCGGAAAAATTGCGTGTCCAGCTGAGCAAAGTTCTTTCCGAGAATCTCCCGCCTAATGAACCGCTGGTGGTCTACACCCATCCGAATGCGACTTTGGAGTTGGATGGCTCATCCGGCTCCGAGCGCGATGGGGTGCCAGCGATGCTGGCCAAAGACCTCAAGAAACATTTGCGCAGTCAGCCCAAGGGAATGCTACTGCCTCCCGAAGTGCGCCGTCAATTGACCGAGGTGCTGCAAGGAGACGCTGCCTAGCTTGTCGTCCGGTATTGATACCTCCACGTCGGAAACGTTGCAGTATCGTCGGGTATCTCCCCGACTTCCCGATGGGGTGATGCTGGGTATCCTGGCGCTGGCAACCGTTACGTTTTTCTGGCGTGTGGTATTTGCCGGTGAGTGGATGCCGGCTGGTGGAGGCGATCTCGCCTCGTTCCTATACCCCATCCATCATTTTGCCGCCCAATCGTTGAAAAGTGGACAATTCCCGTTGTGGAATCCCTATCTCTACGGCGGTATGCCGTTCGCCGCGGACATCCAGACCGCGCTGTACTATCCTGTCAATCTGATCGTCTGGCTGGCCATACCCCAGGTCACCTATCGGATGATGATGGGGCTGGCAATCTTCCATTTCTGGCTGGCCGGCGCCGCGGCCTATCTCTGCTTTCGCAGCTTGCTGCGCCGCTATGATGCCCCTGTCACGGGTGTGTGGTCATCTTGCTACCCCGCTTTGCTGGGGGCACTGGCCTACATGTTTTCGGATTTCTTCGTGATCCACTTCGGCAACCTCAATTTGATCGCACAGGCGGCGTGGCTGCCGCTCATCTTCCTGTTTTACCAACGTGCTCTGGGTGAACGCAGCTGGCGCTGGGCCATATGGACCGGCCTTTTGCTGGGGATTGCGGCAACAGCCGGGCACACCCAGCCGTGGTTGTTCAGCGTGCTCGCATTGCTGGTGAACACGCTCTATCACATAGGCGCGGAATGGTATACCAGTAAGCAGGCGGAGGTGCAGCCCCTACTTCCAGAGCGCAGGGCTTCTCTCTTACTGCCTGTGGGGTTGCTCCTACTCACCCTGCTCATCGGGATAGGACTGGCAGCGGTGGCGCTGCTGCCCGCCTACGAGCTCAGCGGATGGACTCCGCGCGCCACTTATGATTACCAGCGGGCCGGCGAGTATTCGCTGCCTCCTGCTGGGTTGATCGGGCTGTTCGTGCCCTCTTTCTTCGGACGCGACCCGGCAAGGCACTGGGGTCCGTGGGAGCGCGTCGAAGTGGGATACCTGGGCATTCTGCCCCTGGTGCTGACCATGCTGAGCGTCGGCGCGGGGATACGCCGCGAACGTGTGATCGGCCTGCTGAGCTTGCTGGCAGCGTTCAGCTTGCTGGCTGCGTTGGGCGCTTATAGCGCCTTGTATGGCTACCTGTACCAGCTGGTGCCGGGACTGGCCGGTATGCGCGCGCCCGCTCGTTTCGTCTTTGTGTTTGACTTTGCGCTGGCCGGGCTGGCGGCATATGGCCTGCAGATGCTGATGCAAGGCACACCTACGGCGCGACAGACGCTCGCCCGGTTCATCCGCGCTGCTCCGTGGATATTGGGCGGACTGGTGTTGATCGCCCTGCCGCTCAGCTATTATGCGCTCATCACTAGCCAGGACAAAGACGCGGTTATCTTCGCACGCACCGCTGCCGCCACGAACGGCCTGGTCTTCTTCATCGGACTGCTGGCCGCTGCCTCGGTGCTGCTCTATGCGCTACAACGCGGCTGGGTGCGCCCTGTCGTCTTTGGCATGCTCGGCGTCGCCTTGACCTTTTTCGACCTGGCCAGCCTGGGCAGCAACCTCGACGTAGCCAAACAGGATCCGAGCGCAACATTTCATCACCCCGGTATCATCGCATTTCTCCAGTCAGACCATTCGCTCTACCGCATCGACACGCGCACGGATATCTGGCATCTCTGGCAGCCGGACACCCCGCTGCTGTACAACGTGCAAGATGTCTCCGGCGTAGTCAATCCGCTGATCTTGGCGGACTACGCGCGTTTCCTGGAAGGCACTCCCAGCCGTTCGTCGCGTCTGTACGACTCCCTGAACGTCAAATATGTGATTGCGGCGCGCGACGTGGTTTTGGATTGGCAGAAGTTTGCCCCGGTATTCGAGGGGGATAACCAGCTGGCCGTTTTCCTCAACCGTGCGGCGTTGCCCCGGGCATGGGTGGTACACCGCGCGCGCAGCGTCCCCGACCAGGCAGCCGCCTGGGAGGCGGTACATGCTCCGGAATTCGACCCGGCCCTGGAGGTCATTGTTGAAGGTGGCTCCGATCTGAACGTAACCGCCCCACGACCCGCTGACATCCGACTGGATCGATACGCGCTCAATACGCTGCAGTTGCGTGTGGACATGTCGGCGGAGGGCTATCTGGTGCTGAGCGAAAACTGGTACCCCGGCTGGCAGGCACGCGTGGATGGTGAACCCCAGGCCATCTGGCGTGCCAACTATGCCTTCCGGGCATTGCACTTGAGCGCCGGTCAGCATTATGTGGAGATGTACTTTGCACCGCGCTCTTGGATGCTTGGCCTCGCGATCACCTGCCTCACCTTGGTGAGTGTCCTGATTGTTGGCGTGTTGCAGCCGCTCAGCATGCGTTGGATTAAGGGGTTGGGATGTTTGACATATCATGCTATAATGAAAGTGAGATTGCCGCGCAAGAGTGTCTCCTATGGGTTGAAGGGTCCCTGCCCTCGACAGGGTGAGGAGGTTTCATGCAAGGGTTGAGGCAAGAAGAGGCAACGCTCCGCAGGAAGATTGTGGGGGTGCTGATGCAACACGCCCGCCAGCGCGCTAACCGGACCCTCGAGGAAGTGGCAAATGTTCTGGGTGTGGCGCCCGAGATGATCTCCGACTTTGAATGTGGGCGGCGGGACATCTCGCTGGTCGAGTTGGAAATCCTCGCCCACTTATATCACGTGCCGGTGGCATATTTCTGGAGCGAGGAGATCCCCGAAGAGCGTCTGGACGGGAGACTCCCTGTAGCGGCTATTATGGGGTTGCGGCGGCGTATCATCGCCGCGCTTTTGCAGCAAGCGCGCATGGAGGCCGGGCGTTCGCGCGAGGAGCTTGCTCATCTGTTGGGTTGTTCTCCTGCGCGTATCGCAGCATACGAGTCGGCGGAGCGCGATATCCCACTGGTGGAGCTGGAGGCCATGGCACAATTCCTGGGAGTGCCGATGTCCTATTTCTTGGATCAAGGCATTCAACCTGCTGGCAAGCAGCTGCCGGATATGGAGGAGTTGAAACAATTGGCTGAACTGCCTGCCGATGTGCGCCATTTTGTGGTAAAGCCGGGCAATATCCTCTATTTGCGCGCTGCGATGCAGCTCAGTGTACTGCCGGCCAGCATGCTGCGCCGCCTGGGTGAAAGC
>JBMFPH010000119.1:0-9857 GCA_049969215.1 Anaerolineae bacterium | reverse complement strand
GTGCACATATGGGACGTTTGCTGCCACCGAACGGCTGCTGATGGAGCTGGTCAAAGCAGGAGCGGACCGGCAGCACATGCATGAGGTGATCCGTCAGCACAGCATGGTGGCCTGGGAAGCATTACGCCGCGGAGAGGCGAATCCCCTGATGCAACTCCTCAGCGAAGATAGTGCGATCACCGCCTATCTCCCCCCTGCGCGCGTGCGTACTTTGTTAGATGTCACCCATCATATCGGGGATGCGCCAGCACGTGCTCGTGCCCTGGCGCGCGGTTTGCGCGAGACTTTCGAGACGAACGGCTGAGATTCAGGTGGCAACGCCGGTATTGCGCGAGGCATGGTTCGAATTGTTAGGCGGTGTGAACAGTTGTATCAATCTTTGTTCCCCTTCTCGATCTGTCACCGCTAACACTTCATCTCCCACCTCAAAAGTGGTCACGCCACGCGGCACCACCACTTCGCCCCGCCGAATAATGGCAGCGATGACGCAGCGCGGCGGCAAACCCAAGTCTTTTATGGCGACACCGATTGCTTCAGCACCCTCAGCGATCTTCTCTGCCACCAGCGAGTAGTTGCCACGCCGCAATTTCAGCAGTGTCACCATATCGCCCAGAGACATCTCCTCCATAATGAGGCTGGCCAAGATCTCGGTATGGTTAACCGCCACATCCACATGAAACTTGCTATCAAACAGCCAGCCGGCACGTGGATTGTTGATGCGAGCGATGATGCGCGGCACATTATAACACGCGCGTCCCAGATAACAGATGGTGAGGTTATCCGCGTCGCTGTCGGTACATGCAACCAATACATCGGCACGTCGAATGCCTGCTTGTTCCAGCACATCCGGCCGAGACGGGTTACCTTCGTAGACCACTTCGGTGGGTAGCTCGTGATGAACGCGCACCAGCAGCTCCTTGCGATACTCAATCAGACGTACCTCTTGCCTCTGAGCCACCAACAACCCTGCTAGATAAGTGCCGGTGCGTCCTCCTCCGGCGATCACTACAAACATTATCAGCCCTCCTTGAACAAGCGGTGCAAAGCTTGTACTCCTTCCAAAGTGGTGCTGAAGTACACCACATCGTCTGTTTCCAGGACAACATCACAGGTGGGCAATGAGGCACGCCCAGCACGCGTCAGAGCAACCACACCACACGGTAGATTGGGCAGCAGCTCATTTAGTTTGCGTCCATGCCAACGTGGCGGCACGCGAAACTCGTAGATTTCGATCTCACCATTACCTGCTGAAAAGACGGTCCGGATCTCTGGTTGAACAAGCAGATCTTCGACTCGCTGTGCCCCCCAGCTTACCGAGCTCACCACTTGAAGTCCAAATGCCTCATAGGTGGGACGCCAGGCGGGATCATAATTGCGCACAACCACATTGGGCACGTGATACACGGTGCGCGCCACGTGACCGACCACAGCGTTCAGTGTGTCAGAGTTTGTAACCACTGCTATGCCATCGGCACGCTCGATACCGGCCCGATGGAGCACGTCTTGGGACAACACATCTCCCTCGATGAGACGTCCCCGGAACTCTGGATCAAGATTTTCAAAAGCAGCTGCCGTCTGATCGATCACGGATACCTGGTGCCCCTTCTGATGCAGGCGCGAGGCCAGTTCGGCGCCAAACCGTCCGCAACCTACGACAATGACATTCATTGCTGATACATCTCCTTTACAAGAACAGAGTGCCCACCTCTCACCACACTGTGGGCACTCAAGAATAAATTCTATGTCTATTATGAGAACAGGTCAAAAATGGCACAGGATGAAAACACCAGCGGGTGGAATTTGGTACATCACTTCAACAGGAGTATACTTAGCATTGTACACAATCTCATTGGGCCCTGCATCTAGGAGAAAATCATTGGCAGCAGCAGCCAGCATTGTGTTCACCGCCGCCACACTGTTGCTGGCGGCATATGCGCTCAGCGTACTTGCATTGACAATCCTTTACCTGTGGCACCGTGCCAAGGCATGCGAACGTGCCGAATTAACCTGTTACCCTCGCGTTACGGTGCAGCTCCCTATCTATAATGAGGTAATGGTGGTCGAGCGTCTCATCCATGCGATTACCCACCTCGACTGGCCACGCGAACAACTGGAGATCCAGGTGCTGGATGATTCTACCGACAATACAACACTCATCTTACAGGGGTGGGTAGAATACTACCGCGCCAAGGGATTTAACATCCATCTGTTGCGACGGGAAGAACGTGACGGGTTCAAAGCAGGTGCTTTACAGATGGGACTGCAGCGGGCCACAGGTGAGCTGATCGCTATCTTCGACGCCGATTTTGTGCCCGGACGCGACTGGTTGCAAAAGACGGTGCCTTACTTTCTTAACTGCCCACAGTTAGGCATGCTTCAGACACGCTGGTCGCACCTCAATCGCGAATATTCCTTGCTTACGCGTGCTCAGGCGATTGCGCTCGATGGGCATTTCGTGGTCGAACAGACAGCCCGGCAGCGTTCTGGGCTATTGTTTAGCTTTAACGGCACTGCCGGCATCTGGCGACGTGAGTGCATTGAGCAATCTGGTGGCTGGCAGAGTGATACATTATGTGAGGATATGGATCTCAGCTTCCGTGCTCAATTGGCAGGTTGGAAATGCCTCTATCTGCCAGATGTTACTACTCCGTCTGAGATTCCACCACAGCTAGCGGCTCTCAAGCGGCAACAATTCCGCTGGGCAAAGGGAACCATCCAGTGTCTACTCAAGCTAGGTAGGCAAGTGGCAACTTGCAGCAAGCCATGGTATGTGCGCGCCATGGCGCTCATTCACCTGAGCGCTTACTCGGTGCATCCGCTCTTACTGCTTTCCTTGCTGGCCACCCTGCCCATGCTGTTGTCTCCTCCTCCCCTGTCGGTTTCTCCAGGGATTGTCGGAATGTTCACAACGTCTCCTCTTCTGATGTATGCCGTGGGACAGATTGCGCTCCATGGCCGGCACTGGCTGAGACATTATGCCAGTTCGCCTCTGTTAGTGCTATTGGGGATCGGCATCGCCCTGAACAACACGCGCGGTGTGCTTGAAGCATTGTTCGGCACGAACAACGTGTTTCTTCGCACGCCCAAATTCGGCCTTGAGGGAGATAAAGGGAGGTGGCATAACAATCCGTATGTGCTGGAAGTGGACACTGTCACGCTGGGGGAACTGGCATTGGCCCTCTATGCCTTGGCCAGTGTGATAGTGGCATGGCGCAACAGCTATGTCCACATAATCCCTTCCTTACTCCTCTACGCCGCTGGATTCGCCTATGTAGGTGGAATGGGGGTGTGGGAGGCAAGCCTTAAGTCAAGGCGAAGAGCACAAAGTCAGGTGAACGTGCTGCCGGCGCAGCGCCTAGTATCCGCTGCTCCATCTGAATTTCCCTCCTCCTACCCCATTGCGTCTGCGTCGGAGTACTCCCAGTCGGTCTCTCAAGTTGCCCATGTGGAACATAACCTGTAAAAACACAGCAAGGTGCTCCCGTAGCGACGCATATCGTACATGCTCAAGTGGGATAGTACCATCACCTGGTACTCGCGCGGGTGCATTTGAGCGACCACCAAACCGGTACCGATGGAAGGAGGTACAAGCCATTCGGGGTGCTCATCCAGCAGCTTTATGACGCGCATCCACCATCCACGGTACTGAGGGGGCGCCACATAGACCAGGTGAAAAGGCCGCTCAACCGGAGCTGCCAGATAGCGGAACACATCCGCCTGGATGAGCGTAGCTCGCTCACTCAAACGGGTGTGCTCGAGATTGCGCCGGACTGTCCGCAACGCAACCGGCGATTTATCCACAAAGACAGCATGGGCTGCTCCACGACTTAGCGCCTCAATCCCTACCGCACCGGTGCCGGCAAACAAATCCAGCACCCACGCGCCAACAACGAAGTCACCCAAGATGTTGAAAAGGGACTCCTTGACGCGATCCGTGATCGGACGCGTTTCCCCTCCCGGCACGACATACAACCGATGCCCTTTGGCACTGCCGGAAATCACCCGCATCGATCTGCTCACCTCGCTTTTACATCGACAGTATCAATCTAATTGTACCGCAGGGCAAGTTATGAACGGCAGCACACTGCAAACTTGCTCTGGTCTCCCTGGAAAGTATAATGCCCTGGGCGTCAACAAGGCGTAATGGTGAACAAACGGCATGACAATTGTGCATAACACGCACACGTTGCAGCTGCCAAGGTGGATGAGCTTAGCTTTACAAGCAATTGGCGTCGTGTTGATCACTCTCGCGCTGTTAGAGCTCAGCACACGATTGGTGTGGTGGCAGCGTGAGTGCCTGTTCTTGCAGGATCGAACGCTTTGTTTGTTGCCTCTCCCTATCCTGACCGCAGAACAACGCCACGTTCTGGAAGTCTTTGAACAGCGCGAACGTGAAGGAAAAAACTTCGATCAATTCGACGCTGTGCTAGGGTGGAGCGTACGACCTGACAGCCACACTGTTGAAGATGGCACACCCTATGAATCGAACGAAATTGGAGTACGCGCAGAACGGTCCTATGCGCTGACGCCACCACCAGGTGTGACACGCATCGCCGTTTTTGGTCCATCGTTTGCCCATGCTGATGATGTCGCCCTGGCCGACTCCTGGCCCTATTTGTTGGAACATAGTCGACCTGACTTAGAAGTGATGAACTGGGGAGTGGGAGGTTACGGTACCGATCAGGCATTCTTGCGTTACACGACGCAAGGAGCTGTCTATAAGCCTCACATCGTGATAATCGTATACGAAGAGGACAGCTTGCGCCGCAACGTCAACCGCTACCGTCCTTTCATCCACCCGCAAACCAGGTTGCCGCTCACTAAGCCGGTTTTCATCCTGGATGATGATGGATTGCAACTGTTGGAGAACCCGTTCCGCTCACTGGACACCCTGCGGCACGCCGCTTTGGAGAATCCATCCCATTTCTTGGATTTAGTATGCCCTCACGACTTCTTTTGCGTACGGGAGCGTTACCAACCGTTATCACTGGATGGGCTATTCAGCTACCGCCTGCTACGTACATTAGATTTCGAGATGCGCTACCAAGGCAAGCTACCCTACCTGACCAGCTGGCAAGAATCTTATGCAGATCCCTTCCAAGTGGAGGTTACGTTGCGCTTGCTCACCCTATTTGCGCGGACTGTGCAACAGAATGGAGCTACACCGCTGGTGCTGGCATGTCCCTATCGTCCCACGCTGGAAGAGCGTGTTGCAGGTAACCCACCAATGTACCAAGGTCTCGTAGACCAACTGCGCCAGAGGGATATCCTGGTACTGGATCTTGCGCCTGAATTCGTCGCGGCCAATCAAGGCAACCATGACTTCACCGGATATTTTGCTCCAGGCGGGCATTACAATGAAGCGGGCAATCGGGTCGTTAGCCGGGCAGTGCTCAATTACCTCTGTCAGGAGAAGATGCTCATAGCGTGTCCTTCGCAATTGTAAACCGTCGTATCGTTATGGGTACCTTTCCATCACCGCTTTTCGAAGTGTTGCATAATGTTGCCGCACAGCCATATCACGTTGACCCTATTTGCCTTTGATCTGGCACGCCGCCGCTTTCCGAAGCTCAATCGGCTGGACATGCGTTTGGTGGCCTTAGCCACCAGCGCTCCGGATCTCATTGACAAGCCACTAGCAGCGTTATATTTCTACCGACGTTTCAAGGCGGCAATGTTGTTCGCGCATACGCTGTTAGCCCAGATTCTTGTCATCTATTTCACCCTTACCAGGGCGCCACAGCATTGGCCTTACGCGCTAGCTTTTCTCATGCACGGAGTGCAAGATCGTCTATGGTTGTTCCATAACACCTTCTGGTGGCCCCTGCGCGGGTGGCGCTTTCACGTGTGGCGCAAGCAGGGCAGTGAGCAAAGGGATATCCGACGCGCTTATTGGTATGCGTTCACGCAGCGGCCAGAATTGTGGGTGTGGGAGGTGCTGGGACTTCTGGCTCTGGTCGCCTTCGTGTCACTCAACCGACTCTATCAACCGGGCCGATTGTGGCAGCTGATGCGTAGCGGACGCCTCCCGGACTAGAGAATTCGTCAGCAAATGCGATCCAGTGTTATAATGGAAGTTCATCCGAAACATACGAGACGAGTAGAAGATATGCACTACGATATCCCCATCTACATTGGAAATGATGCGCTGGCACGCCTTGTCGATTATTGTGCCGCTCAGGACATACATGCTCTGACACTGGTGGCTGATCAGAACACGTATGCCGCCTTAGGACAAGCTGCCGAGCAGAAGATGCAAGCGCACGGATACGACGTACGGACAATCTTGCTTCGTGGAGATGAAATTGTCGCCGATGAACGTGCCATCGTGCAGCTGCTGGAGCATATGGATGCGAGCGAGCGCGTTTTCTTAGCTGTTGGCGCAGGTACGATCACCGATCTAGTACGCTTTGTCAGCCATCGTGCACGGTTACCTTTTATCTCGCTGCCGACAGCGCCTTCGGTAGATGGTTATACCTCTATCGGGGCACCGCTGGTGCTGGAACGTGTCAAGCGCACCTTGATTGCGCAGCCCCCACGCGCTGTCTTCGCCGACCTGCCGACCTTATGTGCTGCTCCGCGTCGCCTGATCGCAGCGGGCTTTGGCGACATCCTGGGCAAGTTCACTTCACTGGCTGATTGGCGATTGGGCCACTTGATCTGTGACGAGGAATATGACGCAACGTTGGCGCAGCGTGCACGGCGTGCTCTCAATTCATGCGCGCGTAACGCCGCTGCCATCGGACGAGCAGAGCCGGCTGCCGTGCAGCGCTTGATGGAGGCACTCATCGAATCGGGTTTGTGTATGTTGGAATTCGGCAAGACAACATTGGCCTCTGGTGCAGAGCACCACGCCTCTCACTTTTGGGAAATGAAGCTGTTGTGGGAACATCGGCCCTCCCAGCTACATGGTGCCAAAGTGGGCGTGGCAACCGTTTTGGTCGCTTCCCTTTATGACCAGATCAAGCAGCTCTCGCGTGAGCAAGTGGCAGAGCGCATGGCACGAGTGTCGATGCCGGAGCGCGCTGCCGAGATACAGATCATACGCCAGGTCTATGGTCCGATCGCCGATGCCATCATCGCTGAGCAGAGCTCATTCCTGGATATGAATGCTACGGCCTACGCCCATCTTCAGCAGCGTGTACTGGACAATTGGGATGCCATTCAGGAAATCGCCGCAACGGTGCCATCGGCAGAGCAGATTGAGGGCATGTTGGCAGCAGCGGGTGCCCCAACTCAGCCGAGTATGTTGGGATTGAGCGATCAAGAGGTTGAGTTAGCAATGTGTTGTTCCCATTACCTGCGTAACCGTTTCACTGTAGCTAGATTGGCACGGATGCTAGGCCTCCTATAGCAAGAATATGGAAGTCGCATCGCATAGCAGGTATAGACGCTGTATCGCTTTCTTTGTCACTCCGCATGGTTACGGTCATGCGGCGCGTGCCGCAGCAGTGATGGCAGCTTGGCGCAAGCGCTCTCCGGACGTGCATTTTGAGATCTTCACCTGTGTGCCCGCTTGGTTGTTTGAGGACGTGCTAGGTAGCTCGTTTGTACTGCACAACATATTAACTGACATTGGTATGGCTCAGCGAACAGCACTGGACGAAGATTTGGAAGAGACACTGCGCCAGCTGAACCATTTTTTCCCTTTTGACACCGTGATTATCCATCGGCTGGCAGAGCATCTAAAGTATAATGAGTGTCGATTAGTAGTATGCGATATCGCCCCATTAGGCATTGCAGTAGCACATGCAGCTGGCATCCCCAGCGTGTTGATCGAGAACTTCACGTGGGATTACATTTATGAAGGCTATCTGGAGAGGGATGAGCGCTTTCGCGATCACATAGAGCGCATGCGCGAGCTATACGCTTCTGTGGACTATCGCATTCAGACGGAGCCGGTATGCCAACGTGCACCTTGTCAGCTGACCACAGCACCGGTGAGTCGGGTGCCGCGTACATCACCATCGCAAGTGCGCCAGCAGCTGGGAATACCGAATGGCGCGCGTGTGGTACTGATCACGATGGGTGGGTTTCCCTGGAAATACCGGTTTCTGGAAGTATTGAGCGAATACCCTGGCGTTTTCTTCGTGGTGCCGGGAGCCCTGGAGGCATGGGAGAAGCTGGGTACGGCGTGGACTATGCCGGGCAATCTAGTGGCTCTGCCGCATCGCTCGCGTTTCTTCCACCCTGACCTGGTGAACGCTTGCGACGTTGTTATCGGCAAGGTAGGCTATAGCACGGTTGCGGAAGTGTACTGGGCAGGTGTTCCCTTCGGATATGTGCCGCGCGCAAATTTTCGCGAGTCGCAAGCACTGGTAAATTTTATAGCACAAGAGATGACCGGCATGCCTCTGGATGGAAAGAGTTTTGACCGTGGCGATTGGCTGGCTCGCTTGCCCGAAGTGCTAACGTTGCCGCGTGCCTCACGTGAGGGGCAGAATGGAGCGGAACAGGTGGCACAATTCCTCGATCATCTGGCGGAGTGGTGAGACGATCGAGTGCTGATATAGATTGGACTGTTAACTGGAAGACGTTGAGGCGCTCTCTGCGGACAAACGTATGCCATTCGTAGGGTGAGCGTACAGCAACAGGTAGGGGATTATACTAGTATATTACTGTGATGGTAGATCCATATTATCCTCCTGAGGGTATAAGGCAGCTGGTAAAGATCGTAGCACAAACGCAATAGGGAAGGCAATCTCCTCTTCTCCTCCTCTTAAGAGATCGGCTGACGGCAGCAGCCGATCTCTTCTTTCTCCTCAGACCGGATTGGCAGAGCAGGGTGCGCAGAGTATAATCACGTGCGTCAGAATCCCTCGATATCACTGCACAAGAACACCCGGAGCCAGTGATGAAACTACATGAATATCAGTCAAAGAGAATTTTTGCTCGTTATGGGTTGCCGGTGCCGCAAGGTAATGTGGCCACCACTCCTTCGGAAGCACGTCAGATTGCCCATTTACTGGGCGGATCGGTGGTCGTAAAGGCGCAGGTGTTGACGGGTGGACGTGGCAAGGCAGGCGGTATCCTGCTCGCTCAAGACGCTACAGAGGCCGAAGAAGCAGCACGTCGGATCATTGGCATGTCCATCAAAGGTTTGACGGTGCATAAAGTGTTGGTCGAATGTGCTGCCGAAATCGCCCGAGAAATGTATATGAGTATTGCGATTGACCGCACTCACCGCAAGCCGGTCATGATTGTGTCGGCACAGGGAGGTATAGAAATTGAGGAGCTCGCCAGAAACAAGCCGGACATGATCTTCCGGTTGCTGATTGATCCCTTGCGCGGTTTGATGGATTACCAAGCACGCAACTTGGCCTTCGATTTAGGATTGCATAGTGGCCTCATTCGCCCGTTTACTGCCATTGCGCGTGGACTGTGGCGTGCATTCGTGGAGAACGATGCCACATTGGCCGAAATCAACCCCCTGGTGATCACACCAGATGGGCAGATGATCGCTGCGGACGGCAAGATCACTTTGGACGATAATGCGCTATTCCGCCATCTGGAATTGAGTGAGATGCGCGACGTGCAAGAAGAGACCGAAGCACAGCGTCAAGCGCGACAGGCAGATTTGTCTTACGTCAAGTTGGATGGTGACATCGGCTGTATGGTCAACGGTGCCGGTTTAGCTATGGCGACAATGGATCTTGTGGACTTGTACGGCGGTCGTCCAGCTAACTTCTTGGACATCGGCGGCGGTGCCAGGGCAAATAAGGTGGCTGCAGCATTGCGCATCATTCTGAGCGATCCAGATGTCAAGGTGATTTTGATCAACATCTTTGGAGGGATCACGCGCTGTGACGAGGTAGCACGTGGTCTTCTCGCAGCAATACAAGAAGCATCGATACCTG
>JBMFPH010000118.1:0-9883 GCA_049969215.1 Anaerolineae bacterium | reverse complement strand
GCGGCGGGAGAGTATTATGACCGACCGAACATCAGCGTGGAGGATGTCACCCAACCAGAATTCCAGAAATGGCTTAAAGAGCTGATGGGATCAGTGAGCGACTATGCGAGTCTGGGCGCTTATCCGGGTGAGAATCTGGCTCTGTTTGGTTACTCCGCGGGCGATGGAGGGCAACTGCTTGAAAGCGATTTACTCATCAACATGGCCGGCAGCATGAACCGCTGGGAGCCGCTGCGCATCCTCTATCCCAAGTATGTCACATGGTTCGATTTCCCCTTCTCCGTGTGGATCGGGCCGGAGACGAGCGCCGCTGAGAAAAACGCAGCACTGGAATTCGAAAAATATCTGCTCTCGCCCTCCATGCAGACAGAAGCGGTCAAATTCGGTCTGCGGCCTGTGCTCGGACAGATCTCAGTTGAACAGTCAGACAGCCCCTTCGTGGCCTGGCGCGAGAATGGGGTGACACCCGTAGTGGAGCGCTCTACCGCAATGCGCAACCCAGATCGCGAAGTGCTGCTGGCACTGTTGCGTTGGTTTGATCTTAATATTGCACGTTGAATGTACCTACAGTTCCCTATCAGCCAGATGATGGTAGTAATGCCAATAGGATGTGCGAAACGTGCCAGTACGGTATCGCGGTTATTTCAAAGGGCCATGATAGCTGCCGATCCATGGTCTCCAGCTGATCGAAGGGTATCCAAATGAGCCCGCCACGTCGAGGAACTGTCAGCCCTGGACGTATGTTGGTGTCGGCGTTGGTTGTGGGTGGCGTCTTTTTTGCAGCTTGTGCTGCCTGTTGGTCTGTGTTCTCTGCATTACTGCCCGAGGTAGCTCAGGTCACGCCGACTGCGCAGCCAGATCGTGATGTGTTGCTTCTGGCATGTTCTCCTGAAAAGCGTGCCTTGGTTGAGGAGGTGATAGCCCAGTTCCATGCCCTCGGTCAAACTGCCAGTGATGGGCGTCCTATGCGCATTCACTTGGTGGAGATGGATGGGGAGAGTATGGTGGACGCCGCGCTGGCCGGAGAGGTGCACGCTATCTTGCCCGATTCGTCCCTCTGGTTGGACATCCTGGATCGACGTTACGCCGAGCGGGCAGCGGCCCAGGATTCGCTTGGTGCACCACGCTCGCTGACCTCGGGCGTAACCCGTTGGGCTATCAGCCCAGTTGTAATCGCAATGTGGGAAGACACAGCACGTTCGCTGGGTTGGCCGGACAAGCTAATCGGCTGGGAGGACCTTTTAGAGCGGGCACAGCGTGATCCGTCGTTCCGCTGGAGTCATCCTTCGACCAGCTCGGCCAGCGGATTGCTAGCAACGCTAGCTCAGTTCTATGCCGCTGCCGGTATCACGCGCGGTCTCACCCCAGAACTGGCACGCAGTGAGGCAGTCATCAACTATGTTAGTGCCATCCAGAAGACAGTACGTTTCTATGGTGAGGGAGAGTGGACCGCGATCCAGCGTGCTCTGCAAGAGGGCAAGCGCTACCTAGACGCCTTTGTGGTGCAAGAGCAGTTGGTCGTCTACTTCAACCAACAACCGCAACGCCCTGCTCACTTGGTGGCCATCTACCCTGCGGAAGGTACTTTGTGGGAGGATCATCCTTTGGCGTTGATTGAGACGCCTGGTCTGTCGAGCTCGCATCGAGAGATTTACCAGGCTTTTCGCAATTATCTCACCTCGAAAACGACACAGCAGCGGGTATTGCAGGCGGGTTATCGCCCTGCCGATCTCTCGATCCCAATCCAGACGGCGACATCGCCGATCAATCCGGAAAACGGTGTCGATCCCAGCCAGCCTCAGACCACCTTGCAAATGCCTTCTCCATCCGTGGTGGACATTGTGCGTGACGTATGGTGGCTCACCAAGCGGCACGCTAACGTCTATCTGGTTGTGGACACATCTGGCAGCATGCAGGGCGACAAGCTGGCGCGCGTGAAAGAGGCGCTGGTGACCTTTATTGACCAAATCAAGAGTGAACAGGAGCGCGTTGGGCTGATTGCCTTCTCGTCTGCAGTCTATTATGTGGACGAGCTGGAGAGGATCCGCGACAACCGCTCGCGATTGCTCGCTACCATCGGTGGGCTTGAGGCAGAGGGCAATACCGCTCTATTGGATGCCGTGTGGGAAGCTTACGAACAGCTGCAGCGCCTGGCCGACCGCGAGCGTATCAACGCTATTGTGGTGATGACCGACGGCCAAGAGAACAACTCGTGGAAATCATTGGGCGAGCTGGAAGCTGAGATCCAGCGTGGGAATGCTCATGGTGTGCCGATTGTGATCTTCTGCATCGCATACGGTGAGGATGCCGATATGGAAACGCTGCGACGCATCGCCGAGGCAAGCGGTGGTATGGTGCGCGTCGGAGATCTTGAAACGATCCGTAGGCTATACAAACTCATGGCCACCTACTTCTAGCATATCACGAGGCTTTGGCCGTTGCGACCGGTGTGGCAACGCATCTTGCATATGACAATCTCAGATGAATAGCAGCGGACAGGACTTCAAGACAGATCTGCGGCGGCGTGCGCAACGCGCCATCCTGCTCAACGCCGTGATGCGTTGGGAAAGTGCTGTAATAGTTGCGCTCGTCTTGATGACCACCGCTGGCTTGACCCTGGCAGCATGGTCGGAGATATTGTCGTGGTTTTGGGTCTGGGTTGGGTTAGGATTTTGGGTCGCCGCGTGGGCAGCGCTTTTCGTCAGCAGCTTGACGGATGCCGAGGATAATGCGCGTGCAGTAGCTGCGGTGCTACGGGAGAGCTGCAATCCTGGACGGCTGCGTTCGCCTGCATTGCGTGCCCAGATGGACAAGGCACTTGGATACCGCGATCTTTTGATGCAAGCGGTGTTTAACGCGCGCGCCGGGATCCTGCGCGAGCGTTTGGCGCGTGCCATCGAGCCGGTGGATGAATGGATTGAGGCGGTTTACCGCCTCGCCGCCAAACTGGACGCCTACGAACAGGATCGCGTCATCCAGCAGGACATGGAGAGCGTTCCGGAAGCTTTGAACGAGCTCAAAGGCAGACTGGCACGTGAGGACAATCCCGCCATGCGTGCTACAATGGAGAAAACCTTTGCTGATAAGGAAAGACAGTGGGCTCAACTCGTCCAACTGCGCGAGACAATGGAGAAAGCCAAATTGCAGATGGAGGGTACGCTCGCGATGTTGGGCACGATCTATGCCCAATTGCAGGCGATCGATCTGCAAGCGACCGAGCGTGGCCGCGATGAGGAGCTGCGTGCGGAGATCAGCGAACAAGTGCACCAGCTGCAGGAACTGAGTACAGCGATGGATGAAGTATACCGTTCCCGTACGGCCCGGTGATGAGCATTGTGACATATGCGGAGAAGATACTCCCCAACGAAGTGCGGAAAAGGGTTTGTAGACCCTAATCCGGGGAGTCGATGCGCTGCTGAAATCACGTTCCGAGGTGCCCGAAGGGATTACTACAGGCGTGGAGACAACTTTCTGCCTACCAGGTGTACCGCAAATGTGCGTTGGATGCCATCCTCGAACATGACTGTCACCAGGCGGCCAGTAGCATCCTCTTGAACGCTCACCACGTAACCATCTCCGAAGTCAGCGTGGTGTACTGCCATGCCTGTCGTATATTGATAATTGACATCCTCGGTGGGTTGTGCTTGGGATGCCACCACACCCGCGATAAACTGGCGATCGTGCCACAGGTCCGCATACACTCGAAGATCTTGGGGATGACGTACGCGGCGGCTAATCTCCTCAAGGCGGCTGCGCGCCGCACTGACGCGCTCGATCAAATCTGCCTTGCCTCGCTGGGCACTATAGCTTTGAGCAATGCGCCGCGTAGCATCACTAAGCGCACTGCGCAGCTCTTGAAATACGGATACCGGCTCGCTGCCCAGCACATCAATCTGCACCAGCCGAATACCGTGTTCGCGACATAGCTGCACGCGTGCCTGCTCGCGTTGCAGTTGCTGATGCTCCTCTTCCAAGCTCAGGCGGCGAGGGCGCCCTCCCATTTGTAAGCCTTGGAACCGAATGGCCAGGCCAATTTCAGGATAGACCGCATCCAACTTAAGACGACGATTGGTGTCCGGGTTGATAAGCCACTCGGGCATCACATCGTGCTGGACGGCGAAGCCTTCTAGGACACGCGTCAGGATCTCACGCCAAGCGTTCAGATTACTCCACATCGTGGAATGCTTCCTACCTTATGCTTATGATACCATCCCTCATCTACAAGGCAAGCCATTGCGACAGGCAATACTCCCTACTGGATAATGCTTTGACAAAACATGGGGTCACCAGTATGATGCCCTGAGATGATTATACACCGCTCTAATGCACATCCGGCAGCCAAACAACCGAAAGATTTTGCCGGTCGTGATTTTATCCTGGCCGTCAGCCTTAGCTTATGTCTTTTCTCACTGTATCTGCTCTCTTACCGGGGTGGATTCCACTCGGTAGACGAGGTCTCAATGTTCGCTGTGACCGAGAGTCTGGTCAAGTTCGGCTCGCCACATACGGATCAGATCGCTTGGACACAGTGGACGACAATCCAACGCGAGACACAAGGCTTTTTTGGTGTTGAGGGACACGTTTATTCCAAGAAGGCACCGCTGTTCTCATTGGTCATGGCGCCGCTTTACGGGTTGGGTCTGCTCATACCCGGAATCGGAATGCTGCAAGCTGCCTCTTTGACCAATGCACTGGTGACCGCCGCTACGGCTGGTCTGGTGTATCTGATCGTTCGAACGCTCGCGTTTGACCGCTTAGTGGCACTTGCCACTGCCAGCATCTTCGGCACCGCAACCATTGTCTGGGTGTACAGCAAGTATCTGTTCAGCGAGCCTTTGAGCGGCCTCTTGCTGCTCAGTGTCACCTTCCTGGTACTTCAGGTACGCGGCGGCGAGGAGCGTTGGTCGGCCGGGGTGGCCGGCTTCATGGCTGGGCTAGCAGTAGCGACACGCGTCAACAACCTGTTTGTGGTGCCTCTCTGGGCGCTATACCTGGTGGGAGTGAGTGTCCGATGTGAGCCGACCGTTGCACGGAACATCGGACGAGGCACAGTGCAGCAGCTCCATCGCCTGATCCAATTGGTGTGCTTTCTTGGGGGGCTATTGCCACCTCTGCTGTCGCTGTTGTTCTACAACGCGCTGCGCAGTGGCAATCCGCTGCAGACTGGCTACGACCTCACCATCTTTTCTCCAGAAATCCCGATAGGCCTTTACAAATTGCTGTTCAGCCCATTGCGTGGACTGTTTGTCTATTCACCCGTGCTGCTCTTGAGCTTGCCTGGTATGGTCTGGTTGTGGCGACGGCGCCGGGATGTCGTGTTATTGGTGGTGGGCATCAGTGGGATCACTTTGCTGCTCTTCGCTACATGGAGCTCCGGAGAGGGACTGAGCTGGGGATCGCGCTTCCTGGTGCCGCTCGTGCCTTTGCTGAGCGTTTGCCTGGCGCCGCTGGTCGAGCGCGCATCTCGGCGTGACCTGATTATGACCGTGCTCTTGGGCATATTCGGATGTGCTTCATTAGCTGTGCAGCTGCTAGGTGTGGCGATCAATCCATGGGTGTACTTGAGCGCACTCCAGGCCAAGTTCGGTGGAGAGTTCTTCCTAGAACGCACTGCAGCTCTGGTGGACTTCCGCTATGCGCAGCCGCTAGGCCAGCTGCGTATGTGGTCGCTGGAAAACTCGGACGTAGCATGGTGGCAGCCCTGGGGACTAGACTGGCTCGCGCTGGGACTGGGTCTTCTGCTGCTGGTCATTGCGTCGGGGCATATGCTGAGCGCCTGGTCCGGACGTTGGATGCGCTGCAGCTCCGTTGTAGCTGGGATCGCTGCGCTGGTCATCCCACTGACGCTGTTGGGACGCTATTATGGGACAGACCAACAATTTGGCAGAACTCAAACGCCAGCGTATCTCGTGGCGCTGGAACGTGCTGCGGAACAGGCCGGGCCCCGTGACTCCATCATCACCGTGGCACCCTATCACTATCATCTGCCGATGAACCGTTTCAAGGCGCGCGTCCCGTTGATCGGGTTCGCCCGACAGGCCACACCGCTGGCTGAGACCGCTATGCCTTTGCTGGAGCACGCTATGACAGGGCACAACGTGTGGCTGGTGACGGTAGGATGTCCACCGGCAGCAGCGGACAATCCAGTGGAGTGGTGGTTGGCACACCACGTGTTCAAGGCGAGCGATGAATGGATCGAGGACGCACGTTTGGTGCGCTATGTCATTTCCACTCCACCGTTGACCATCACTGTGCAAGCTACCCTGGGAGACATGTTCCGACTGGAGACAGTGCATGTCCCGGTCTCCATCACACCGGGTGGCGCAATGCCGATCGAAATGCGCTGGCGCGCGATCGCAGCTCCGGATGCCGATTACAACATCTTCGCCCAATTGCTCGATAAAGATGGGCGGCCCATAGCGCAGCACGATGGGCCACCCGTGGGAGGATATGCCCCTACCCGTACATGGGGAATAGGTGAAAGAGTACACGACCGCCGGGCGCTGATCCTGCCACCTAATGCAGCAGGTAGCTACCGGTTCATCGTCGGCATGGTCAATCCGATCAGCGGGCAGCGATTGAGATTCGCCAACTCGAACGAGGATACGATCGTGCTGGGAAACGTCACAGTTGAGGCGACTCCCCCATGAAGCGTGCACCCTGCTTCCGAAACTATGCCGTAACCATTGCGACGTTGCTCGTCACGCTGCTGGGATTTGCCCTGCGCGTTTATCGCCTGGACGCGCAGAGCTACTGGATCGACGAAGGGTGGACACTCCACTATGCCGCTCTCACGCCGACACAATTGTGGCATACCCTGCAGACCACCCGTGTGGTGCCACCATTGTATCATTTTCTGACCTTATATTGGAGCGCGCTGGCCGGTAATGGGGAATATGCGATGCGCTTCCTTTCCGTCCTCTGTGGCGCGCTGAGTGTGCCATTGACAATGCGCTTCGGAAGAGCGCTTGGTGATGCGCGTTTGGGCTTCGTTGCAGCATTGTTGATGGCAGTGTCACCTTATCAGATCTGGCATTCTCAGGATGCCCGCAACTATACTATGCTTACCGCCGCAGCGCTTGTGAGCATGTGGAGCTTTGCGACTCTGTGGCAAGGACAGTGGGGGTGGCGCTGGCAGCTGCTCTACATCATGGGCACCGAATGGGCCTTATTGACTCACTACCATGCCCTGATCCTGATCGGAGTGCAAGGCCTTTTCTTGCTTGTCATCTGGCTGATCCGACCCGTCCGACCCGAAGGAATACTTGGCCGCCAGGAGCTTTACCTGCGCTGGGGCGCCCTGTTGCTTATTACCCTCGGCTTGTTCGGCCTGTGGCTCTACTTTGGCATGGGCGCCTTGAAGGACTATTACAATTGGATTCCGCAACCGACGCTATGGGAGACCTATGTGCGCAGTGCTCTCGCTTACAGTGTAGGTGAGATGGTGCCAATGCCATTATCCGCCTGGCTCAGTTTGGCGTTCGTTGTGCTGTTTCTCTGCGGCCTGGTCTATGCCGCTCGGCGCAGTTGGCGCAACTGGCAGGGTCGTTATATGCTGGCGCTGATCCTCATCTACACATTGGCACCTAACCTAGCTGCATGGCTTTACGGTGAGGTACGCACGCCAGTATATCTGGAACGTTACCTGATCCCAGTGCAGGTCGGTTATCTGCTAGCCGTTGCGATGGGGGTGCTGGCCATAAGCGACGGTGTACATAGCGCTCTCAAGCAGGTGAAGCTGAGATGGAGTAGCGCCGTGGCCACCTCATTAGGGACGTTGCTCCTCTTAATATTGCTCGGAATCAGTGGCTGGGTGCTGTACCACCATTATTTTGACCCGACATATGCCAAACCCGATTGGCGCACCATCGCGCATATGGTCGAGGATTACGCGTTGCCTCGCGACGCTGTCGTCATCACGGGTGCCGGCAGCGAAATGGTCTTCGACTACTATTACAATGGTGACCTGCCGGTTTACACAGAGTTCAACAACCTGTCTTTGTCGGCAGACAAGGCACTGGAGCGGTTGGCCGAGATCGCAGCACAGCATCGCCGCATTTGGTATATGCCTTATGGCCTGCCGATCGACCGCGTTCTAGAAGGATGGCTGGCAGCGCATGGATATCCCGCCTGGCAGAGCTGGTTAGGGCGCCAGCGGATGGCGCTCTACGCCACTGAAACGGCCTTCGAAATAGTGGAACAATCCATCGGTGTCACGTTCGAGGAGTCAGCTGACAGGCGCCTTGAGCTGCTGCGCACTGCCGCACCGGTACAATCAGTAGCTGCCGGGGATGTAGCGCCTTTCGCGCTGATCTGGCAAACTAACAATCATCTCGCATATGATTATCAGGTGTCCGTGCGGTTAATCAATTCTCGTGGAGAGCGCTACGTCCAAGCGGATTGGCCGCCTCTTGCTGCAGGCGGTGGGACATCCACGTGGCAACCCGGTCAAGCTGTGATCGACCGACGCGGGCTATGGCTGCCTGCGGATATCCCACCGGGACGCTATCAGGTGCAGCTGGCTGTGTACGAGCCGGGGAACGGCCGGCAGCTGGGTACGCCACAGTCGGTTACTGCACTGGCCGTGGCACCAGCGCGCGCCGTGGTGCCGTTGCGCTCCCTCCAGCTACCCAATCCTACTCATTTGGAGATGGGCGAGCTGAGCCTGGTGGGCTATGCACTGCCGAGTAATGTGCAACCGGGCGAGGACATCTGGATGCACCTATACTGGCAGCTCGCTCCAGGTGCCGATGTGACCCGCTTGGCCGAAGCGACAGTCGAGCTGACATTGGACGGTGGGAAGGGTTCCGAGCGAAAGGAAACACCACTACCACTTGCCGAGCTGGTAGGTGACCCAGCAGGATGGCGCCCTGGGCAGGTACGCCGCGCGCTCTATCGCCTGCCCACTAGCCCACGCTTCTCTGCCCCACAAGTTACATTGCACCTTGATTTACTGTGGCGCGGTGAACACCTCGGACATCGTGTTTCCCTGCCGCCCATTACCTTGCAGCAGCGTCCACGACGTTTCGAACCACCGCGCATCGCCGAGGCTGTCCAAGTCACGCTGGGCGAACCACCTGTCTTCCGGCTAGTGGGTTATGAGGTGGCAAAAAGAGAAGCACGACCGGGTGATGAACTGGGTGTAACGTTACATTGGCACTCTTTGGCCGAGGTGGATAACAATTACACAGTCTTCGTCCAGCTGCTCAACGCGGATTGGCGTGTAGTGGCACAGCAGGACATGCAGCCGCTCGCAGGGCTTGCACCGACCAGCACCTGGCTGCAGGGTGAATTCCTGGCTGATCCCTATCACCTGCATCTGCCCGCCGATCTGCCCCCTGGCCAATATCGCATCATCGCGGGCATGTACGACGCTTCCAGTGGTCAACGGTTGCCAGCCTCCACAGGCGGCGATTTCATCGATCTGGGTATGGTGCGCATATGGTGAGCCTCTCGTGCGAAGCGCTGGATGCCGCAGGGGCAGCACAGGCGCGCCAGGGCGGCAAACTAGAGGGATGCTGGTCGTGGCGCGATGGTGTCAATGCGTTAGTCCTGGCCATTTTGGTATTGTTGTTCTTCTGGCGCATCCTGACCCCTAACTTGGCCGACCGTGCCAGCTTTCCTCCGGGTGACTTCGCCAAACAGTTCTGGGCTTTTGCCACTTTCGAGGCACGTGAGCTGGCCGCCGGACGGTTGCCCCTGTGGAATCCCTACACCTATGCAGGTGCTCCCTTTTGGGCCGATGTGCAGAGCGCTGTGCTTTACCCGCTGAGCTTGCTCACTCTGGTGCTGGCGGGTATGCCCCACTTTTCCCTCTTCGCGCTAGAGTTAGAGGCGATCGTCCATTTCTGGTTAGCGGGGATTTTCACTTATTTACTAATGC
>JBMFPH010000117.1:0-9925 GCA_049969215.1 Anaerolineae bacterium | reverse complement strand
ACTTGAAAACCCGCCTAAAAGCGTCACCAAGCGTCACCGCAAACCAAGCCCACGGTCGGACTCTATGGATTGCTGAAGCATGACTTCAGCAATCCAAAGCAGTCCATAGGCACGGCTTAGCAGTCCATAGTTGTCTGGTTTAGCAGCGCGATCAAGAGTTCGGGCAGCTGGGAGGGTGAATCCACCCGTGCGTCCGCGGCGGCGAGTTCCTCGGCGGAGCCATAGCCGTACAACACCCCGACAGCGGCCAGTCCGTGCGCGCGGGCTGCTTCGATGTCCACCGCGCGGTCACCCACTACGACGGCTGGACGCGGGGTCAAACGTTGCAACACCTCACCGATCATCTGGTACTTGGTATCCGTGGGAGATTCGCGGCAACGGATCAGATCAAAGAAATCGGCAATGGCGTGGCTGCGCAACGCTTCGTGGGCATAGCGTGGCGAGGCATAGGTACACAGGGCCATTGCGCCGACGACAGGGCGCAAACGAGTCAACACTTGATGGATGCCATCGTAAAGACGGGCACTGCGCGAGAGCAGCTCATGCTCACGCTGGAGCACAGCGGCCAGCACCTCGTCCGCCAAATGCGCTGGACAAAGCGAGCGCACCCAACGGTGGAACTCGTCCTCCAGCGGGCCAATATATTGCACGATCTCCTGCTCAGCTGGAAGTGGCAAACTGTATGCCCTGAAAACCTGTTGCACTGCTGGAACGGTGGCGCAGTCGGAGCGGAACAATGTGCCATCCAGATCGAAGATGATCAGTCCGCGATGGTTCATCTGGCGTGTAGGTGTGCTCATCGGGTGCTTATGCGTCAAATTGGGCAATTTGGGCAGCCAAGAATCTCGCAATGGCCTCATCGGAGAAGGGCCAGGCATACAGGAAGGTGACTTCGGGATGTCGTTGGCGTGCGCGCGCGATGGTGGCAGGGATTTCCCTTTCGGCGTGGCTGCCACCACGTGTGAGCATCGGGGTGAGCACAATCACGCGCTGCGCGCCGCGTTGGACGGCAATGTCCAATCCCTCCTCCACATCGGGAGCGCAGAACTCGTTGAATGCTAGCACCACTTCCCGCCCGGTCAAATGGCTCAGCTGATCCGCGATCGCCCGAGAAGCGGCGTAGAAGGGATCATTGGTCGCCGTGCGCGGCCAGGTGCGCACCTGCCGATCCAAGACGCGCAGCTGCTCTTCCAACCGAGCGCGTTCCTCCGGTCGAGCGCGCTTGAGCTGGGCACGCAAGGCGAAGAGCATGTCCACTTGTTGAGGCAGGTCGTTGGGCAACGCCCCATGCATGGCAAGCACAATGATAGTCTTCATAACAATAGTGCGCCGTAGCGCCCCTTCGGTCAAGCGAGGGGACAGCACCCGCTGGCAGGGTGGATGCTATCCCCTGCTCTCGTCGTTCTAGATGAAAATGATCTGAGCGCCCTCACTGATCTCCATGAACTCCATAGCGCCCAGCACACGCTCCACGCCCGGGAACAGGTCATCCTTGGTCAGCTTCATCATGTCCATGGACATCTTACAACCGTAGAGATGTCCTCCCGCGTCCACGATCATCTGCAGAAACTCGCGCACGGGCGGGAAATCCAGCTTGGCGATTTCCTTCTTCATCATTGAGGTGGCCATCGCGGTCATGCCGGGCAAAATGCTGAGCAAATTAGGCATCCCCATGCTCGGATTGCCCAGCGGGGTGATCTTCAGATGGTCCATCTTGCGATCCACGATCATATCCAAGCCCCAGAAGGTGAAGAACATATGCACCTCGATGCCGGACATGAGCGCAGCATTGGCCAGCACCATACCCGGATAGGCCATATCAAGGCTGCCTTTGGAGCAGATGATGGCCAGCTTACGCTGTTTTTCTTCGCTCATTCCTTTCCTCCTAACTTTAATACGTGCTGTTCAGCTGATCAAATGCAACCGGTTGGCTTACCCAGGCCGGCGATGCGCGCCACCTTCTTAGCGGGTCCTTTGGGAAACAGGGTGTAGAGCGTCTTGGTGTCCACCCCGCTCTCTTTGGTGATGCGGCGCAACGTGGGCGGCTCACCGCGCGCACGAAAGTCGGCGCGACAGAATTCGATCACCTTCCAGTGTAGCTCTGTCAGCTGCTCGATACCCTCCTCACGGGCAATTTCCTCAGCGATCTCCTTGGTCCACTCATCCGGATTGCAGAGAAATCCCTCGGCATCCACTTCAACAACCTTTCCAGCAATTGTGCGGCTTGGCATTGTGTCCTCCTTATCACATCATGTAAAAGGTTTCTTATGCATGAATGATCTCCACCTCAAATGGTATGCCCCTCGGCGCAGCTATCGTTCGCCCAACGCGGCGAGCACGTGGAGCGTGCGTGCCAGGCCACGACGAGTGGTCAGCTTGTTCAGCTGACGCAGCAGGTTGAACAGAGATATATCCGCCGCGCCGTCTTCCTGCAGGGCGCTGAGCGTACGTTGCAGCACGTACTGCGTCTCCGGCCGGGCGAGCTCCTTGAGTGTCGCCACAAGCGGTCCAACGTTGTGGCGCAGCTGCTCCAGCTCCTCACGACTAAACGAAGCCACCACCTCGTCGAACGAGTCCAGCAGGGCACGCAGGAAGGCAAAATGTCCCTTGCGCTCCATCTCGTCGAGACGGTTCATCAGCGTGATGACCACATCACGCGTGAGTGGGCTGAAGTCTTGCCAGAAATCCATGGCGCTTTCCAGCTGCTCCAGCATTTGCCCCAAAAGGCAAGTATCTCGCAGAAGCCTTTTGAGCAAGAGCAGCACATTTTCGATGCGAGCGCATTGCTCGACCTCCTCCAGTTGCTCGGAGAGGAGACGAAATGCCTCTTTGGAAACAAACCCCAGATCGGCAGCTAATTCGTCCCATTCTTGTTGGCGTTGCCGCTGACGCAGCGCCTCCTCCGTCAATAATTCCACCTGGGCTGTCAGCCGGTCGAGCTTGTGTGCGAGTTCGGTGAGTGAGATCTCGGCGAGAGCAGTGGTCTCTTCGGCCATCGTCTTCCTCCTACTGCCACTTGCCGGCCATGGACATATGGGTGGTGATGGGCAGCTCTTTGCCCTTGAGCAACAGGTTCCAGTACATCCAACGGAACATCATCTTGCCCCAGTGATTGATGGCAGACTCCTGCAGCAAGGAGAAGGGACCCAACCCGGGCAGCGGATAGCGGCCTGGCAATGGCTCGACATCATAGTTAAAGTCGATCAGAAAGCCCTTGCCGAAACCCGACTCAATGTAACAGTTGGCATGCCCGTCAAAGCGAGCGGTCATCTCCAGACCATCGATGTAACGCAAGAAATTCTCAGTGAAGATTTCCGCCTGGAAATGGGCCACCGAGCCCGCTTTCGAGGTGGGCACATCGGCAGCATCGCCCAGCGCAAAGATATTGGGATACTGGGTCGAGAGCAAGGTGTGTTTATCCACCGGCACATGGTTGGTGTCATTTCCCAGGCCAGAACGTGCGACGACGTCATCACCCATGTGGATGGCCACAGAAACGAGCAGGTCATATGGGACCTCTTGTCCATCGTACGAGATGATCTTGCGCGCATCGGCGTCCACCGATTCGATCGCGAACTCGGGTACCACGTTAATGTTCTTTTCCGCCAGCAAGTTACCCAACAGCTGCGAAGCACGCGGTTTGGTAAAGGCACCGGGCAACGGCGTGGCAAGGGTGAGCTCCACGCGCGAGCGCTTGCCCTGCTCGTGGAAATACCAGTCGGCCAGGAAGAGGAACTCCAGCGGCGCGACCGGACACTTGATGGGGAGTTCGGAGATGTTAAGCACCAGGTGTCCGCCTTCCCAACTGCGCAGATGGCGCGCCAATGCCAGGGCCCCTTCCAGGGTGTAGAACTCATGAATGGACTTACGCCACTCGGGCCCGATTAGCCCAGGAACTTCCTCGTAACGCGGCTGGGAGCCGGTCGCAATGACCAGGAAATCATAAGGGAGATAGCGATTGTCCTTCTCCAGACGCACGCGATTCTGGTCTGGTTCGATCGCTTCGATGCGCGACAGGATCATTTTGACACCCGCTGGGATATAATCGCGGCGCGGTTTGATCACGTCGCTGCGGGTGTAGATGCCGAAGGGAATGAACAAGTAACCCGGTTGGTAGTGATGCAATTCGTTCTGATCGACGATGGTGATGTCCCATTCCTCCGGATCAAGTGCACGTCTCAACTTGTTGACCACAATAGTGCCGGCAGTGCCGGCGCCGAGTACCAAGAGCCTTTTCATCGTGTCCTCCCCACGCGATATGTGTTGAGATTTCTCTTTACCGCACAATGTCAGCCCCATCGGACCGCTCAGCGGCGCAGAGCACTGACAAGGTGGTGTACATGGTATCCGTTCTCCCCAAGGCACCTGCCCTTACCGTGTGAGTTGGGCAATTATGGCCAGCTTCTCCATCATAGTGCGCCGTTCATTGGCGATGTGAGCGATGACGTCGGCAATGCGCTGGACCAGATGAACCAACCGGACACGCTGAGCGGCATCCACGTAGTACACCTCGTGGATGTGAGCTGCCACCAAGTCTACATCCACGCCATGGCGCGCGGCGATCGCCTGGATCTCCTCAGGGGGTGGCGGCCAGTCGTCTGGCGCGATGCCACCCATAATCACCATACCCTTTAGCTCGTTACCGATGCGCACCAAACCTCGTACGCATAGCAACCCGAGCGAGGTGGGCAACAAACGCGCTTCCAATTCAGGCGTTGCGCCGAGCGCATACCAGCTGGCAACACACGTACGAACCGCGTGGGGCACCTGGCTGACGGCGCAGAAGAGCCCACACGGTTGGCTAACCTCTGTGATCGGGTTGCCTTCCAGATCAGTGACCACCACCATCACACCGCACAGCTCCGCAAAGAGGTCCTGGATCAGCTGGACACATTGCAGAGGCAGCAGTGTGGCGAGGTCACCCTGCACGGGTGCTCCATCCAAGATCGGGAGTGGTGACGCGGGTGCAGCGGGAACGCGCGTGCTGGCACGTTCTCGCAGCCATTGCTCCACCCGGTCGCCGGGAAAGCGCCACTGCTTTCCCACCTTAATGGCAGGCAATTGGCCTGCCTCAGCCATACGGTAGATCGTCGAGCGATCCACCTGAAGCAGGGCCTGCATATCTCGGGCTGTGAGCATCTCGGGCATAACTGTACGATCCATTATGCATGATGTGCAAGAGATAATCTTTATGCATTTTATGCATCTAATGCATATTATACACATTATGCATCCATTTGTCAAGAGGGACATAGCCCGCAAAGCGCATCCTCCCATGTGCGTCCAGGTGCTCATCCGGACATGAACTCCCGCCACGCACAATACCGTATCGCCCCCTTTCTGAGTGCACGATTCCTACCTGGCGGAAAGGGACGAGAAACACCTGGCTGCTTTAGCCAGCCTCCCTCTGAACGTGGTATAATCTTACAGAGGTCAAAGCGATAGAAAACGGCGTATGTCCCTTCTTCAGACGTTCGAAGTTAGCAAGCACTTCGGCGCCCAAGATGTGCTCGTGGGAATCAGTGTGCAAATCGCCCGTGAGGAACGCATCGGACTGGTGGGTGCCAACGGCAGCGGCAAGAGCACTCTGTTGCGCATTTTGGCCGGCTTAGAAGAACCTTCTAGCGGGCAGGTGCAGCGCGCCCGCGGATCGCGCGTTGGCTACCTGCCACAGGAGGTGACGCTGGAAGCGGGGGATATATCCCTGTGGGAGCATGTGATGATTGCCTTCGCCCCGTTGCATCGGCAGGCGGAGGTGTTGCACCAGCTGGAGAAGGCGCTTGCTACAGAGCACGATGACACCGCGCGTGCACAGCTGCTGGCACGTTATGGCGACGCGCAAGATGCCTTCGAGGCGGCAGGAGGCTATACATGGGAGCAACGCATGCGCCGCGTGCTCATGGGCTTGGGATTCGATGAGAAGGACTACGCGCGGCCACTCGCTCACCTGAGCGGCGGCGAACAGACACGCGCCCACCTCGCTCGGCTGTTGCTGGAAGAGCCCGAACTGCTGTTGTTGGACGAGCCCACCAATCATCTTGACCTGAACGCCATCGAATGGTTGGAAGAGCACCTCTCGAACTGGCACGGTGCATTGGTGGTGGTAGCCCACGATCGTTACTTTCTAGATCGTATCACGACGCGCATCTGGGAACTGGAAGATGGTCGTGTGCACAACTATCGTGGCAACTATAGCGCCTATGTGACTCAACGCGCCGAACGCCGTATCAGACAGCAACGCCTCTTCGAGCAACAGCAGGAGTATATCGCGCGTCAGGAGGATTTTATCCGACGCACGTTCGCCAATCAGCGCGCGCGTTCCGCGCAAGATCGCCGCAAGCGCCTGGAACGTCTGGAGCGCGTAGAGCAGGTGCGTAATGAACGGCATATCCAGATTCGCCTCACCAGTGACCTGCGTTCCGGCGACCTGGTGTTGGCCACGCACGATCTGGTGGTGGGCTACCGTGCCAACGAGCCTCTGTTTGCCTGCCCCGATTTGATGGTCTATCGCGGTGATCGCGTCGCTCTAATAGGCCCCAACGGCGCCGGCAAGACCACTTTCCTCAGGACGATCCTGCAAGAGATCAAACCCTTGCGAGGCCATGTACGCATAGGCGCTTCCGTCAAGATCGGCTATCTGGCACAGGCGCATGCTGGATTGGATATGCACCGCAGCGTCCTGGACGAGATCCTGGCGATCAAAGATATGACGCTGCAAGAGGCGCGCACGTTTCTGGGACGTTTCCTTTTCAGCGGCGATGATGTGTTCAAGCCTATTGGTGTGCTCAGCGGTGGAGAGCGCGCCCGTGTGGCGCTTGCCCGACTGGTGCTACAAGGCGCCAACTTCCTGGTACTGGACGAACCGACCGGCCACCTGGATATCCCCTCGCAGGAATTGCTTCAGTCTGTGTTGGCAGATTTCCCTGGCACCATCCTGTTGGTTTCGCACGACCGTTTCTTCGTGAATGCACTGGCAACATGGATCTGGGCGCTGGAAGACGGACAGATGAAAGTGGTTCCCGGCAACTATACTACCTACCTTGCCGCGTGCCAGCTGGATCAGGTATCCCAAGTAGCAGAAGAGAGCGACGAACGCAGGCACGCACCGCAGAGAAGCGGTGGACAGAATACGCGACGCGCCGAGTCCGTACAGGAGACGCGCCGGCTGAGCACATATAAGCGACAGCGCGCCCTGCAAGAGGTGCAGGAAGCCATTCGCACGACGGAAGAGCGCTTGGCATACCTGACCCGAGCATTGGAGGAGGCAAGCCGTGCCCAAGCTGTCGAACGCATTGCAGCATTGGGACGCGATTATCAGGCCGCCGAGGAAGAGCTGGCGCGCTTGCTCGAGCGCTGGGCAGAATTGGAGGCACCATGACCGCAGAATCGCGCAAATATGTCATCGGACTGACCGGCGGGATCGCTACCGGCAAGACCCTGGTACTGCGCATGTTGAAAGAGCTGGGCGCTTATACGATAGACGCTGACGACTTGGCGCATATCTTAATGCGGCGCGGCGGCCCCTTATATCAGCCCATCATCACCGAATTCGGCCGTTATCTACTGGACGAGAATGGTGAGATCGATCGCAGCAAACTGGGCGAGATCGTGTTTGCATCGCCACGTGCCCTGGCTCGCCTGGAGGAGATCACCCATCCAGTCATTATCGCAGTGACACGCCGGCTGATCGCCCAGAGTAAAGCAGATGTGGTAGCCATCGAGGCGATAAAGCTGGTCGAATCGGGTCTGGCAAAGGAATGTGATGCAGTGTGGGTGGTTACTGCTCCACTGGATGTACAGTTGCATCGTTTGATGACCAAACGGCGCCTGAGCAGCTCCCAGGCACTCCTGCGTCTCGAGGCACAACCCCCCCAGGAGGTGTGGATCGCGCGCGCGAATGTGCTTATCGATAATAGTGGCGACATTCTGGCAACGTGGAAAGCGGTACAACGCCACTTTGCTGCTATCCCGCGCGCTGCAGCACCCACTCCCGAAGCAGCTCGCGCTGCAGAAGCAGCTATAGCACCCGAACTGACACCCACTGAGCTGCTGCGGCAATTGCAGGTGCGCCGCGCCAGACGCAATGACCTGGCAGGAATCGCTGCATTGATCGCGCACGCCACTCACGGCGAGCGCCAACTGGATGAATCACAGGTTATGGAACGTTTCTTCTCCAAGGGCTATTTCCTGGCCGATGCGGGCGGGCAGTTACTGGGCATTATGGGCTTGCACACCGAGAACCTGATCGCCACGCTGGATGATTGTATGGTACGCTCTGCCGCGTTGTGGCCCACGGTGGGCAAAGCTCTGTTGGAGGCGGTGGAAGAGGACGCGCGGCAGCTCTCGTGTGAAGTGATGCTGGCCTTTTTACGACCCGAAGCCGGGCCGATGGCTACCATACTGTTCGAGAAGCACGGCTTCGCTCGGCAGCAGGTAGAAGAGCTGCCGATCAAGATGTGGCGCGAGGCAGTAGAGCAATATTCCGGCGACGGTAGTGTGCTGATGGTCAAACGTCTGTTGGAGCATCAAATCATGAGGCCAATTTAGGGACTTATGGAGCGGGCTCGCCACGCCTTGTGAGGATTCTCCTACCTACACCGCACAAGTTTGCATGTTTCATCATACCATGCTATCATTTAAAAGGTTCTTGAAGAAGAGAGAAAGAAAAACTCAACTAATTCGAGCTGAGCAAAATCCAGCTGCTGGATTGGTCTCGTAGGTGATCAGGAGGATGGTGTGGCTCTGAAAAAGGAAGAGAAACAGGCGATCATCAACGCCTATCATATTCACCCCAATGACACCGGTTCCCCGGAAGTGCAGATTGCGTTGCTGACGAAGCGCATCAATCAGCTGATTGAGCACCTCAAGACGCACAAGCATGACGAGGATTCACGGCGGGGGCTTCTTCAGCTGGTTGGACAGCGCCGTCGCCATCTGGCATACCTCAGCCGCAAGGATGTCGCCCGTTACAAAGATGTGATCGAGCGGCTTGGGCTGCGCAAGTAGGACATGCCATTCGCAATAGATCGTTCCTGGAAAGATCAGCAGCCGACTGCCTTCCGGTATGACAGGCGGGCAGGTTGGAGCGGGATTGTAGTTTAGTCAAGGAAGAGTCAACGGTATGTCCTATCCCCCTGAAAATCATCGTTTTGTGGCACGCGTTGCCGACGCCGAGGTGATCTTTGAAACCGGTCGTCTGGCCACCCAAGCAGGTGGTGCTGTGCTGGCGCGTACCGGCGATACGGTGCTGCTTGCCACCGTGACCGCCGCCGAACAGCCACGCGAAGCGGTGGATTTCTTCCCGCTAAACGTGGATTACGAGGAGCGCCTCTACGCCGCTGGGCGCATCCCCGGCAGCTTCTTCCGGCGTGAGGGGAAGCCCAGCGAAGAGGCAATCTTGCTATGCCGGTTGGTTGACCGCCCACTGCGTCCCCTTTTCCCCAAGGGCGCGCGTAACGAGGTACATATCGTGATCACGGCGCTCTCCTCGGACTGCGAAAACCAGATCGACATTCTGGCGATCAATGCTGCCTCAGCAGCGTTGATGATCTCGGGTATCCCCTTCGCCGGGCCGGTGGGTGCCGTGCGTGTCGGATTGATCAGCGATCAACTGGTGATCAATCCACTGGCCAGCCAAATGAAAGAGAGTGCGCTGGATTTGCGCATAGCGGGTACCGAGGATGCCATTTTGATGGTTGAAGCGGGTGCCAACGAAGTGCCCGAAGCGCGCCTTTTGGAAGCGTTACGCGTCGGACACGAGGCCATCCAAGACCTCATCCGGGTGCAAAGGGAGATGGCAGCTCAGGTGGGCAAGCCACCGATGACGTTTACCATCTCCGAAGTGTCCCCTGAGGTGCGTACCAAAGTTTTGGAGCGCCTGAATGGCCGCATTGCGCCGCTTCTGGGTGGCAGCAAAAAGGAGAAC
>JBMFPH010000116.1:0-10054 GCA_049969215.1 Anaerolineae bacterium | reverse complement strand
CTGTGACCACGCCTCTCCCCCCCGGTAGCAAATTGACGCGCCGCGAATACGAAATCCTCGGATTACTGGCACGCGGACAAAGCACCCGCACGATTGCCGCGACCTTATCGGTCACTCCTTCCACCGTGCGCAACCACATTCAGGGCATCCTCACCAAGTTGCACGCGCACAGCCGCCTGGAGGCCGTCGCCTATGCGGTGGAGCACGGCCTTATCAGCGGTATGTGAAGATCATCACAAATAGTGCAATGAGCTGGATAATTTAGTGCATTTGTATCTTCCATTGCCTCGCAACTTGGTGTATAGTAAAGATTGTGCCGTTGGTAGTGTGCAAAACGCTCAAAACGCGCAAAAAGTGCAATCTATTCTTGCATCTTTGGAGATTCCCCAGGTGAAATCATATAGACAGCGCACAGCGGTGCGCGCGTGGGATGTGTGTCGTGGCATAGTGCCGTTGGGAATGGAGATTCGATTGGACGGAATGGATGGGAGGTCGCTCGCATGCTTCTGAGACACTTAGAAGAAAAGGGTGATCGATTGCTCACCCGCTCGGAAGTGGCAGAGCTCTTTCGCGTGTCACCCAGCACGGTGACGCGCTGGGCCGAGGCGGGTTTGTTGCCCGCGGTGCGCACATTGGGCGGGCATCGCCGCTACGAGGCCAAAGCGGTCCTGGAGCTGGCCAGACAATTGAGGATAAAGGGGGTAAGAATGGAGACTGCAGTGTTCGAATTACCACTTCTATACGGTGACCACCATGTACTGGAGGTGCGGCGCATCCTGGAGGCGATCCCCGGCGTCGAGGACATCTATGCCAGCAGTGCCTTCCATGTCGTGGAGGTGACGTACGACCCAGCCAAGGTGAGCAAGGAGGAAATCCAAAAACGCCTGGAAGAGGCCGGCTACACCGGGGATTTGCCGTTGCCGGTCGAGACCGGGATCGCGGTGACCGAGAATGGCAGCCAACAGCCCTACTTCCGCCACACGGTCGCCTATGAGCAGTCCAAACAGGTGGTGAGCTTCGAGCAGCGGGTTCATTATCAAGGCCGGCCGTTGTGGCCGTGCCCGGGGTTTGGTGTGTTGCGTAGACAAAATGAGGAGGAATAGTCAATGGCTAAGGAAAAGGAAAGTGATCTGAGCAAGCGCAGTGTCGATCCGGCGGCGCAACAGATGTTGCAGCGCGCCGAAGAGTTGGGCGTCAGCACCGCTTTCAGCCGTGCGGAGGCGATGGCGCCGTGCAACATCGGCGGCGCCGGCATGTGCTGCAAGATGTGCGGCATGGGCCCCTGTCGCCTCACCAAGGATGGTGCCACCGGGGTGTGCGGAGCTACCATCGACGTGATTCAGGCGCGCAATCTGGTGCGCATGATCGCCGCCGGCGCCGCGGCACACTCCGATCACGGCCGTGATATGGCGATGACACTCAAGGCAACCGCCAATGGCCATGCCGAGGGTTACTATATCCGCGATGTGGCCAAATTGCGCACGCTGGCAGCCCATTACGGCATCCCGATCGAAGGACGCTCGCCCAACGAGATCGCCAATGACCTGGCTGATCTCTACCTGGCGCAGTTCGGCCAGCAGGAGGGGGAGGTTGTCTTGATCAGCCGCGCGCCCGCCAAGCGCCAGAAGCTGTGGCACGAGCTGGGGGTGGTGCCGCGCGGCATTGACCGTGAGGTGGTGGAATGCCTGCATCGCACCCACATTGGCGATGACCAGGATATGGAGCACCTGCTCCAGCAGGCGGTGCGCACGGCGCTGGCCGATGGTTGGGGCGGCAGTATGATGGGCACTGACATCTCCGACATCCTCTTCGGCACTCCGGCACCCATCGTGGGGCAAGCCAACTTGGGCGTGCTGCGCAGGGATATGGTCAACGTCGTCGTGCACGGTCACGAGCCGACGCTCAGCCAGATGATCGTGGCCGCCTCGATGGATCCGGAGATCATCGCCTATGCCCAAGCGGCCGGCGCCAAGGGCGTCAACCTGGCCGGTATCTGCTGCACTGCCAATGAGATCCTGATGCGCCAGGGCATCCCCGCCGCCGGGAATTTCCTGCAACAGGAACTGGCCATCCTCACTGGCGCGGTCGAGGCGATGGTGGTGGACGTGCAGTGCATCATGCAGGCGTTGGTCTCGCTGGCGCAGAAGTTCCATACCGAGATCATCACCACATCCCCCAAGGTGCGCATCAAGGGCGCCATTCATATTGAGTTCGAAGAGAGCAAGGCGCTGACCATCGCCAAGCAAATCCTCAAGCGCGCCATCGATAACTATAAGAACCGCGGCGAACCGCGCATCCCGGATGTGCGCGAGGATCTGATTCCTGGCTTCTCGCATGAGTACATCAACTATATGCTAGGCGGCACCTACCGCGCTTCCTTCCGGCCGCTGAACGACGCGATTATGGCCGGGCGCATCCGCGGCGCGGCGGCGATCGTCGGCTGCAACAACCCGCGCAGCCCGCACGATTATCTGCACACCTACATGACCAAGGAGCTGCTCAAGCAGGATGTCCTCATCCTGGAGACCGGCTGCGGCGCCATCGCCAGCGCCAAAGCTGGGCTGATGGTAGGTGAAGCGGGTCTGGAGCATGTTGGACCTGGACTGCGCGAGGTGTGCGAGGCGGTAGGCATTCCGCCGGTGTTGCACGTCGGCTCCTGCGTGGACAACTCGCGCATCCTCACCGTGCTCACCCAGATGGTCGCCGAAGGCGGGTTGGGCGACGACATGGACCAGATCCCCGCGGTCGGCCTGGCGCCGGAGTGGATGAGCGAGAAAGCTTTGGCGATTGCCACCTACTGTGTGGCATCCGGAGTCTATGTCATCTTCGGTGGTGCCTCGCCGGTGAGCGGGATGCCTGACCGCGTCTCGGACAGCGATCTGGTGTTGCGCTACCTCAGCGAAGGCTGGGAGCGCCTCTACGGTGGCAAGCTGGAGTTCATCAACGATCCGGACGAGATGGTGCGTCGCACGCTGGAGCACATCGACAAGAAGCGTGCCGCGCTCAAGCTGCCGGCCTACGATCCGAGCCGCTTCGGGCGCAGCGGTGACCGCCGTGTGCTCGAGTTGGAAGCTTTGCCGTTGCCGCAGCGACGTGCTGCGCTATATGGTATGGAGGTGTAAGCTATGTCCCGATACATTGCCACGCGCGCGATGCGCGGTGCCCATGCATTGGTAACCGAAGCTGAATTGATGCTGCAAAAAGCGCTCGCCGAAAAGGGTCCCGATACGCCAGTTGCCTTTCCCAACACGGCCTATTACCTGCCGGTCATCTACGGCATGACCGGAATCGAGGTGACCAAGCTCGGTCAGCTGAAGCCCGTGTTGCAACATGCCCGCTCCTTGTTGCACCCGTTGCCGGCCGGTAAGCACTGGACGCCCTACCTGGGCGAGACGCTCGACAGCGGCATGGCCACCCTCCTGGCCGCCGAAGCGATCGAGGCGATCCGCTTCGTCTATAAGCTGGAGCCGCAGCGCATCCCCGGCTTCCGCCTGGCGGGCGGCACGCAATACACCCCAGAACAGCTGGGCAGCGAGGTCGATGGCCACCTCAATGGCCCCATTGACGACATCCAGCTGCGCAGCTGGGGCATCCAGCTGGTAGACGGCCGCATGCCCGGCTTCGCCGCGGTGGTCGGCTGTGCCAAGAGCAACGAGGTAGCGGTCAAGATCGTGCGCGAGCTGCAGCGGCGCAACATCCTGGTCTTCCTGAGCGGCAACGTCAACGGGCGCAGCATCCTGCATCAGCTGATGGAAGAGGGCGTCGAGCTGGGCTACGACACCTACACGGTGCCATTTGGCCTGGACACCATCAGCGCCATCTATGCGTTGGGATTTGCCACCCGTTCGGCGCTCACCTTCGGCGGCCTCAAGGGCGGCATGGCGCGCGATATCCTGCTCTATAACAAGGCTCGCGTCTTCGCCTTCGTATTGGCGCTGGGCGAGGTGGACGACCTGAAGTATGCTGCGGCGGCCGGGGCGATCAATTTCGGCTTCCCCGTCATCGCCGATACCGTCATCCCGGAAATCCTGCCCACCGGCATCACCACGTATGAACACGTCATCTCGATGCCATGGAACGAGATCCCCGGCAAGGATGACATGGAGAAGGCCGAGCGGCTGGTACAGAAGTGTATCGAGGTGCGCGGGGTCAAGGTGCGCGTGACCGAAGTGCCCATCCCCGTGCCGTATGGCTCTGCGTTCGAGGGCGAAGTGGTGCGCAAGGCCGATATGCGCGTCGAGTTCGGAGGCAAGCACAGCCGTGCCTTCGAGTACCTGCGCATGGTCGATCTGGATCAGGTTGAAGACGGCAAAATCGAGATCATCGGCCCCTCGTTTGACGATGTGCCGGTGGGCGGAGCGATGGACCTGGGTATCCTGGTCGAGGTGGCCGGCCGCAAGATGCAGAAGGATTTTGAACCTGTGCTGGAGCGCCAGATCCACTACTTCATTAACGGCGCCTCGGGAATACAGCACATCGGCCAGCGCGACATTGCCTGGATCCGTATCAGCAAGGTAGCTGCTGAGAAAGGCTTCACCCTGCGCCACTTTGGGGATATTCTGCACGCGCGCTTCCACGCTGACTTCGGTGCCATCGTGGACAAGGTGCAGGTGAAGATCATCACTGACCCCGCGCTGCATGCGGAGTGGTTGGAGAAGGCGCGTGCGGCATATGCCTACCGCAACCAGCGACTGGCTGACCTGACCGACGAGGCGGTGGATGAGTTCTACTCCTGCACGCTCTGCCAGAGCTTCGCGCCCAACCACGTCTGTGTGGTGACACCGCAACGACTCGGTTTGTGCGGCGCGTACAACTGGCTCGACTGCAAGGCGAGCTACGAGATCAACCCCACCGGCCCCAACCAGCCCATCAAGAAGGGGCGTGTGATCGACCCGATCAAGGGCTATTGGGAGGGCCCCAACGCCTTTGTCGAGCAAGCGTCGCACGGCACGGTGCACGAAGTAGCCATGTACTCCATCACCGAGAACCCCATGACCGCATGCGGTTGCTTCGAGTGCATCGTGATGATCATTCCGGAGGCGAACGGGGTGATGGTGGTGTCGCGCGAGGATCCGAGCATGACACCGGCGGGCATGACCTTCAGCACCCTGGCCGGCGTCGCCGGCGGTGGGCTGCAGACCCCCGGCGTGATGGGCGTCGGCAAATACTTCCTCACCAGCCCCAAGTTCCTCTCGGCGGATGGCGGGTTCAAGCGTGTGGTGTGGATGAGCAGCTTCCTCAAGCAGACTATGGCCGAGGAGCTCAAGGCAGTGGCGGAGCGCGAAGGCGACCCGGATTTGATCAACAAGATCGCCGACGAAACCATCTGCACCGACGTGGAGGGCCTGTTGGCCTGGATGGAGAAAGTCGGGCATCCGGCGCTGACGATGGATCCAATGTTCTGATGCCTTTAGGGACAGGTTTTTTGAAATGGCAGCCAGAGGGATGCATCCAACCGAGCCGCGCACGTCAGCAAGCGGTGCGTATCATCGCAGCAACCTCCCGCAGGTTCCGAACCTGCGGGAGGTTCAATGCTCGGTCGCAGCTCGGCTTCGGGTGTGGAGCGGATGAAGCGTGTGGAGGCAAACGGCTCGGAAAGGAGCGAGCGAAATGAGCGAAAAGCTGGTGCGGGATGTCATGCATCGCGGGGTGATCACCTGTTGGGCGGATGAGCCCTTGATCGATGTGGCGCGCAGATTGCGCGAATATTCTATCAATGCTATATTCGTCCTGGACGAAAGCGGACGTGCCGAAGGTGTTATCTCTCAGGTGGACCTGGCGCGCGCGTACGTCCAGGGTGATTGGCAGCACCGCAGGGCAGAAGAGATCATGACACCCAATGTGGTCACCGTGCCCGGTGACCTATTGCTGAAGGCAGCCGTTCAGATTATGCTGGACAAGGGGCTGCGCCGACTGCTCATTGTACAGGGTGGACGTACACCCAACCGACCGGTGGGGGTTTTGTCACTAAGCGATGTCGTCGCCGCAATGTGTGCCGAAGCCGGCTGAGCATAGCCAACCGAGAAGATCACCCCTGGAGTGCAGCATCTGCCCGGCGTGGGACAATCTGCTCGCTTTGACCCCGTCGAGCCTACCAGTATGTTCATCGCCATTATCTATCAAGGGATTCAACAGATAGAGGAGGTTTTCGCTCATGCCAGGAATCGAGGTCCCCAAGGAGAAATGGAGCGGGAAGGTCCGCGAAGTCACACTGGGCGCTACGGCAGCGGAAGGGGGCACCCGATCGCACACCGTGACCGTGGGAGGTGAGACGACCCTGCCATTCCTCAAGTTCGAAGGGGAGATCCCCCACCCACCCGTCATTGCCATTGAGGTACGCGATCAGCAACCGAGTGACTGGCCTGCCCTGTTGCTCCAGGCGTGGAACGGCGCCACCCAAGACGTGGTGGAATGGGCCAAAGCGGCCGAAGCGGCCGGCGCCGACCTGGTGGCGCTGCGTTTCAACGTTTCGGAACAGCTGAGCGCTCCCTACGCGCGCCAAGTGTTGCGCCGCGTGTTGTCGGCCACCGGCCTGCCCCTCATCGTCTTCGGCCCCGGACAGGCGGATTTGGACAACGAGGTGCTCGTCGCCGTCGCCGAGGAGGGCAAGGGTGAACGCCTGGTGCTCGGTGTGTGCGAGGAGAAGAATTACCGCACGATTGTGGCGGCTGCTCTAGCACACGGACACCTGGTGGACGCACGTGCGCCGATGGATGTCAACCTGTCCAAACAGCTTAACATCCTCATCCACGACATGGGGCTGCCAGTGGAACGCATCATCATGGATCCGACCACCGGCGCGCTCGGCTACGGCATCGAGTACGGCTACAGCGTCATGGAGCGGCTGCGCATCGCCGCCCTGCAGGGCGATAGCATGACGCAGCTGCCCATGCTGGTCACACCCGGCGAAGAGGCGTGGCGCACTAAAGAGGCACGCGCTGCCGAAGGTGTTCCGGCAGCCTGGGGAGATTATGTGAAGCGTGCGATCAACTGGGAGGTGCTCACCGCCAGCACACTGATTCAATCGGGGGCGGATATCGTCGTGCTGCGCCATCCCGAGTCGCTGCGGCGGGTGCGCGCCATGATCAACGCCCTGATGGGTTGAGTATATGACAGATAGTCCAATGACGGAGGTAATCCATTATGGCTCTCACCGGCCTGCAAATCTATAAGCTATTACCTGCCAGCAGTACCAAACCGGAAGTCAAAGCCCATGCCAACTGCAAGGAGTGTGGCTATCCCACCTGTCTGGCTTTTGCGATGAAGCTGGCCGCCAAACAGGCGGAGCTGTCGTTGTGCCCCTATGTGGAAGAAGAATCCAAGCAGCAACTGGAGGAGTCCGCTGCACCGCCCATCCGCCTGATCACCGTCGCGGGCAGTGCCAAGAAGCTGGAAGTCGGCAACGAGCTGGTTCTCCATCGCCATGAGAAGACCTTCTACCATCCGCCCGGGTTGTTCGTGCGTGTCAAGGACACCCAATCTGACGCGGCACAGGTAGCCAAGGCGGTGGCCGATTACACCGTGGACTACGTGGGGATGTCGCTGGGCTTAGATGGTGTGGCCGTGGAGGCAGCTGGCGGCGACTTTGGGGCGACCGTGGCGGCAGTCAAAGCGGCGTGCCCCTTCCCACTCATCCTCATGGCCACCGATCCGGCGACGGCCGAAGCGGGTTTGAAAGCGGCACAGGGCACCACCCCGCTCCTGTGGGCAGCCACCGCGGAGAATTGGCAGGCTATGGCCAAGTTGGCGGCGCAGTATAAGGTGCCCTTGGCGGTGCTGGCGCCGAACGGCGATCTCAACGCCCTGGCTGGGCTCGCCGAGCAGGTGAAGAACGCCGGGGTGGAGGATCTGGTGCTCGATCCTGGGACGCGTGACCATGCCAGCAGCCTGGTAGCGTTTACCCAGCTGCGACGGCTGGCGCTCAAGAAGAACGAGCGCAAAGTGGGCTATCCACTGATCGCCTTTGCCGGCGACAATATCACCCTTGCCGCGCAACACATCGCCAAGTACGCTGGCTTCATCGTGCTCGACCAGTTCGATCCTGCGATGGCCTATCCGCTTATCGTGCTGCGCGCCAATCTCTTCACCGACCCGCAGAAGCCTATCCAGGTCTTGCCCGGCGTCTATGAGATCAACAAGCCCGGCCCATCTGACCCACTGATGATCACCACCAACTTCTCCATCACCTACTTCTCGGTGGCGAATGAGGTGGAGAGCAGCGGCATGCCGGGCTGGCTGCTGGTGGCAGATGCGGAAGGGATGAGTGTGCTGACCGCCTGGGCAGCCGGGAAGTTCGACGCAGAGCGCATTGCCAAGACGGTGAAGGGCACCGGTATCGAGCAGAAGATCAATCACAAGCGCCTCATCATCCCCGGCCATGTTGCGGTGCTGCTGGGTGAAATCGAGGAAGAGCTGCCCGGCTGGGAGATCAACGTGGGGCCACGCGAGGCGGTAGACTTGCCCAACTACCTGAAGACACGTTGGGGATAAGCGCCTGAGGAGGTGAGGAGACCATCGCAACCCATCGGGTACGTTTTGAGCCTTCCGGAAAAACGGTCGAAGTGCCCACCGGCACGTTGATCGTCGAGGCGGTGCGTCAGGCAGGGCTGGATTTGAACATCCCATGCGGCGGTCAGGGACGCTGCGGACGGTGTGCCGTGATCGTGGACAATCGGCAAGCGGTGCGCAGTCGTTCGGAACTGCGCCTCAGCCAGGAGGATCGGGCAGCCGGCTATGTCCTGGCTTGCCAGACGGTGCTCGAAGGGGATGTCACCGTCACGATCCCGCCGCAAGAGCGCATCGAGCGCCGATTGGTCACGGATCGCACTGCCGCGCGCGTCACGCTGCCATTCGTCTATGATCCCAAGCAGCACCAGCCCATGCAGTTGATGCCACTGACGCTCGATCCCCCCTCAGTGGACGATCAGACGGACGATTGGTCACGCCTGAAACGTGCCATGGCACTCCAATACGGCATCTCCGAGCTAACCATTGACCTGCCGACGCTGCGCAAGCTGGGCACCACGTTGCGTGAAGCGGATTGGTCGGTCACCGCGGTGGTGGAACTGGATACCTGGGATCGGCCGGAGGGCCCGCCGCGTCTGGTGGATGTAGTGCCCGGACACACTATGAGCCACCTGTGGGGCGCTGCGGTGGACGTGGGCACGACCACGGTGAGCCTCTACCTGGTGGATTTGCTCAGCGGTGAGATTGCCGCTCGGGCAGCGGAATACAACGCTCAGATCAAGCGCGGCGAGGACGTCATCTCACGCATTATCTACGCGAGCCGCAATGGCAATCTCCAGGAGATGCAAGCGCTGGTGGTGGATACCATCAACCAGATTCTCGAGCGCGCGTGCGGGCGCGCCGGCATCCAGCCCGGTGAGGTGTACAAGATGACCGTGGCGGGCAACAGCACAATGATCCATCTGCTCCTGGGGTTGCCCGCCAACTCGATCCGGCTTGAGCCGTTCATTACCACGGTCAACCAGCCGCCGCCAGTGCAGGCAGCTCAACTCGGCATCGCCATCCACCCGCAGGCGCACGTGGATTGTCTGCCTGGTGTGGCGAGCTATGTGGGGGCGGATATTCCAGCCGGCATCCTCGGCTCGCAAATGTGCGAGAGCAAGACAGTGGCGCTCTTCCTGGACATCGGCACCAACGGCGAGATGGTGCTGGGCGACTGTGACTGGCTCATCAGCTGTGCGTGTTCGGCAGGCCCTGCCTTCGAAGGCGCTGGTGTGCGCGATGGCATGCGCGCGACGGTGGGTGCCATCGAAGAGGTATGGATCAACAGCCAGACCTACGAGCCGACCTATCGCGTGATCCCCGACCCCAAGCTGGAAGCGCAGGGCAAGCCGACTCCACCCAAGGGTATCTGCGGCTCGGGGCTGATCTCCCTGCTCGCCGAGATGTTCATCACCGGCGTGATCGACAAGGCGGGCAATCTCAACTTTGACCTTGGCTCACCGCGCATCCGCCGTGGGGAGCACGGGCCGGAATACGTTGTGGCGTGGGGAAGCGAGACGGCACACGGGCGCGACATTGCCATCAC
>JBMFPH010000115.1:0-10138 GCA_049969215.1 Anaerolineae bacterium | reverse complement strand
GAAGACCTGCCCGAAGAATTTCAAGGCTTCTCAGATCCCTGTGCCCGCCATGACTTCGCGCTGATACCAGCGCCACATCTCGGTCAACCCATCCACTACTGTGATGTGTGGTTCATACCCTAACAATTGCCGCGCTTTGGTGATGTCGGCATAGTTCATCTTAGGCTCGCTGGGAGGTGCCGGCACTTCCTGCACAATCACCTCCTTGCCAACCAATTGGGCAATGATCTTCACAAAGTCGCTCATCCATACCGGGTTCCCGCGCCCGAGGTTAATAACAGTATAACCGAGTGGACGCTCCAATGCGGCCACCACACCATGGATGATATCCTCCACATAGGTCCAATCGCGCCGCATGCGTCCTCCATCAAACAGCTGGACGGGTGTCCCATTCACGGCGCTGTTCATCACACGGAAAGGCATCATATCCGGTCGACCGCGAGGTCCATATACACTGAAGAAACGCAGCGCGGTGAAATGAATCCCATGCAGCTGCCAATAGGTATACCCGATGATCTCGCCCGCCTTCTTGCTGGCCGGATAGGGTGCTAACGGATGGTTGCATGGATCACTCTCCACAAAGGGGACCTGTTCCGTCTCGCCGTAAACAGAAGAGGTGGAGGCAAATACAAAATGGGATATGCCGTTTAAGCGTGCTGCTTCCAGCAGATTAACGGTCCCCCGGATGTTAACATCCGTGTACAATCCGGCACGCCCGACCGAGTAGCGGACACCAGCCATCGCAGCAAGATGAGCGATGGCATCCGGCCGGTGATGCGCTACAATCTGTTCCATGTAACCGGCATCACGGATATCAGCGTGGTAAAAAGTGAAACGAGGATGGCTGCGTACTTCATTCAGGTTGGCCTGCTTGCGACGCGGATCATAATAGTCGTTAAAGTTGTCTAACCCGATCACCTCATCGCCACAGCGCAACAGCGCTTCAACCAGGTGGCTACCGATAAACCCGGCGGCACCGGTCACCAGAATTTTCATAGATTGACACTCCTGTCAGCGAAATAATCAGCGGGTCGACGCGGTGGGAACGAAGCGTAGCTGTCCTACCTGATTGTTGACACCCCCTATGACGGTCACCGGAAACGCTTGTGCCCGACCTCTGTAGGCCACCACGATGGACTGGGGACCGGCAGGGACTCCGCGAATCTCAAAGTGACCGTTCACGTCACAGCGCGTATGTAGATTGGTCAACTGGACGTAGATATCCGCCTGCAACGGCCGATATATTTCGTCCACCACCACACCGCTGACAACCCCGGTGTGTCCCAGAAGAAAGCCGAGATCTTCACCCCGGAACAGAACGAGCACGAACACCCCTGTTGCTAATAGGGCAACACCTATCACGCCGAGGAGAAAGAGCCCGATTCGCCACCTGGGAGGAGCAGGGGCTGGAGAAGGAATACCGGTAACGTACTCTTCCAGCGAGGGGGATTTCTCCAGTGCCACATCCACTCTCCTCTATGGATCACAGTTTCACAACCAGGCTGGGTTGACGTTTCATCAAATCTCTAAATGTCAACGCAACCTAGTCCCTCATGCAATGACTATAACATAAATCGCGGAAATTTAACAAACCATTGCTTAATCAGAAAATGCGTTTCGCGAAGCGGTGCATAGATTTACTTATAATTGCAATGATTTAGAAGTGTGCTATACTTCAAAAAGTGTTGCGAAATTCTTCTGGTCACTTCGATTACCTGGGAGAATACCCTATAACATCAGATGGCTTAGATGCTTTGACATCGCTCAATTAAGGGTGAGGCCTCCCGTGCTGAGATGTGGGATAGCCCAGCTGGCTGTTCCCGACTCCATTCGATTTCTGATTCTGATAAGAGGGAGGAAGTATTATGATGGAAAGAAGTCCCCTTAATCTCACAGGAAGCGACGAATGGTGCTGGCCCTCCAAGGAGATACTCGAGCGGGCGCATATAAAAGATTGGGAGGAGGTTGCTCACAAAGCTGACGAAGATTTTGTCGGCTTTTGGGAGGAGCGTGCCAAAGAGTTGATTCAATGGCACCAGCCGTGGACGAAAGTCCTGGACGACTCGGAAAAGCCTTTTTACAAGTGGTTCGTTGGTGCCAAGACAAACATTGTTTATAACGCCATCGATCGACATCTAGGAACGTTTTACAAGAACAAATTAGCGTTGATCTGGGAAGGTGAACCCGGCGACCATCGCACTCTTTCCTATTTTGCGTTGAATCGCGAGGTGAGCAAATTTGCTAGCGTGCTAAAAGCGCTTGGGGTCAAGAAGGGTGATCGCATAACCCTCTATATGGGGCGTGTGCCGGAATTGCCGATCGCAATGCTCGCTTGCGCCAAGATAGGTGCAGTACATTCGGTGGTATATGGTGGGTTCTCGACTGAGGCACTCCATGGGCGTATCGAGGATTCACAATCGCATGTGGTGGTCACATGTGACGGGGCCTTTCTCAATGGCAAGATCGTTGAGCTCAAGCGAATAGCTGACGAGGCCATTAAACGGGCGCCTATTGTGGAACACGTAGTGGTCTTTAAGCGCACCGGCCACGAAGTTCCAATGGAACAAGGTCGTGATATGTGGTGGCACGATCTCATGTCACTACCTATCGCCGATTGGCGTTGTCCTACTGAAGTCCTGGATGCCGAAGACCCTCTCTTTCTGCTCTATACTTCGGGGACGACGGGCAAGCCCAAGGCGATCGTGCATACCCATGGCGGTTATCAGGTCGGTGTAGCGACTACGTTAAAGTATGTGTTTGACCTGAGGGACGAAGATCGTTGGTGGTGTACTGCTGATCCGGGTTGGATCACCGGACATTCGTATGGTGTATATGGGCCGCTGTTGCTTGGTGCCACGAGCTTTATGTATGAGGGTGCTGCTACATATCCTTATCCCGACCGCTGGTGGCAGATTATCGAGAAATATGGCATCACAATCTTCTACACAGCACCTACGGCGATCCGAGGTCTGATGCGTTTCGGCGAGGCGTGGCCAAACCGTCGAGATCTCTCGTCGTTACGTCTGCTCGGCTCTGTAGGTGAACCAATCAACCCTGAAGCGTGGCGCTGGTATTACAAGAACATAGGCAAAGGACGTTGTCCTATTATGGATACCTGGTGGCAAACCGAGACAGGTATGTTCATGATTACACCATTGCCTTGTATGCCTCTCAAACCTGGTTCCGCCGCGCGCCCGTTCTTCGGTCAACAGGCTGATGTTGTGGACGAAAATGGCAATCCGGTGCCTGATGGTGAGGAGGGGTTCCTCGTATTGAAACGCCCGTGGCCGGCGATGTTGCGTACCATCTATGGAGACCCGCAGAGCTATGTCGAACAATACTGGAGCAAGTTTCCCAACGTGTACTTTACCGGAGACTCGGCGCGCCGCGACAAGGATGGTTATTATTGGATTGTCGGTCGCGTAGATGATGTGATTAAAGTGTCTGGGTACCGGTTGGGCACCGCTGAAATTGAATCTGCCTTGGTAAGCCATCCGGCAGTTGCGGAAGCTGCTGCAATTGGCTTGCCGCACGAACTCAAAGGCCAAGCGATCTATGCCTACGTGTTACTACGACACAATCACCCACCCTCAAGCGAGCTGGCACAGGAGCTGCGCGAGCACGTGGGCAAAGAGATGGGGCCAATTGCGAAACCTGAGGAGGTCATTTTTGTGGATGTACTGCCCAAGACTCGTTCGGGGAAAATCATGCGTCGCGTGTTAAAAGCGCGAGCACTGGGTCTGCCCGAGGGTGATACTTCCACGTTGGAGGATTGACACACTAGAAAACTACGGTAGTGACTTCAATCCAGGCGTCAGATAGGACAATCTGGATCATCGTTCTAATGAGTTCCTGACTTCTCTACCTTATTTTCAGCCAGGCTTTGTTGCTCCATTGCCATCAGGGCACGTGCCACTTCCTCGATGGCGACGCGTTGCTTTCGATAGAAGTCGGACTCGCTCATAGCCAAGCGTTGCGCAACATCGCGCACGCGCAAACCCTGAATAAACTTGAGCTCCAGAATGTTATAAAGCAGCCATTCTGCCGTTGTCATCCGCCGTTCCCCGTCAGGACGCAGGTTAGCGATAGCTTGTCCCAAAATAGCACGTAGAGCACGCACGGGATTGCCTTGATGTTCTGCCAAGGAATCTTGCACCACACGCAATCCCAGCAAGGGGCTATGTGCCAGCTGGGGACCGCCCCAGTAATGATTTAAGGCATCGCGCACCATTTGGGTAAACTCCGGCGAATGGATAGGGCTGCTCAGGGGCAGTGTCTCCAGTCCTGGTGAGCCAGTGTAACGAGCGGTACTGCGCAGACGTTGCACTTGCTCTAGCTCGGGAATGATGCGCCGCAGAACGTTGAAGATATTGTGCTGTAGCGCACGGTCTTCCAGCACGCGCTCGGCTTGGGCGATTAAGGTGGCTGCTATCTCCTGCTCATGTTCGGTTAGCTCCGTGCAATCACTCGCCTCCAATGCCAACAACCCAAGGATAGCATCGCGCGACTGAGTGCGCAGCAAAGCGAACCAGAAGCCATCCTGTCGTATGAAAACGTCCCCCGAACGACCATCACGCGTGGCAGTAACTAAGGTGTCTACCTTGACTGTGTGTAACGCCAATTCAATAGTTTCTTGGGCACCGTAATAAGTCTCCAGACGTGGTCCGGAGCGCGCTCCAATATTGGCGATGAACCCAGTGCGTACCCGTAATAGCTCACACAAAGCGGCTAGGATATTCTCCAGTGCCTGTTGTAAGTCGGTAGTGGTCAGAAGCCGCCGATCAAGCTCTTGTATCCATACCACCTCCTCACGATCCCGACGAAAGACCAACCGATCGATTATCGGCTTGCCCAGGTTGATGACCAACTGACCAGCTACAATCACAAATGCCACAGCCGCCACCAAGATAGCTTCTCGCGGCAAGTTAAGAATGTAGGCCACCTTTGGCATAGCTAGGAAGACGAAAATCACCACGGTGGCAAGCAAGGGACCACGCAGCAGGAAATGGATTAGATTGTGCTTCACCACACGATCAGGTGTGAGAACGCCGAAATAAGCTACACTATATGCCATCACGGCAATCATCGCCGCAATACCTAGATTGCCGACAAACAATACGGTGAAGAAAGCAGCCTGCGAAAGAAGGGTTGAAGGTGCGCTGGCGATAAGGAGATAGGGGAAAACCCCCAATGCCGGCGCCGCAAATGAGACGGCTAAGTAAGTCATGCGACGACGAGAAGTATGCGTCAGGCAGCGTCGACGTGCTTGGATAGTGTTGTAGGTTCCCCATATTACTGTGGCGAAGAAGTAGGCGCTAAACAACCAAAACAGGGGGCCAGCGCGAAATTGCGTCAGACCTGGACTGTGAATGCCATCATGTACCAGCAGAGGGGTCCAGAAGGCCAGAGGGACCAGTATGAAGCCAACAAGGTATCCACCACGAACCGCCCAACGACGCAGGACAGAAAGGGAATTGGTTGTGCGCAATAGTGAGTCCGAAAAGTGAAGATAGGCTGCCGGGGTGAAAGCGATACCTATCCATTGGAGCCTCAGCCATGGCATAGCGCTTTCCAGCGAGGTGGTGGCGAAAAGCGCAGCATCTCCAGTGTACGTAATACAGACGCAGGCGATTAAGGCGCTGAATGAACGTGCCACTGAGCTGCGCAGATTGTAGGTCAGGATGTAGATCAGCAACGAAAAACTGAGGATGACGATAGCAATGGAGATTGCCCGATTGAGCGATGACAACAAAGAGATAAGATTAATTGCCAGAGGTTCCATCCAGCGACACACCACACCATGTCAGATTCGGAGAAAGAAGAAAACCGCAATGTCGCCGTTCGTGTAATAGCGATCGTTGTACCCGCAATAGACAAATCCGTGCTTTTGCCAAAAGCTGATGGCGGGATAGTTTTTCGTCTGAGCTTCAGCTATCATGCTGCCCAGCCCCCGTTCGCACGCCCAAGCACGTGCGGAGCGCCACAGGGTGCTGCCGATCCCCTGACGACGGTGTTCCTTGTGCACCACCAAATTGCGAATCCAAGCTGTGCTGTGCCACGCCTGCACCGTCATATCCAGGAACCCCAGCACCTTGTCCGTCTCATCCACCGCTACCAGAAAGCACTCCTCACGGCTCCAGTTACCGAGCAGCTCGTCCGGATGACGTGGATACTCTACCTTCATGGGCCGTGGCAGGCGTATCAAATCAAATCGTGTCTCGACTGAGCGAGCGCTTCCATGCGAGTGCATCTGCCATACATAATCGGTGAGATACGATTTATCCATCTCATAACAAGCGTTCAGATCGGCCAACTGAGCTGCTCGTACTAACATAATTCAATTGTAGCATCGGGATCAATGACACGCAAAGGTTAGCCGAAGCTCTTAAGAATGGGCAGACGCTTTGACGAAAACGGGTGAAAATAAGCTTCCTTCGACTACAGTGTGACCTCCCGTATCCCTTCGAATGCGTTCAGGCATTGCAATACGCCTGGTTTCACCTTATACTCTGGAGAGGAAAAGTTCCATCCAGACATCTTGGGGGAAACGATGCCTGAGTCTCCAGAGAAGGTCATAAAGAGCCAACCCATCTATGAGGGACGTATTGTGCACTTCCGAGTGGACACGATCGAGCTGCCGGGTGGACGTACAACGATTCGCGAAATTGTAAACACGCCTGGAGCTGTGACGATCATCCCTCTTGTTGCTGACCATCAAGTACGTATGGTGCGCCAGTACCGCTCCGCCGTTGGAGAGTATCTACTTGAACTACCTGCCGGCACACTTCAGCCAGGGGAGCTGCCAGAAGAGGCAGCCTCGCGCGAGCTGGCTGAAGAAACGGGGGATCGCGCTGCATGTTGGAGGTACCTGACCAGCTTTTACACGATGCCTGGGGTATGCAATGAGATCATCCATTTATTCCTGGCCACTGAGCTGATTCCAGGCCCAACAAACCATGACCTGGATGAGTCGATCGAAGTCGTTACATTGCCGTTGGAACAAGCGCTGGAGATGGTCAAGTCAGGACAAATACGCGACGCCAAAACGATCGTGGGATTGCTGATGGCACGAACGCTAGAGCTGTGAGCCCCGAGATACCATAATCACCCACGCTGACTACAACCATTCGAGATCTGTAGTTGCGGCCCAGTGAAGAGAGGAAAAAGGACGTTGGCACCCATAGATTTTGTGGATGTGCCAGGCATCTCGAATAAGAGCAACCTTACCATTGGAGTGCTGGCTGATACCCATTTGCCCTTCCGTCTAAAGCGGTTGCCTGCACAATTGTTGGCGATCTTCCGCGATGTCGATCTGATCCTCCACGCGGGAGATGTAGACCAGATGGAATATATCCGGCAACTCGAGATGATCGCTCCCCTGTATGCCGTGCGCGGTAATTTGCACTTCAAACCCAATGAGCTGAGTCACGGAGGGATCGAGCTGCCATTTGATCTCCATTTCTCCTTGCTTGGCCACCACTTAGTGCTTAACCATGGAGGTTGGCCACACTTTTGGGCCTTGGCAAGTGACTGGTTTTGGGAAAAGCTGTTAGAACCTAGTCGCAAGGGGGCAAACGCACGCATCGTACGTCGTTTGCTGCGTATTTACCCGTATGCCGATGTGATCATCTTCGGTCACACCCATCAACCCTATCAGGCGCGGCATGGCAGGACCTTGGTGTTCAATCCTGGAGGTGTTGTCCCATTTGATAGACTCAAACCCTCCGTAGGGCGGTTGATTCTGAAGTCGCACGAAGTAATCGCAGAGCTGATCCCGCTGGACGAGGAAGTGTCAGAGGAAATCTTTACATAAAGACTTCCGACATTCAGGACCAATTTCCCCTCGTTTATTGCCACATCAACGTTTCGATCGAATACTCGAACACACCACCCTGCGCGCCTCCCAAATACAACACGATGTTCCCATCTTCTTCCCGTCTCGTTATGAAGGCAGATACCTCACCTACCTCGAGGGGAGGCTGAAGCACGCGCCATGATGCGCCCCCATCGTGTGTACAATAGAGTAATCGTTGTCGGCTTGGAAGATACAAAGACACAGGAGGTTCTATTTCTTCTGGTGGTGCTACCAGCAATACGCACACAATATTCGCTGAAACCACCTCAAGATGGAATGTTCTGGTCGGTGGAACGGGCGTCGGTAATCCACGGCCAACAAACTGCCATGTGACACCACTGTCGCTTGAACGGAACAATCCAGCATAGCCGGAGTAGAGATAAAGGGTGTGATCTTGAGCAAAGTTGGGCGAAAAGGCGATGGCACCAGCAGTGAGGAGGGCACTGGGCGGGTCATAGTCTTCCAACCGTGACGGAACTGTAATGGAGTCAGTCTGCCACTTCGGCGCCGTCGCACTCCATATATGCAGGCCTTGTGCGAAGCTGGCAACGATCTGCCCATTGGCGACAGGGTGCTGCAACGTTCCGCCCTCGAAGTCGGGTGACAACGCTATCGCCAAATCGTATGGGTTGGCGCCACCTGAGGGGTCTATCGAGCGATGATAAGGCAACTGTTGCCAGCTATCTCCTGCATCATTCGAAAAATACACCCCGCGATGCCAAGTGACTGCTACAATGGTCTGATCGTCTGTGAATCGCGGCGATAACGCTACGTCCATCACATAGGGATCATCCAGTCCTTTCAGGGCCTGTTGCCATGACTGACCTGCGTCTGCAGAGCGTAGCAACCCCCATGGCTGGCCGCTGCCCAGAAGAGCATTACTAATGGGCACTGCGAAGATAGGAGCACCCGTCGTGGGGGCATGCAGTGAATATGGCGCAGCTTCCTCGGGCCATGCCAAGCGCTGCCAAGAATCAGCGCGTCCGCGATAGAGCTGCCATGTCGGATTAGTCTCTGCATCGCCTACTGGACCGACTGCAGCCAACAACTCAGCCCCGGGTAGGAATGTCATAGCCAGTACCGGACCAGGCGGCAGGCGACGAGTGGCTGACGCCTCCACGGAAACAGAGGGAGTAACCAATGGAGAGCTCAGGGTACCAGAAGAGAATTTCCCATAGAATGGAAAGGGTTGACAGGCAGCCGTAATCAGGGCGAGACATAGCCACAGAAAAACATGCCGCCTACCGTGGACACTTTCATCACTTAATCGTAAAAGTTGTCGTGGCAACGACCTGCCCATTTACTAGCAGCTGCACTTGATACGTTCCCGGCAAATAGCTGACCTCAGGGGTGTAATAGACCCAGGCACGCCCAGTGGAACCCCAGTTGGCAGGCCAATTTTCTTCCACGCGACTGAGCTCCTGACCCTCTCGCAACCAAATATGCCCCCAGGTGGCTTGAGGCGACATATTACGGTACTCGAAGAAGACGTAAACCGGTCTTCGCGCTGCCGAGAAAGTGGTCCCGGGTGATACTGGCCGATTATTTGTGTCGATTCCGGCAGCGACAATCAAATTGCTAAAGGGGGCACCTGATGCCGGTACAGACGCAGCAGGCGAAACTTGTACAGTGGGAGTACGAGGAGCGCGGGTAGCTGTCGCTTCAACCGGTACAACTGTTGCTGTCGTTGTCGATATGATCCTCACAGGAGATGTCACCCTAATAGTAGGCGCGGATGCAGCCGTAACGGTGAGCTGAGGTGTAATCGTCACAGCACCAGTAGGGGTAGCAAGAGGCGACTCGCTGGTAGAGATCAGAGCTGGAGTAGGGGGTATCAGTGCGGATAGCCATGGGGACATTTGTTCGTCCACCCAACTGCCGACACCGCTTAGGTTCCAAAGCAGTGCCATTGTCAGCACCACGATCGCAGTGAACACCGCTATCGCCAGCAATCCTAGCGGCTTGCGCGCCTTAGCTGATGGCTTAACACGTCCCGATATCTGAGGACCGCGTCCCGGTGCAATGCCCTCTGCTGCAGCAGCAAAGGCGCGTACAAACTCAGTGGCTGTGCTGTAGCGCAGCTCAGGACGTTTAGCGAGCACGCGAGAGATGGTAGCATTCACAGCGGAGGAAATACGATGATCCACCAAATGCACGGGCTGTGGTATCTCGTACACCTGGGCGGTCAAGACCTCTTCCGGTTCTCCTCGAAACGGTGGCGCACCCGTCAACAGCTGGTAAGCCACAACGCCCAATGCATAGATGTCAGCAGACCTGTTGGGG
>JBMFPH010000114.1:0-10221 GCA_049969215.1 Anaerolineae bacterium | reverse complement strand
GCCGCCAGCGCGTCCTCTACTGGCTTATCCCAAGCTTGATCATCGTTGATAACCAGCGCGATGCCGTCCGGTTTGGAAGCCACTGCTTCTTGGAACTTCTTCTGCTGGTTGGCCAAGTCACTCCCGGCCAGATCAATTTCGGCCTTGCAGCCATACAGCTCGGCCGCATCCATCATACCTTGTTTCACCACGGCCCAGAAGGGATCGTCACCGCCATGGGTTACTAGGCGGAAATACATCCCCTCGGCGGGCTTCTGTCCCTTTGGCGCTGCCATTGCCTCGGAGACGATCATCGGGGATAACAACCCGCCTGCGGCAGCGGCTGCCGTTACAGCCAGAAAATCCCTGCGGTGCATCTTTTGACTGGACATGTCTTCACCTCCTTTGGTTTTCTGTCTACGGTCCTTGCGATGTGAATCTACCGCTTATCAAATCCACGGAACCCTTACCACATGCCGGAATCACGCTAGCTTACCCCGCTACCACCTCCTTTCAAGAAGTTGTCGGATACAGCAAAAAGCGTGGGAAATTTACTCAGGTGCTCAGGCCACTTCCTATGATAGAACTGTTACATTAGTTTAGCATTAAATGGACATGTTGTCAATCTTTTCAAAAAGGTATATTGAAAAAGGTATAAGCTGCACTCTTTATTGGGTTATTCTCCTGCGAAAACATAGACGGCCAAGGGATTTTCTCAGGACTTCTGGCTACCATTGAATGATCACAGGCGTACCGACATGTGCCCACTCGAAAAGTGTGCGCGCGTTTTCATCGCTCAGGATGATGCATCCGTATGAGACGCGCTGTCCCAGCAACCCTTCCCACAGTTTTACACCGGTCGCACGGTTGATGGGGAGTGCGTGGATGCCGTTCTCCAGCGGGCCAGAGTGGTAGATACCGAGCCAGTAGGGCATATCCAGATTCCATGTACTGGCGTAGGCCACTTCGATTTTGTCCAGAACGCGAAAATGCCCTGTGGCAGTATCCTTGCCCGGCTCCCCTGTGGAGACAACCCAATTCCACAACAGACGCCCATTTTCATACACGTACATGCGCTGCTCAGAGATGTCCACCAAAATGAGCTGATCCTCCGGACTTGGTGTCGGTGTCGCAGTAGGAACCGGGGTCATAGTGGGAGTGGGTGAGGCTGTTGGTGTGGGAGGACGCAATAATTCAGTAATCTCTTGCACCTTCCGTTGAGCGTCTGGCTGCTCCGGTCGTACTGCAAGCGCTGATCGGAAGGCTTGGCGTGCTTCTACCAGTTTGCTCGCGTTTTGTAATGCTACTCCCAGGTTGAAGTAAGCGCTGTACAGCCAACTATCCACCTCGGCAAAGGTGGGTTCCTCGGCGTAAACGGGGGAGAATGCTTCAATAGCAGATTGCCAATCGCCCCTGTTGTAACGCTGCAAGCCCTCTAGCATTTGGGTGAGTAAACGACGCTCCCGAAGAAAAGAAGGTTCATCAGGTGCCAAGTGTAGGGCTCGATTCAATGCCGCTAAAGCTTCCGGCAACTTGCCCTCCTTGCGTCGCATTATACTGAGCTGAAAATAAGCGTTGGCAGCACTGTGCTGCCATATCGGATCGGAGGGGTTGATTCGATGGAGAGTTTCCAACATAGGGACTGCATCAGCCCAACGCGCTTCACTGAGCGCCACATTCAAGGTTAGCTGCAAGCTGCCTATTTGCCCATCGTGGCCGGATGCTGCTATGGATGCAGATCTCGCCGTGCTGGACCGCATCCATAGCGCGAATACCAACAAGAAGAGCGCGACAATCAGAGCGAGGATCAGTAGGACGGTAACCCATTTCGGCCAGAGACGTCGTCGTCCCGCAACTCCTGGTTCTATTGCTACCTCTTGGGGAGCTGTATCCTCATCACGGAGAACATCGTGGCTTTCCTCAACAGACTCACCCCCAGCTGGTGACACCGGGACAGGAAGTACAGGCGATGTATCACGAGATGATGGCTCTGCCGATGTACTTATAGATTCAACATGGGATGCATAGCTGGGAGATGGAGCCAATATGGTGGACGATCGCATCTCCAACCAACGTCGCGCTTCAGGGAGTTTGGGATGATTCGGGTTGAGCTGTTCCACTTGGCGCAATGCAATGCGTGCCTCGCGCAGATTCTCAGCGACTGCGACCAACCATAACCATGCTGTCTCATTCGCAGGGTCGCTTGCAATCACCTGGCGTAGTAGGAGATAGGCTCGATCTCGATCGCCTGCCGTGGCTGCCTGAACAGCTTGCTTCAGCAGTATCCGTGGGCTCGTTGCTTGCTCCATCCTCTTTGACTCCACTCATTGTGGATATCTCACTTTATGTCTAATTATACAGCTGTTTTGCTTTCAGCGCAATAGCAGAAATCAGGGGAAGGCCATCTTGGTCCATTGCATCGGATCCACCGCAATCCCGGCAACACGCATCTCCCAATGTAGATGTGCCCCACTTGACAGTCCCGTGTTGCCGAGGTAACCGATCAGGTCACCCGCTTCTACCATCTGGCCCTTTTGGACAAGCAGCTGTGCGAGGTGAAAGAAACCACTGAAGACACCGACTCCGTGGTCGATCACCACAACGTTGCCGCGCACGGTCAGTGCCTCGGATAGCGCTACACGACCTCGTGCCGGCGCGTAGACGGGAGTGCCCTCCTCGCCTCCGAGGTCGATGCCGGTGTGGAATCCGCTGACCGGCCCCCCATTGTAGGAGCGACGTGTACCAAAAGGTGAAGTGACCCGTTCTTCTTGTAATGGTGGCCTGAAGAGCCCTTCCCAGAGAGGGTATGGACTCAGCTGCGCCCAGACTGCTTTCATCCGCTCTTCTTCTGCTGCGACCAGCTCTGGATCAAGCAGAGATCGGCGTTCGGGGGGCAAGAAAACATCCTCGGTAGTATATCCTCCCCCTTTCACTCGAACGGGAAGCGTCAGCGTCACCTCGTCGCCATTGTGTGGCCGAGCACGTAAGATCAGGGAGTACATCCCGAGCGACTGTAATGCGTGAATGCCAACTAAGGCCCAGCCACCCTGTTCTGCGGTGACGAAATAGAGTGGATGTCCACCAAACTCCCCGGACAGCGCTGCCGGCTCCCGCAGCATCACACGCACCAGGAGGGTTTCCCCTTGAGCTACAGGCAAAGGCGTGAGCTGAACCTGGTAAAATGGATTGGGATAAGACGTTGGTAACTCGGTGCCGGGAATGCGCAGCTCTTGGCCTGTTCTCAGGTAGTTGGGATCGCTGAGCTGGTTCGCTTCAACAAGTTCCTCAATGGTAACCCCTAGGCGCGCTGAAATACTGGATAACGTGTCACCTGGCTGGACGATATACACTTGTGGCTGGTACGCTGGAGGAGTTGGTGTCCCCTGATCTTCCGTTTCATCGGCTGGAGGGGCCGGGTTGACCTCTTCTTTTGCTACCGGTATGAGAAGCCTCTGTCCAATCTGGATTAGGTCTGGGTCCTGAATCTGGTTGGTGGTTATGAGGTCTTCGACGGTTACGTTAAAGCGCAATGCAATGCTGTAGAGGGTGTCACCAGCTCGGACGAAGTACACCTGGTCCGTTTGATCTGGGGGCGCAGCAGCGGCCGGCCACAGCGGTATGAAAGCTATCGTCAAGCACAAGAGGCATACCCTGATAACCCTCTTTGTGTCCACCTTAGTGTTCTCCCTACAATGTGCAACGGGTGATATCGTGCTGCGATGTCGTCCCGGGTGTTCCTTGATGGTCCTTGCAGCCGACGAGATAACCATAATGATCGGGTCAATTATATTACGAAACAAAGGCACGTCAATGCGCGGAGAAAAGTTGAAACACTTGCACTTTCCCCATTCTATGAATTGTCTCCCTGATCCTGAGGCCGATGGGATGCCAGCGCTAATAAGGTCTGTTTGCGGCTTCAGAGGAAGGTGTTGTGCCGGTACCATCCGATCGCGCGACGGCGTTCAATCTTGCCTATCCCATCATCAGCAACTTGGATGAATTAGCAGCAGCGGGTGCCGATGCGGAGGAAACTGCTTAATAGGCGTTCGGTAAGAAGGGTGTTGATCTCTCGCAGATGCTGTATGCCAAGCCGCTGAACAAGATGCCAGCACAAGTGCAATTCAACTTCCCATCCTCCACGCCCGCCTCTCCATAGTGATCACATAAGCGTGTATTGGCGAAACCCTCTCATAGCTGGACAGCAAGTGCCGTCCAGCTCTTTTGCTCCTTTGCATGCCATCTCAAGTTGTGGTATACAGCTGAAGCGGAGGTGAGCTTATGTTTTCGCTGGAAGGGCTGGGGCGTTGGCTGATCTTGCTGGGAGTGGGCATTGCAGCGCTGGGCATTCTGTTCTGGCTGCTCAGCAGGGTGCCTTTCTTCAATCAGCTGGGCAGCTTGCCGGGCGATATCCACTTTCGCAGCGCTGATGGTCGCTTATCTTGCTGGATACCGATTGCCAGCTCAATCCTGTTGAGCATCATCTTGACCATCCTGCTGAATATTGTCATCCGTCTATTTAATCGGTAGAAAGAGCAGTCCACCACCAAGCGGCGAGGCTAACCTGTGGGGCGGTGCACAGTTTCATTGAGAGTGGAAGGGGAGCCCTTTCGCGTGAGCTTAACCAGCAGGACCCACAATGCTATTAATGCTAATAGCCCGGCGGTCACCCACGCCCCTTGCGCCACGATAGGGATAGCGCTCTGCTTGACGGCAATGCCCACATAAGCCCAGATAAGCACTAACACATAGGCCACATCCCGCCGTGTGAGTGCCATTCCTAACGCCAAAATCACCCCAACTAAGAGCATCCCAAGTGCCCACCATTCTGCAGAAAGACCCCATCCGTCCCAGCGCAGATAATCCAGCACGATAGTTGTGTTAGCAATAGAAGCGACGGTCACCCAGCCTAGGTAGATACTGAACGGCAGATGCACCAACCACCGCTCTGATGGGGGCACCACTACCTGCCCAATACCTAACCGCGCATATAGAGCGATTAAACAAAGTAACAAACCAAACATTGCAATCAGCGTTAAGAGAAAATGTTGGTAGTGCCACAGAAACAACCAAGCGATGTTAGCAACACAGCTCAATACGAATAGATAACCAATTCGCTGCAGTCGCGGATTGCTTCGCTGGGCAGGCAGTGCCTGATAGACGGCAAAGGCGATGATGCCCAGATAAATTAATCCCCAAATAGAAAAAACATAGCCGGCGGGTACGAAATAGACCTGGAAACGATCCGAGATCTCACCGGTAGTCAGGTTGTTCAGGGGCAAAGCGTTCGCTATTCCATTGAAAGCGATGGTAGCGGCCGCAGCTAACACGTTCAGAATCTGTCTTGTCAATCCTCTGTTCATGCTGAGCTCCTCGCATTTCTTTCTCCAACAGGGCTATTTCCCCTGTCAAACAGGATGTCCAACAACACATCCACGCGACTGAAATCAGGTGCCAGCAGGTCAGCACCTGCACCAGTGAGCCGGCGCACCTTGTGAGGATTCCATCCACGGCGTGCTACCTCATCGGTCGCCATACCCAGCGCAATTGCTCCGCGTGCTACCGCCTCACGGATTTCCACGGGGCCATCTCCTACCACCAGCAGCTCCCGGCCTGATAACCCATGTTCGTCCAAGATACGTTGGATAATGCGCTCCTTGTTGTTTGCTTCGGTGGCATCCAAGGCGCCGTAGATGCCACCTGCAAAGTAGTGATCTATCTTCAACACGGATGCCTCACGGATAACATAGGGATGGTCGGTGCCACTGGCCAGATAAAGTGTCACCCCACGGGCGTAGAGTGCGCGCAAGAACTCCTCCGCTCCGATGATCATTGCATCAGAGGGAGACGTCTCGCCGCGGGCTACACGCTCCACCCGTCGACTAACTGTCACCAACAGCCGATCCAGATAAATCTGTTTGTATTGCGCCGCTGTCAGTGGCTCACCGGCCAATCCGTGGCGACGCACCGCATCCACCAGCCAGCGCATTTGCTCAATGGTGAGAATACCTGTAGAGCGATCTACATACTCCCGCACCTCCTGCTCGATTTCGGGCGTCACCGGATGCGAACCGCAGATCGCTTCTAACATAACAGGGATCATTGCTTCTTCCCATCCCTGCCGCAGGGTGGAAATGGTGCCGTCGAAATCGAACAAAACATGACGAATGCACCCGAGGCGTTCGGTTATCGAGGGATTCAGGATATGTAGATAGTTGTCCTGCCACGGTTCTGTTGCTCCTACCATATTACGACGGCCCGGTTTCCTCCACTATATGATATTAGTGTACTGGATACGTCATGGGGTGGAGTATCCAACTTTATCGTATAATCGATCCGAGAACGGTTTTGCACGATCTCCAATGGATAACATGAGCCTGCCACAAACAAGCTAATCGTGCAAGCTGGGGGATCTCGAAGAACTTGGGAAGTTCCAGCACAAGGATGACCGTAAGAATATGTGGACTCTTGCCCTAAGTGCTAAACCTTGTCTCACGCCGAAAATGTGCTATAATTACAAGATAGAGGGTGCGCAACACCTAACGGACTGAGAGAACTGAGGTGCATTTGTCTAGCGGGAACGAAGGAGAGCGAGACTCGCGTGTTTAATCCGTTTAATGCATTTCTGGGTCTCTTCTCGATGGACGTGGGCATCGATTTGGGAACGGCCAACACGCTCGTCCACGTACGCGGGAAGGGCATCGTAATTAATGAACCCTCAGTAGTGGCGATTGACAGGCGCACCAGGCGGCCACTCGCCATCGGCATCGAGGCAAAGGAGATGGTGGGGCGAACACCGGCTAATGTGGTAGCTATTCGCCCCTTGCGTGACGGTGTTATCTCCGAGTTCGAGATCACCGAGGCGATGATACGCTACTTCATCCGCAAGGTTCACGAGCAGTCTTTCTTCCCCATCCCGCGCCCGCGAGTAGTGATTGGCATTCCCAGCGGGGTGACCCAAGTTGAGAAGCGCGCCGTGCGCGATGCTGCACTGGCTGCTGGTGCACGTGAGGCCTATCTGATCGAAGAACCGATGGCCGCGGCAATCGGCTCCAACCTTCCGGTGGCGGAGCCGATAGGGAGTATGGTGATTGATATCGGCGGTGGAACTACGGAAGTGGCCGTGTTCTCCCTGGAAGGCATCGTGGTCAGTCGCTCTATCCGCGTGGCAGGCGATGAAATGGATGAGGCGATCATTCAATATGCTCGCCAGAAGTACAACTTGCTCATTGGTCAGCGCATGGCAGAAAGGGCCAAGATCACCATTGGCTCGGCGTACCCACTTCCTGAAGAACAAACCATCACCCTGCGTGGTCGCAATCTTGTCACCGGTCTCCCAGAAGCAGTGGAGGTGTCCAGTGTGGAGATTCGTGAGGCACTGAGCGATGCGGTCTCCATCATTGTGGACACCGTGCGCAGTGCATTGGACGAGACACCTCCAGAGTTGATTGCCGACCTGATGGAAAACGGGATTGCCCTGGCTGGCGGTGGAGGACTGCTGCAGGGTTTGGCAGAACGTTTGTCGGAGGAGACCAGGATTCGCGTGTATGTAGCGGAAGACCCACTCACTTGTGTGGCGCGCGGCGCAGGCATCGTTGTGGAGAATCTGGACAAATATAGCCGAGTGTTGGCCAGTTTGGACCGTGTCGGTGGCAACCATCGCGGTTAGCTCCTCCATTGTGACAAGCTTCTCCGAAGAAATCCTTCAACGTTTGCCAAGGGCACTGTCAACCGAATTGTTTCGTGATCTTTCTGTGGGCTAGAGTTCATGCTGAGCAATCCCAGATCTTCCTGGCTCTCCTACATCACCATGCTGGTCGTCCTGGTCCTTAGCTTGCTGGCAAGCCAGCTGGGCTACGTACAGCCATTGCGTGATGTGGCGCGCAACCTTTTCGTTCCATTACAAGTTGTGATGAGTAGCATCAGTCAGGCAGTTGAGCGCTCGGCTGGAGATTTGCAGAACATCCAGCGGTTGCGCCAACGGATGGAATGGTTGCAGGCAGAGGTAAATCGTCTCTCGGTGGAAAATGTTCGTCTGGCTGAGGTGGAACAGGAGAACCTCCGATTGCGGCAGCTGCTCAATTACACGCGCAACAACCCCCAATATGACTATCGTACCGCAGCAGTAGTCGGTCAAAAAATCGGAGAAAATCCCAGCAATCTCTTGTTCACCATCTTCATTGATGTAGGAGTACGCGACGGCGTGGCGCCTGGAATGCCCGTAGTGACCGATCGGGGGCTTGTGGGACGCATTATTCGCGCGGGGCCTAACATCGCTGAGGTGCTGTTGTTGATTGACCCGTCCAGCGCGGTGAACGCACGGGTGTTGAACTCGCGGGTCACTGGAGTCGTGCGTGGCTCGGTAAAGAGTGAGCTGATTATGGAACGCATTCCCCAAGGTGAGGTGATCAATCCAGGCGATATCATCGTGACCTCCGGCCTGGGTGGCACATTCCCGGATAAGCTGGTTATCGGTCAGGTCGTTGAGGTATCACATCGGGATGCGGACATGTTTCAGACGGCATATGTGCGCCCGGCGGTAGATTTCAGCCGGATCGAAACAGTGCTGGTCATCACCACCTTCAAGCCTCTGGAGATAGATGCTTCGCTCAGTTCTGAAACAGGGGGAGAGAATACCAATCCGTAGTTATCAGATCGCGCTCTTATTCGCTCTTGTTCTGATCGAATCCAGCTGGGGGCATCTGCTCAGTATCGGGGGCGTCCACCCTGATTTGGTGTTGTTGGCGGTTATCAGCTGGACCGCTCTGCGGGGAGCGGCAGAAGGCTGGACATGGTCTTTAATAGGAGGAATTGGCCTTGATTTACTTTCGAATGCCCCGTTTGGTCTTTCTATCGTCTCGTTGGTTGTCATTTGTTTACTTGTGAGGCTTACCCATAGCCGTGTGTACGGCACCAGCTTGGTGTTGCCACTATTGCTCACTTTCCCGTTAAGTATCATCTACTACCTGATTTCGATGCTGCTTCTCACTTTAACGGGTGTTCCCATTGACTGGGATGCTACGTTGCTGGGTATTGCGCTGCCAGCCTCACTGCTCAACGTGGTTGCCGTCCTTGTCCTCTTCCCCTTACTGCGAGCCTTACATCGACGCACCCTTCCTCACATTTCCATTTGAAGGGGCACAATCCTTGATTTTCCACGAGTTGTGGAACAAAAAAAGAGCGGGTAAGGGGATTCGAACCCCTGACATTCACCTTGGGAAGGTGACGTTCTACCACTGAACTATACCCGCACTTCCAGAAATCAATATAGCACAATCTTGCTGGGCGCGCAAGTTTTTTATGCCACGCACCATTTGCTCTTCTAGCTTATGGCGCTACATAGCATTTGGTGGTATCCTATTTCAAGACACAGCGCCGCGCTCGAGATTGCAATACTCGGGCGAATTCGGAACCGGATGGGGGGGAAGACAATGGCGGTCATCACTATCTCACGCCAACTGGGGAGCGGGGGTGAGCAAATTGCCAAACTGCTCTGTCAGATGCTCCACTACGCTTATTTTGACCGTGACCTGATGAAACAAGTCGCTGGGGAGAGTGAGCTGCCAGTTGCTGAGCCTATCGACTACACGGAGTATGACTACCGTGTGCAAAACGTGCTTGAACGCATGTTGCAGGTACGTCGTCTGGTCGGTCAAACCCTTGTGCGATGGCCCAGTGGCCGTAGCGAAATCCGCGAGTTCTACGAGCACGAGAGCATCGAGCTCGTGCGTTTCCTGGTACGCGCTGCGTATCGTCGCGGTAACGTGGTAATCGTAGGGCGTGGGGGACAGGCTATCTTGAAGGATGTGCCCGGCGTGCTGCATGTGCGCATTGTGGCGCCGTTAGTGGAACGCGTGCGCCGTACCCATCACACGCTGAATATCACCCGTGTTGCTGCGGTTACATTGGTCAACGAACGCGATCGTGCTGCTGCGGAATATCTAAAGCGCTTCCATGGCATTGCGTGGGATGACCCAACACTATACCACCTGGTGCTTAATACAGGTAAGTGGAGTGCCATACGCGCAGCTCAGTTGATCGTGGATGCGGTGCACCGCCTCTGAGGATGTCCGCGACCCATCAATGACAGCGCTCGAAGTAGTGGACATCTGGAAAACGTTCGCCAGCATGCCTGTCCTGCGCGCAGTGAGCTTCGCAGTGCACAAGGGTGAGATTGTATGTCTGTTAGGCCCCTCGGGATGCGGCAAAACCACCTTGCTGCGCATCATTGCCGGCTTGGAGACC
>JBMFPH010000113.1:0-10257 GCA_049969215.1 Anaerolineae bacterium | reverse complement strand
AGCAGAACGAGGGGTCACGCTTGAAATGTGTCCAACCAGCAACCTACACACGGGTGCCATTGCCACGCTCTCTGAGTACCCACTGCGCTATTACATGGAACAGGATGTGCGCGTTACCATTAACACGGACGACCCTGGGATCTCCAACACCTCTCTGACGAATGAATACTTGCTGGCTATTCAACACATGGAGATCGACTTCCAGGCGATCTGTCAGACGATCCTCCATGCCGCCGCCGCATCTTTTCTGCCCGAGAGTGAGCGGCGCGAGCTGGTCACCTGGTTCCAAGGAGCTCTTGCTCCTCTATAGGGTGTGGGAGCAATGCTCTAATTGTGAATCCTTTACATTATGTCAAGATTCTACTCTCGCGTTACCACTCTGCGATGGCTGCCTCGATAATCTTTCTCAGCTCGGGATCAGGGACCTCTTCGGGGCATTCATAAAACTTTGTGCCCACACGAATGCGGACACTCCCATCTGGACGTTCCACAAACTGAGCATCCAAATGGGCAAATGGCGACGCCTCAAGTTTGCGCTGGAAGATACGATCAATCTCTTCCGCCAAGCTGAAAGTGGAGGTACCGTGTGCTCTCATAGTGCTGACACGCCTTTCGCCTGCAGAAACCCGCCGTGCCCACACATCTTGAGAGCGCGTCGAATCCCTCATCAAGCTCTGGAAGAATTGTTCCTGTTTATCCTGCGCGGAGCGCTGTTGTGCTCCCCCAGGGGCGGCCAAAGCGCGCACCACAGACGCTGTTGGCTTGGTGGATAGCTTCGGTATCGGCACCGAGCGGACCCCGTCATTGGCCATCAGCCTCCCATAGCTGAACTGGAGCAGGTAGCTGATACCCCTAAGGATGTGGAGCGCTACGTCCGGATCAACCACATCAGCCAGCCGGGCATAGCTGCGGCCCGCTACCTGGATCCAGAACTCGCCACGTTCTACATCCCCTAATAGCCGCATTATCTCGCCGGGTTCATTCCCATCCGCCAAGGACGGAAGGGGCTCTGGCACATGCACCGCGTCGCATGGCGGCAGCTCTAAGAATTTAACGCCATCATCCTCCGCTACTCTGCCCTCACTAAAGCGCAGCGCCCATGTGATCGCTTCCAGGATACGCTTGCCCAGCGCTTGATCACGCACCTCACCCAAGCGGGTATAGCGCACCTCTGCTATTCTGATCGAAATCTCTCCACTCGAGATGTCTTGCACAACACGTAGAATCTCTGGAGCGCACTGCGCCGGACGTACCTGGCCCATCTTTGTGTCCTCAGCCTGCCAATCTGTGCGGTCTATGCCCATCAATCTCGCTGCCACATCCGGAGTAGCTATCTCCTTCAAGCTATCGCTCACCCCGGGCATTCCAGCATATCCATCTGGTTGTCTCGTGGGATAGCCGCGCTCACGCCGCATCCTCCTGGCGAGCACAACATACACGACGGTGACAATTATCATCATAAATGCACAGCTGATCACGCCCAACAATAGCTGGAGCAGCTTTTCTGGTTCCATGGTCCCGAGTTGTTCCATAAGTCCTCTCCTCTCGATCCTGCACGTGTCACGTCTGGCATTTGGGGCAGAAATATGACGAACGCTGTCCAATCTTTATCCGCTCGATGACGCTGCCACACACAGGACAGGGTTGGCCTCCACGGCTGTAAACACAGAAAGCTTTCTGGAAACTGCCGCCATAGTACATCCCATCCACTAAAGTAGCCCCGTTGAGCTCGATGGAACGTACTAGAACACGGCGGATAGCATGATACAAAGCGCGCTTTTCCTCCTCTAAGAGTGTTTCCGCACGGCGACGCGGATGGATGCGCGCTTGAAACAGGGCTTCATCGGCATAGATGTTGCCGATGCCAGCCAGGAAGCTCTGATCCATCAGTAAGGGTTTGATCATACCTCGCCGACCATTGATGCGCGCCAGAAACGCCTCTGCGGTGAAACGCTCCTCAAGGGGATCAGGGCCCAGATGTCCTAACACAAGGGCAATATCTGGGGTCAGATAAACTCGTCCGAACTTGCGTGGATCTCTAAAGCGCATTTCGCGGCCATCATCCAACGCAAATGTAACCCGAGTGTAGGGATCAGGTGGTGCATCGGCAGTGCATACATATACGCGGCCACTCATTTTCAGATGAATAAGCAGCACAATCTCCCCAGATAACGGGAACACGATGTACTTGCCCCGCCGCTCCACTCGTTCGATGCATCGACCAGGGAGCTCTGTGAGCACATCCAAGAAAGAACGCTGCACCATAGGCCGCCATTCTACAGTCACCTGCGTGATGATCCGACCTGGTAATGCCTCGCGTCGCAAATAACGCACGATGGTCTCGACTTCAGGCAGCTCGGGCAACTCACTCCTCGATATACAACTCTTTGCAATAAATCATATACCCTTTTGTCATTCTTGGGTAGCAAAGGCACGCTTCTCAGCCATCAAGCGAAGAGGTCTCCGGGTGCATTTCACCTTTGAGGAGAGATGGAGTCAAGCCGAACCGCGCGCGTGAGCAAGTGGACTCCCACTCCGTCTACGGGGAAGGCCGGAGTGGAGGCTATACCGCTCCCTCACGGTCGCGTCTCGGATAACCCTCGCAACTCTGGATTACCGCTTCAACCCGCCCCCAAATTGAAATACACCCAAGGTCTTCAGCGAGCTGGTACAGCACGTGCACATGTGCTATAATAAGATTAAAGTACAGTGTGCACACAGTTCTGCTGGAAGCAGAAATGTTGGTGGAACGGTTGCACGAGGTTTGGATAATGAAAGGGGAAAAATGGCCGTGGAAAAGTTTGCCAAAGCTTTGTATATGGAATTGGTGGAAGCCAGGAATCTCGACCTGACGGAAGAGGATTTGTTGGCTGCGCTGCGCGAAGCAGATCAGCGTACTTCGCCCAGCCCGTTCGCCAGTCTGGAGGCAGCGCACAATCTGCTCGATCAGGTAGGCGTACCCAAGCTCTTCTCTGATGGCACCGAGGCACCGTTGGATGCCCGCCTGGTGGCATTCATTCGCCACGTGCAGGGACGGCTGGCAGCGGCGGCAGGAGGTTGCAGCGGCTGCGCACGCTAGAAACGCCGGACAGGGATATAGCTGCTAACGGGTTTGCAGCGAACGGTCGCCTGAGAGACAGAATATCACCTGTTAGGTATGCCAGCCAATCTTCCTCCAGAGTACTTTGAGGTTGAAAGACGCTATCGCGAGGCAGAATCGCCTCGCGAGAAGATTGCCTTGCTTGAGGAGCTGATCAGCACTGTTCCCAAGCACAAGGGTACAGATCATTTGCGCGCCGATCTGCGCCGCCAGCTCGCCAAGCTGAAGGCGGTTGCGCAAAGCAAGAAGAAGCCAGCCCGCCAGACCTCTGCCTTCCACATCACACGTGAGGGTGCAGGACAAGCAGTACTCGTCGGTCCGGCCAATGTGGGCAAATCGGCACTTGTGGCTGCTCTGACCAACGCAGACCCTGAAGTGGCCGATTATCCTTACACCACTTGGGTGCCCACGCCCGGAATGATGCCATTCGAAAACATTCAGATCCAGCTGGTGGACACACCTCCCCTCGATCTGGAGTTTAACGTGGGCGAACTGTTTGACTTAATCCGGCGGGCTGATCTCATCTTGTTGGTGATCGACTTACAAGCTGACCCGCTCGGTCAGATAGAAGATGCCCTGGCCATCCTACAGACTCATCGAATCATCCCACAGCGACGTGGCACACCACTGACTGTGCAGGAGGGACAGCCATCGGCCAGACCGATGGTTATAGTGGTGAATAAGTGCGACGATGAACGCTTTGATGCAGATTATCAAGCATTATGCGAATTGTTAGGCGATGATCTTCCGATATTGGCCGTTTCGGCAGCCACCGGACGCAATTTGGAGCAACTCAAACACGTAATATTTGGCCACTTAGGAGTGATACGCGTGTACTCCAAGCCCCCTGGCAAGGAACCTGACCTGACGGCGCCGTTCGTGTTGAAGGAGGGCACCACGGTGGAAGAGCTGGCTGGAAAGGTTCACAAGGACTTTGTGGAAAAGCTAAAATCCGCGCGCATATGGGGAAGTGGTGTCTTCGATGGCCAGCCAGTGGGGCGTGACTACGTTCTACACGACGGGGATATTGTCGAGTTGCGCCTCTGAAAGGATTATTCCGACCAGGTCCCGTTTCCTCACATTGGCTGGCAAACATTACAGGAACATATGCGTCGAAGGACGGATGATCAAGCTGCTCCTAGTAGATGTTTCAATTTGCGTCGATAACGGCGCGGGTCGGTGTACTTGTTCCACAGCCGACGCACTGTGCGCTTCAGCTGATTGATCGGCTTGCGCCGCTGGCTCTCAGCCAGGGCCCATTGCATAAATTCCCAGTCGTGCCCCTTGATCTTCAGCTCGGTGGGATTGCGGCGGTACGAGTCGTAGTCTTCAATCAAAGAAAGCCCATGCTCCATCGTGTAGTCATACAGATCGGTGCCAGGATGTGGAGTGTAGAAAGCGGGGCTGTAGTAGTCGGGGTCGATCTCTTTGAGCATCGAGACCGTCTCCAGCACCTCCTCCTGTGTCTCGGTGGGCATGCCGAGCATGTAATTTGCCCAGATAGTCAAGCCATACTTACGGCAGATCTTCGCCGCTTCTAAGTTGATGCGCCGAGTGGTACCCTTGCGCAGGAATTTCAGCACGCGGTCTGAGCCCGACTCAAAACCGATGAACAACCCCTTCAGCCCATTCGCTGCCATCAAAGCCACCGTTTCTTCGTGACGTACCATCAGGTCGGCACGCGCTTGACAGAAATACGGTTGCCAAAATCCCTCCATCCGGTATGCTTCCACAAACTCCTTGCACCACCGATGGTCCTCCAGAAGGCAGTCATCATGAAACATAAAGCTATTGAAATGATAACGCTCGCGCAGATCTTTGAGCTCGCCGATAATATTGGGCACCGAACGCCGGCGCGTTCCTTTGCCAAACAGGAAATCCTCGGCCGGCTTACAAAAGCTACAATTGTACATACAGCCGCGACCAGCTATGATGGTGACAAAGGGCGGTGGTAGCTCCTCCACAAACGGTACCTCAGGCGATTCCAGGTCATAGCCGAACTTGCGCCACTCATCAAGAAAGAGATCACGGTCGGCATAAGGTAACCGATCGAGATTGGGGTGGATGCCGATTAGCAGACGGTCTTCCGGTGGCCGCTTTTCCGCGACAGCACGCAACAAGTTGGTGAACGTGATCTCTCCCTCTGCGACCACCACATAATCCACACGTGGGTTGTCGAGCACACTCCGCGGCTCAAACGAAGGGTGTGGGCCACCCACCACGGTCACCGTGTCCGGTCTCGCTTCTTTGATGATTTCTATCGCCTTCATCACCGGATTGAAATCCACGCTCATCATGGTGAAACCAACCACATCCGGTTTTCGTTCTAGAAATTCCTGGCGGAAATGTTCCCAACCGTTCAGAGCCCGTAGGTCGATCAAGTCAACAGCGAAACCATGGGCACGGGCATAAGCGGAAATGCTCGCCAGGCCGTGGCTGATCCACCCCGAGTCCATGCCCTGTTTCAAGCTGTTAAATCCTTTGCCCGCGATGCCAGCGTAAATAAGCGTCGTCCTCATTAACTTCACCTCACTGCACTACGGGGGGTGTAATGACTACCGGACGATCAAAAGCAGAGAGGGTCAAAAGCCAAGAGATCGCTTCCTTGCCCTCGGTAGCTCGTTCGTCGATCTGCACCTGGTACAGGAGAAATGTCTGCATCCCTATCCATATGTCGATGATAGCCTTGCTTCCGTTATCCAAGCCTGTCACGTTGACATCTGGCACGTCACGTGCTTGCAGATGATAGGCGAGCTCACCCTGTACTTCGTCAAAACTGACCATATGCCATTCCAACGCTGCCAGCCAGGCAGGCAATCCCCGTTCGGGACTCAACAATATGGAAGGCGAGAAAGACTGACCTACCTCTTTGGGGAGCTTTTCCCATTTGCCGGCGAGAGGATTGTCAAGATACATTTGGCCTTCGTAGTATACTAGATCCAGACGTGTTGACACACCCAAAATGGTCACCGCGACGCGGGCGTGTAGCTGATTGGGTGACACGATGTCGCCTTCGATCCCGGTCAAATGGACGGGCACCGGCAGGTTCAACAGTGATCCTATATTAAGCTTGCTACCACTGGGATGAACCGAGAAATGAAAAGCTTCCACCTTGACCATGCGTGCCGCGGCTTGTTCGACCACGTCTCTTGGGGTCAGTCGTGTCACTAGGGTCGCCCCTGAGTTGCTCAGCTCGGTGGGCGTGAGAGTCAGCGTGGGGAAGGGTGTCGGCGTAACAATACGTGCGGTTGGCAAGCTGAGGCTACATGCGATCACGGACGCCATCAGCGCAAGAGCTGTAACTATACGCCAGAAACTCCAGCCGCCTAGCCAGATCCTGCCAACTAACACGCCCCTGCACAACTTGCCCATCTCAGCTATATAGACTCCATTGCTTTCCTCAAATCCTCCCTCTCCCGACGTGGGAAAAGAGTACGATAGGCCAACCGAAATGTGCGCCGCCAGTTGATCCAGAAGTCCTTGCGCAATAGAGTGCGCAGAATGCGGTGAGGACGCAGATAGAAACGTCGATATGCTTCGCGCCATTTCCGCTCGACCAGCTCGGCGGTCAGAGCACCCATCTCGTAGCGCGCCCTGCCTTCGAAGAAGACATACTCATCCCAATCCTTCACCAACATACGACCGTGTTCTTTGACAATTTCGTACACTTTCGTGCCCGGATAAGGGGTCATCATGGAGAAATTGGCAATCAGAGGATCGAGCTCACAGGCAAAGCGGATGGTGCGCTCCATCGTCTCTTCCGTTTCGCCGGGTAAGCCAATGATGAAAAAGCCTATCGTCTCCAGACCGGCTTCTTTGGCATTCTTAAATGCCTGCCGGATTGTATCCATGTCGATGCGCTTGTTGATCGAACGCAAGATTTCCGGGTCACCTGACTCGACCCCAAAGGCGGTGCGCTTTAAGCCCGCTTGTTTCATACGCGCCAACAGCTCCTTTGAGGCAAGATCGGCGCGGATACCGTTGACGAAAATCCACGGCACATGGTTCAGATGGTGTTCGATGAGCAGGTCGGCAAGACGCATCAGCCGATCTACGCGAATGTTAGCGCTGTCATCGAGCACACCGATCTCCTGTGCACCCAGGCCTTCAACTAGATGACGCCACTCCAGCAGGATGTTTTCCGGGCTCCGTGCACGCCATTTCTGCGGCATGATGCTCTGCGAACAATACGTGCAACGATAAGGACAGCCACGCGAGGTGAGAATGCTAAAACTTCGGGCGCCATCCACCGCATCGATCGCTGGCTGCAGGTTGGTGTAGCGCTCCATTTTGAAATAATGGTATGCTGGCCAGGGGAGACTGTCCAGGTCGGCGATCGGCGGTCGCGCAGGATTGTGATGCACCGCGCCATCCAGGGTCTGATAGGTGATGCCCTGCACGTGGTCCAGAAGATGCGCTTGCGGATCGAGCAGCTGATTGACGGTGAGACGAGGCGCCATCTGACGTGCGCCCTCTATGACCGTGCTCAGCTCCAACCACGTCTCCTCGCCCTCGCCACGTACCACGATATCCACTTCAGGGCGACTGACACTCTCCTCGGGTAACACGGATGGATGCGGACCACCCAGTACGACTGGCACATCCAGCACACTCTTGATCGCTTGCGCTGTGCGCCAAGCTTGCTTGACCTGCGGGGTATTTGCTGTGATGCCCACCAGATGTGGTTCGAAGCGGTGCACTGCATCGACGACGCTCTCATCTTCCACATCAGCATCGAAGACCATCACCTCGTCGCCACGCTGCTCTGAGACTGCAGCCAAGTAGGCCAACCCCAGATGAGGCGTTGTGCGTGTGTCAATGGGGAGACGGAATCTAGGATTGACCAACAAAACTCGCATGTTAGCATCTCTCCTACAAGGTGCCCCGAGATGAACTTCAGTAGTCGGGTCTGGCGATGACAATGACACGGTGCATGTTTGTGTAATCGGGCCACAAGTTACTAATGTCAGCCGCAAACCAGGGAAGGTGCCGATCTACCGTGTGTCCTGGCACAGCTGAAGACTTATGCCATCCGGCGGTGTAACCCGCCACTTCCCACATCCCCACCACATTACCATCTTGCGTAATGGCACCATCCCAAACGCAATGCGTATGATCCCCGGCCAGCGCAGGCCGATCATACTGTTCCACTTCTATACCCCCTGTCGAATCAACATTTCTATTGACCAACATGCTCTATTTTACCCGATCAGCTGAAGAGGCGTCAAAAGTATAGCAATCGCTGCTAGCACGAAAATTACAGATTATTCACTCAAGAAGCTATCCAGGTTGAGAAGAGCATACAATATGGATGCAGCGGGGATGAGCCCGGCACAAATCGCACCCAGATAGTCCGACTGAGGCGCCAGAAGTCCCACCAATGGTGCGATCAGCGTGAGTAACAGACCAAACACCAAGCTTCCGTATAGGCCGCTGATATGCCTCCCGAACACCAGCAGGGACAGCGCCAAGCTAATCACGCTACAGGCAAACAGGAACACAGCAGCCCCTAACCAAGCGAGATGATGTGCCGCAAGTGTGGACCAGTCCGCGCTTGCGTCCAAGAGGACTTCCACGAAGTGGATCGCGCTCAGGACGCTGCTTATCGCGAAAAAGAGCGCAGTGCCTGTCCAAAACGCCACGAGCGGCCACAAGCGAAGTCGGCTTGTGGCCAGGTGACCGTGCAGAAAAGGACGCAGAGCGACAACAGGTTGGGTATCGTGATCAGGTGGGGTTTGCATTGGCATGTATCATACCACTTAGCAGCAGGAACAAGGAAGATCGTTGTACCCTCGTTAGCGTGTCAAGCCGCCCTGATCCGCACAACATATATCTGACATCTGAGCAAGCAATCACGCCCTCGAGGAAGGCACCGTCCCTCGATATCCATGGAATCCATCAGACGAACTGCGGACCCAAAATGGGTCATCACCGCGGGGGCTAGAGATAGCTAGATCAGCCGGCTTCCAATGAATCCACGCGCGCCGCGTGCGAACTCCATTGCCGTCATAGGACGCCGCCCTGCCAACTGTACTTCCGATAACTGCACCAGTCCCGCGCTGGTGACCACACATACCCCTTCGGGTGTTGTCACCACAGTGCCTGGTGGATGAGCTAAGGGATCAGTCACCTCCGGCAAAGCTGGTATGGCCCGCACCTTGAGTATTTTGAGCGGAACACCACGCCATTCTGTGAAGGTGCCCGGCCACGGGTGAAACGCACGCACCTGGCGTTCGATGAACAGCGCAGGCTGCTCCCAGCAGATACGACCCTGTTCCTTCTTGAGCGGCGGCGCCCAGGTCACCTGTGCCTCATCCTGCGGGCGGGGGACTATGCGCCCAGCTAGCCAGTCGGGCAACGTTTGGCCCAACAAGGAAGCGCCCAGCTGGCTTAGCTTGTGCGTCAACGTCCCCTGGGTGTCATCTGGTGCGATGGGCAGTTCTGCTTGGCGGATGATCGGCCCGCTGTCCAGGCCGGCATCCATTTGCATCAAGGTAACTCCCGTGCGCTCGTCACCCGCCAGGATCGCCGCAGCAACCGGGGCAGCACCGCGCCAGCGTGGCAACAATGAGGCATGCACGTTGATACACCCATGCGGTGGTAGCTCCAATACAGCCAGCGGAAGCAACATACCAAACGCGGCCACGACAATCACATCCGCCTGCCAAGAGCGAAGTTGCTCCACCACATCATCCCGACGCAACGAAGGGGGCGTGATCACCGGTAGATGATGTTGCATTGCCATCACATGCACTGGTGAGGGTCGCGTTTGAAGACCACGCCCGCTGGGACGTTCCCTCTGGGTCACCACACCAACCACCTGGCAAGTGTCCAACAACACCTGCAAGCTGGGCAAAGCAAATTCGGGTGTTCCCATAAACACGACGCGCGGACGAGGCATCATACCTGTCCCTCATCCGAGCGCACGCCCCGATCAGAATGCTCCGAGGCGAAGGCGAGGTGACCAGTGCGCCAAGCAAGGCGTTCTACCGGCCACTCCCGACCAGTAAAGTGCACCAGCAGCGATTGAAGCACATCCGGCGCAGCAGTGACGAAGAAACGATGCTCTGAGGGACCGCTTCCAGAGCGGACTCGGCTATCCTGTCCCTCAAGCGACCGCACACAGCGTTCAACTTGACGTGCCACAGCGTCTGCCG